>CAIVPW010000158.1 GCA_903907895.1 uncultured Alphaproteobacteria bacterium
GCGATTTCGTCCTTCAGGTACGTGCGCGTGCAAGTCGCGACTTCGGCGCCGGTCGGCTTGTTCTCGGGTGGCACGCAGCGCGCGCTGTTCGAGATGCGGCAATCCACCAGTTGCACGCCGTCATTCGGATCGGCGCGATACATGCCGCGTGCGAAGCCGTGCTTGAGCAGCATCGGATAGAGCAGCTCGCCGGCGCCGTCGCCGGTGAACGGCCGGCCGGTGCGATTAGCGCCTTTGGCTCCCGGCGCCAATCCAACGATCAGCAGGCGCGCAGTCAGTGGGCCGAACGACGGCACCGGCGCGTTGTGCCAGTCGGGGTGCTGCGCGCGCAGCGCCGCGCGGTACTCCACGAGGCGCGGGCACAGCGGGCAATCGCGCGGCGGCTGGCGGGGTTGGTCGGATGCGGGCATGGACGAGCCCCGCGTCGCACGACGCGCTCAGGCCGTCAAGGCCGGGAGGCGCGGGGTTAGGACGCGAGCGCCGGCGATGAACGCGCCCATTGTGCGGGCGTGCCGTTGCGTTCGCCGTCGCCGGTGCCATTCGCGTTGTCGCCCGTGGCGGACGGCTCGCGCACCAGATACTGCGCGAGTTCGGCCAGGTCGATGAACTGATCGGCCTGGCGGCGCAGGTCATCCGCCACCATGGGCGGCTGCGTCTTCAAGGTGGACAGCACCGTGACGCGCACACCTTGCGCCTGCACCGCTTCGACCACACGGCGGAAATCGCCGTCGCCGGAGAACAGCAAGGCGTGGTCCATGCGCGGCGCCAGGCTCATCATGTCCACCGCGATCTCGATGTCCATGTTGCCTTTCAGGCGCTTGCGCCCGGCGGCGTCGGTGAATTCCTTGGTGGGCTTGGTCACCAGGGTGTAGCCGTTGTAGTCGAGCCAATCGACCAAGGGGCGGATGGGCGAGTACTCGGCCTCGTCCACCAAGGCGGTGTAATAAAAGGCGCGCACCAATTGGGCGCGGGACGCGAACAGGTGCAGCAGGCGCTTGTAGTCGATGTCGAATTGCAGCGCGCGTGCCGCGGCATAGAGGTTTGCCCCGTCGATGAACAAGGCGATCCGCTGGTTGGCATGCAGATTTTGCAGCGGCATGAATCCTCGCAGGCAACGGCAGGACTTTGGGCGCACCACAAAGCGCGCCCGATCCGGGGTTGAACGGGGTAGACTCGTCGTTCCGGGCGGGTCTTCACGGGATTGTGAACGCAACCACTCGGTCTCGGGGGATTTGCGATGATCCTGGTCGCGCTGGGGGGAAACCTGCCGCATCCGCGCTGGGGCGACCCGCGCCGCACCTTGGAGGAATCCCTGCGCCAGCTGCCCGCAAAGGGCGTCGAGGTGGTGGCGCGGTCGCGCTGGTACACCAGCCCGCCGGACCCGCCATCGGCGCAGGGGTGGTACACCAACGGCCTCGCCGCCGTGCAAACCACGCTGCCGCCGCGCGGTCTGCTCGCAGCCTTGCTGGCGGTGGAGGAGGGCCTCGGCCGCAAGCGCGAAGGCGAGGCGCGCAACGCCGCCCGCACCATCGACCTCGACCTGATCGATTACCAGGGCCTGGTGCTGCGCCCCCACCGCGCCGGCGACCTCGAGCTGCCGCACCCGCGCATGCACCTGCGCAGCTTCGTGTTACTGCCGCTCGCCGAGCTGGCGCCCGAATGGCAGCATCCTGTGTCGCACAAGCACGTGCGCGACCTCATCGCCGAACTCCCCGCCACTGGCCGCGCCGAACCGATCCCCAACTCGGTCTAACCCGGACGCAACCGCCGTCGCGCCGAGGACTCACGCCCCGACACCGTGCGCCGCGCTATAGTCCGTGCCGCAGGAGGCAAAGCGTGACGCGATTTGCAGGGTGGTTTGCTCTGGTGCTGCTGCTGGGGGCCTGCGGCCCGCAGTTCTATGCGGCCAATTACACGAGCTTCGTCGATCCCGCCTTCCGCACCCGGCCGGTGCAGGCACAGCGCGTACTGGTGATGGCGCCGACCCTGTCGCTCGCCAAGCGCCAGAGCGCCGAGGCCGCGATGGCCGAGGTGCTGCGCGAATCTGGCCTTGCCGCCGTTACGGGCCTCGAGGTCTTCCCGCCCACGCGGGGCACGCCTACCACCGAGGAAGTCCTGGTCGAGCTGCGTGCCCGCGGCCTCGATGGTGCCGTGGTGCTGTGGAACACCGCGGAGAGGACCGAGACCTCGCGTTCGTACCGCACGGTCACCGACACCGAGTTGCAGACCCGCGTGATCGATGGCGAACGGCGCACCGTGCGCGTCGAGGTACAGCGCCAAGTGCCCTACACGGTCCAAACCCCGGTGGCGACCTACTCGGCCCAGTTCGTGGTGCCCCAAGGTCCGATCGTCTGGACCGCCGAGGGCCACTTTTCCGGCGGCAGCTATGAGGGCCTGGCGGCCAGCGCCGGCACCGGCGCCATCGCCAAGCTCCAGGCCGACGGCGTCGTGGCCAATCCCGCGGCCCAGCCGCCGGGTCAGGCGCAGCCGGCGCCGGGCGGCAATGGCCTCATTCTCCCCGGGCTGCGCTAAACCCGCGAAAAGTCTCGTTTTCCTTGCCTTGAAGGGGCCGGGGCCTTATGTTCCCCATTCGCCCCGCGGGACTGCCCGGGGCCTCCCAGGAGATTTGCGCCGATGGCACGGGTAACCGTAGAGGACTGCGTTATTCGCGTTCCCAACCGTTTCGAGCTGGTCATGCTGGCCTCGCGCCGCGCGCGGGCGATCTCTGCCGGCGAGCCGCTGAAGGTGGACCGCGATAACGACAAGAACCCGGTGGTCGCGCTGCGCGAGATCGCCGACGGCGCCGACATCGAGGATCTGCGCACGCTGCTCGTGCGCGGCCTGCAGAAGCACGTCGAGGTCGATGAGCCCGAGGAGGACAACATGGCCCTCCTGATGGCCGGCAAGGAATGGGGCGAGACCGTCCCCGCCGAGGCCATCGAAGAGGCCGAAGGCATGGAAGTGTTTGGCCCCGGCGAGGACGCCGAGAGCGAAGATGCGCTGTCCAACGAGCCGGGCGATGCGCCGTCGCCGGAGGACAACCGTCCGTAGCATTCCCGGCCGGCATGCGGGGCGCCCTCGGGCCCCCGCGTGCATGTGGTTTAGAGAACCTGGGCGCGCGCGAGGAGTAGACTCCTCGCCATGAACCGCCAGCAAGAACTCATCGAGCGCGTGCGGGGCTACGACCCCGCCGCCGAGTCCCTGGTACGCCGCGCGTACCAGTTCTCGATGAAGGCGCACGGCTCGCAGCTGCGCAAGTCGGGCGAGGTGTACTTCGCCCATCCGGTCGAAGTCGCCAGCATCCTCGCCGACATGAAGCTCGATGGCGCCTCGATCGCCACGGCGCTGCTGCATGACGTCGTCGAAGACACGCTCGCCACGCACGACGAGATCGAACGCGACTTCGGCGTCGAGGTGGCGCGGCTGGTGGATGGCGTCACCAAGCTGTCGCAACTCGAGATGCCGGAAGGCGCCAAGCCGCAGGCCGAGAACTGGCGCAAGCTGTTCCTGGCGATGTCGAACGACATCCGTGTGCTGCTGGTCAAGCTCGCCGACCGCCTGCACAACATGCAGACGCTGGCCGGTCACGGCGATCCCGAGAAACGCCGCCGCATCGCCCAAGAGACCATGGACATCTATGCGCCGCTCGCCGAGCGCATCGGGATGCAGGATCTCAAGGAGCAGCTCGAAGACCTCGCCTTTGCTCACGTCAATCCGGACGCGCGCGACTCCGTGCTGGCGCGCCTGCGCTACCTGCGTGCGCGCTCCGGCGATCTCGTCGGCCGCATCACGTCGCAGCTGCGCCTTACGCTCAGCCAGGCCGGCATCGAGGCGGAGGTGCAGGGCCGCGAGAAGCGGCCGTGGTCGATCTTCCAGAAGATGGAGCGCGATTCCATTTCGTTCGAACAGCTCTCCGACATCGTCGCGTTCCGCGTCATCGTGCCGGCGCGCGAGGATTGCTACCGCGCGCTCGGCGTCGTGCACGGTGCCTTCCAGATGGTGCCGCAGCGCTTCAAGGACTATATCTCGACGCCCAAGCCCAACGGCTACCGCTCTATCCACACGACGGTGATCGGCCCCGAAAAGCACCGCATCGAGATACAGATTCGCTCGCGCGACATGCACAACGAGGCCGAGCTCGGTGTCGCCGCGCACTGGGTCTACAAGCAGGGTGCGTCCGGCGTGGACGGCACCCAGTACCGCTGGGTGCGCGAGCTGCTGGAAATCCTCGACCATGCCGAGAGCCCCGAGGAATTCCTCGAGAACACCCGGCTCGAGATGTTCCAGGACCAGGTGTTCTGCTTCTCGCCCGGTGGCCGCCTGATCGCGCTGCCGCGTGGCGCCACTGCCGTCGATTTCGCCTACGCCGTGCACACCGACATCGGCGACACCACCGTCGGCGCCAAGGTCAACGGCCGCATCGTGCCGCTGCGCACGCAGCTCAAGAACGGCGACCAGGTCGAGATCATCCGCTCGGGCGCACAGACACCGCAGCTCAGCTGGGAGTCGTTCGTCGTCACCGGCCGCGCCCGCGCCGCCATCCGCCGCTTCCGCGCCAAGCAGGAGCATCAGCAGTACGCCCAGCTCGGCCGCGCCATGCTCACCAAGGCCTTCGCCGAGCTTGGCCACGAAGGCGTCAAGGACGAAGCGCTGGCGCCCGCGTTGAAGGCGCTGCGCCAGAAGACGGTGGACGACCTGCTCGTCGTGGTTGGCGATGGCCACGTCACTGCCCGCGCGGTGGTCGAAGCCGTGCTGCCCGGCGAGGCCGTCAAGGCGCGCGAGGCGCGCGAGGCGGCACGAAAGAAGGACGGCGACGGCAAGGCCGAAGGGCGCGAGGTGCGCGCCGTGCGCAAGAAGTCCGGCAAGGGCGGCGACCACGCCATCCCCATCCGCGGCCTCATCCCCGGCATGGCCGTGCACTTCGGCACCTGCTGCCACCCGCTGCCCGGCGACCGCATCGTCGGCATCGTCTCGGCGGGCAAGGGCGTGACCATCCACACCATCGACTGCGAGACGCTGGAATCCTTCGCCGAGAGCCCCGAACGCTGGATCGACGTCGCCTGGGAAGCCGACGCCAACGTCGACGAGGTCCACACCGCGCGCCTGCGCACGGTGCTGGCCAACCAGCCCGGCGCCCTGTCCACCCTGTCCACGGTGATCGCGCGCAACAACGGCAACATCTCCAACCTGATGATCACCGACCGCAACCCCGACTTCTTCGAAATGCGCGTCGACGTCGAGGTGCGCGACCTGCAGCACCTCACCAACATCATCGCCGCCCTCCGCATCGACCCGGCCATCTCGAGCGTCGAGCGCCTCAGGGGCTAAAACCTCCGGCCCGTAATGGCCTTAGGCGATCCGCCCTCGGGTCCCGGCCGAATTGAGTTTGGGTGCCCTTGCGGCTAGGGTGGCCTTTCCTGCGTCGAGAGTTCCCCGCGGCTTCCTTGGCCAATCCGACCCGCCCCCTTGCCCTGCGCCTGGGCGTCAACATCGATCACGTCGCCACGCTGCGCAACGCGCGCGGCGGGCGCGAGCCGGACACTCTGCGCGCGGCGCACGTCGTGCTGAAGGCGGGCGGCGATTCCATCACCGCGCACCTGCGCGAGGATCGTCGTCACATCACCGATGCCGACATCGCGCGCCTGAAGGCCGAAGTGCCGCTGCCGCTCAACATGGAGATGGCGGCCACCGATGAGATGGTCGCCATCGCGCTCAAGACCAAGCCGCACGCGGTCTGCATCGTGCCGGAGCGCCGCCAGGAACTCACCACCGAGGGCGGCCTCAACGTCATCGCGGCGCGCAAGACGTTGCCCGCCATGGTGCAGCGCCTGAACGATGCCGGCATCCAGGTCGCGCTGTTCATCGACCCCGATCGCGCGCAAGTGGAAGCGACGAGGGATGTCGGCGCGCCTGCGCTCGAACTCCATACCGGCGAGTACTGCAACAAGTCCGGCGCCGCGCAACAGCACGAACTCGTGCGCCTGGTGGAGGCGTCGGCGTTCGCTGCGCAAATCGGTCTCGAAGTGCACGCCGGCCACGGGCTCACGGTACACAACGTCGGTCCCGTCGCGCGGATTGCGCAGTGCGTCGAGTTGAACATCGGTCACGCCATCGTGGCGGAAGCCGTGTTCATCGGCCTCGATGCGGCCGTGCGCCAGATGCGTGCGGCGATGGACGCCGGGCGCCCAGGAAGCGCAAAGCCATGATGATCGGCCTCGGCTCCGACCTCATCGACATCCGCCGCATCGAGAAGGCGCTCGAGCGCCACGGCGAGCGGTTTCTCGATCGCATCTTCACGCCCATCGAGCGCGCACGCTCGGAATCGCGCGCCAACCGCGTCCAATCCTACGCCAAGCGCTTCGCCGCCAAGGAAGCGTGCTCGAAGGCGCTCGGCACCGGGTTCCGCGACGGCGTGTACTGGCGCGACATGGGCGTCGTAAATTTGCCAACCGGCCGCCCGACCATGGAGCTCACCGGCGGCGCGCTGGAACGGCTGCGCGCCATCACGCCCGCCGGCATGGACGCGCGCATCGACATCACCCTCACCGACGAGCCGCCGATGGCTTCTGCCGTCGTCATGATCACTTCGGTTCAGCCCGGTTCCTAAGACGCTTCAGGAAGGACACGTTTCGCATATGGCACGCAGGAACAAGCAGGAAGGCGGAGTGGGGGAGACGATCCGCACGCTGGCGTACGCCATCGGCATCGCGCTGGTGATCCGCACGCTCGCCTTCGAGCCGTTCAGCGTGCCGTCGGAATCCATGCTGCCCACGCTGCTGGTCGGCGACTACTTCTTCATCTCGAAGTGGCCCTACGGCTATTCGCGCTACTCGCTGCCCTTCGGCCCGCCGCTGTTCGAGGGCCGCGTGCTGCCGCGCCAGCCGGCTCGCGGCGACGTCATCGTCTTCCAGCGCGGCGGCGATGATGGCGCCGACTATGTGAAGCGCCTCATCGGCCTGCCGGGCGACCGCCTGCAGATGCGCGGCGGCACGCTGTGGATCAACGACGTGGAAGTGAAGAAGGAACTCGTCGAGACCGCCACGCTGTCGTCCGCCGAGCAGGAGGTCGCGCGCGGCAGCCGCGTCTATCGCGAGACCCTGTCGAACGGCGCCACGTATCTGACGCTCGACCGCGCCGTCACGCCCCAGGACTCGACGCAAACCTACGTCGTGCCCGATGGCTTCTATTTCATGATGGGCGACAACCGCGACAACTCCCACGACAGCCGCTTCTCCGACTTCGGCATGATCTTCTTCGAGGGCCTCGAGGGACGGGCCGGGCTGATCTTCTTCTCCGTGGACGGCAGCGCGCGCGTTTGGGAGATCTGGAAGTGGCCCTCCGCCATCCGCTGGAATCGCCTGTTGAGCTTCAACCGCCTGTAAGCATGTCCATCCAGGCCGACACGCGTGCCGAACGCGGCGGCGTCGCCGAAACGCTCAAGACCCTCTTGTTCGCGGTGGTGGTGGCGCTCGGCATTCGCACCGTCGCGTACGAGCCGTTCAGCGTGCCGTCGGAATCGATGCTGCCGACGCTCGAGGTCGGCGACTACTTCCTCGTCTCGAAGTATGCCTACGGCTACTCGCATCACTCGCTGCCATTCAGCGTGCCGCTGTTCGACGGCCGCCTGTTCGGGCGCGCGCCGGCGCGCGGCGACATTGTGGTGTTCAAGCTGCCAAGCGATGGCGTCACCGACTACGTGAAGCGCCTCGTCGGCCTGCCGGGCGATCGTGTGCAGGTGAAGGAAGGCATCGTCTACGTCAACGGCCAGCCCCTGCCGCGCCAGCCGGTCGAAGGCGCCATGGGGCAGAATTCCTGGCGCGACCGCACCGGCGCCAGTCAGGTGTTCCAGGAGACGGCCGCCAACGGCGCCGGTTACCTGACCCTCGACCGCTACCGCTCCGCCCAGGACGACACCGAGGAATTCCTGGTGCGGCCCGGTCACTATTTCCTGATGGGCGACAACCGCGACAATTCGCGCGACAGCCGGTTTGCCGACGTGGGCCAGGTTCCGGCCGAGAATCTGGTGGGCCGGGCCGAGGTCCTCTTCTTCTCGACCAATGGCGAGGCGAGGCTATGGGAGGTCTGGAAATGGCCTACCTCCATCCGCTACCATCGCCTATTAACCTCTTTGAGGACGGATCCAGGCTAGGAAGACCGAATGGACTTACGAAGTGAACCCCTAACCAGCCTGCAGGTGGCGCTCGAACATCCGTTCGCCCAGCCCGGCCTGCTGATCGAGGCGCTGACGCACCCCTCGGCGGGCGCGGCCAGTGCGACCCCGGTGGCCGATTTCGAGCGGCTCGAATTCCTGGGTGATCGTGTGCTCGGCCTTCTGGTGGCGCGCCAATTGATGGAGCGCTTCCCGAAAGCCGACGCAGGCGAACTGGCCCTCCGCTACAACGGCCTGGTGCGCCGCGAGTCGTGCACCCGGGTCGCGACGCAGCTCAACCTCGGCGGCCATCTGCGCATGGCGCGCGGCGAGCGTGCGACCGGCGGCGCCACCAAGCCCGCCATCCTGGCCGATGCGTGCGAAGCGGTGATTGGCGCGCTCTACGTCGACGGCGGCCTCGATGCCGCCCGCCGGTTCGTCGAACGCTTCTGGACACCGATGCTGGAAGAGCAGGCCGGCGCCGACAAGGATCCCAAGACCCTGCTGCAGGAATGGGCGCATCGCAAAAAGGTCGGCCCGCCCGCGTACAACATGCTGGCGACCGAAGGCCCCCCGCACGCGCCGACCTTCCTGGTCGAGGCGGTGGTCTCGGGCATCGGCTCGTCCTCGGGCCGCGGCAACTCCAAGCGCACCGCAGAACAAGAAGCGGCCGCTGCACTGCTACAAGTTGGGATGACGGAACGCGGTGCTTGAACAGGCACCGGTTTCCCCCGATCTGCCACCGCCCGAAGCCCAGCGCTTCGGCACCGTAGCGATCCTCGGCGCTCCCAACGCCGGCAAGTCCACGCTCGTCAACGCGCTGGTCGGCTCCAAGGTGTCCATCGTGACACCCAAGGTGCAGACCACGCGCACGCGCATCACCGGCATCGCCCTGGTGGGCGACGTGCAGATGGTGCTGCACGACACGCCCGGCATCTTCGCCGCCAAGCGCGCGCTCGACAGCGCGATGGTCGAAGCCGCGTGGAGCGGCATGAAGGACGCCGACCTCGCCGTGGTCATGGTGGACGCGCGCCGCAAGCCCGACACCCTCGGCGACGACACCGCCCGCATTGTCGAAGGCCTGCAGCGCCATCGGCGCAAGGCCATCCTTGTGCTGAACAAGGTCGACTTGGTTGCGAAGCCGACGCTGCTCGCGCTCGCGCAGTCGCTCACCAATCCCAACCCTTCCCAGGGCGACGCCGGGGAAGGGGTCATCTCACCGGAGTCCGCGTTCACCGACGTCTTCATGATCTCGGCGCTGAACGGCAGCGGCGTCGAACAGCTGAAGTCGTTCCTCGTGTCGAAGATGCCGAAGGGCCCCTGGCACTACCCGCCCGACCAAATGGCCGACGCGCCAATGCGGTTCCTGGCCGCGGAAATCACGCGCGAAAAACTCTTCCTCTCCGTGTACGACGAGCTGCCCTACGGCCTCACGGTGGAAACCGAAAACTGGGAAGAACGCGGGCCAAAGAAGGGCGTGCGCATCGACCAGCGCATCTACATCGCCCGCGAATCGCACAAGCCGATCATCCTCGGCAAAGGCGGCACGCTCCTGCGCGACATCGGCACCAAGGCCCGCCTGGAAATCACCGAACTATTGGGCCGCCCCGTGCACCTCTTCCTGCAAGTCTCCGTCCGCCCCGGCTGGATCGACGAACCCGCCCGCTGGCGCGAAATGGGCCTCGACTACAAACGCACGTAAACCCCTGTCCCTGCAGGGAGAGGGGAGGGAGAGGGGGTGACGACGCCCCGGTCCATCCAGCGAGCGCGCACCTTGCGCCGCACCATGACCGAAGCCGAAACGCTTCTCTGGTCCCGCCTGCGCGCCAAGCAACTCACCGGGGAGGCCGAACGGTGCTGAACAATCGACACCGGGTGTCATGCGCACGCTAAAGCTGCCGGACATGCTGTGGAGGGAGAGGGGAGTGTTTGGGGCGGCGCGTCGCGGCCAAATCGACACACCCGCGTCGGAGCCAGATTGGATTTCCGTGGAGCTAGCTTCCCAGGCGTGACAGAAGCGGCGGAAGTTCCTGGTCCAATTTGTTCTCAAGGTCCCTTATGCCTGCGTAGAACAAGCAGCGATGACCACGGACGTCGAATTTGAGTTCCGTTCCGACCCTTGCTACTAGGACGGTTGGCACGCCTCGTCCCCATGCATACCCAACCTCAAGGTACACGTTGGCATTTGCATCCGTGAGGTCAGCGATAACTATGGTCGCGGTCTCAATTTGTTTCTTGATGCGCTCCAGGATGTCGCCGGTGAATGCCGACGAATCGACGCGTTCACAAAGCATTTCTTGCCGGTGAGTCGCGCCCTGCATCGCGTAGTGGAATGCATCCTCCATTGAAGGGTCGAAGGGCATTGCAACAAAGGCCCGGCGCTTCTCCGCGGATCGGTATCCCGCGTCGCGAACAGTAGTTCCAACCGAATCCCCGCTTCTTCCGCGGAGCGAAACCACTCCGCCTGGAAGTAGTTTCTCGAGAGCCGCCTTGAGGCGCTCTGCGCGATTACGGTTCCGTTCCACGAACGAAATCCGCGCCAATCCCTGCGGAAAACGACCAGTCTCGATAGCATCCAGAATTCCACCGAGTTGGGACGCAAATGCTTCGATCTCGTCAAGCCCGAAGCCGGCTCCGTGCACAGTCAAGGCGACGTGTGCGACGTCTCGGTTCTGTTCGTAAAGCGATGCCAAGCTGATTCGCACAAAAGCGCGCAGATCGGGATAGCTCAGCTCACCGAGCGCCTTAACGCCCGTGAAGAGATATGCACGTGGACCCGGACTATCTGCCGCTGCGCACCAGATGCTGGTGCCTACCGCTGGCAACTGGACACGCGCTCCGGTAGCCAGGATACGTTCGTATGCCTCCTTGTCGAGGCCGTATGATTTCCGCGCGTACTTCAGCAAGAGGACATCCGCCCCCTGTTCAAAGGCATCGCTCTCGGTGACCGCGATATGGACCCGCGATATAGGCTTCATGGTTGTCCCGTGCTGGACAGCAGAGACCTCAGTTCGCAGGTTTGTTGGGCTCCGTGCTGTGAAGTCGCTCACTGCCACTGGGCCCGCCATTGCCTCGTCCAGGGGGAGTGGTAACGCTCAAATCCATGTGCAAGGACAGGGCCATTGCTCCATCAAGCAGACAAGGCGTCTCCCGGTAGCGGAGCGCTAAGGCGGCTACGCTGCTGCGACGGAACCTTCGGGCTTCGGAGCGCCGCCGATGCACTGGCGATATTCGAGTGCTTCGGCAACCTCATGAAACTCAAGCAACTGTCCGGCCAGCGCGCTCAAGTGCGCCCTAACTTCGGTCGGTGTTGCACGGAAGAACTCTCGTCGGCGGTTGACGACATTTACACGGGTCTCGGCAAGGCGCTGATGCATTTTGGTCTCGATACCCACGGCGTCCTCGGAGAAGAACAAGGCGTGGATGTCAAAGTTAAACGGCACCGATGCATCGCTCAGTTCCCGAATACGTTCCTCGGGGTCGAGCCGCCGCGTCATGCCAATCTTCACGACCCGCTCTCCGAATGAACCAATGTTGGAGATGACGTACACGTAACCGGCTCGTTGGTTAGCCGCGCGGTTCTCGACATCCTCCATCTTGTCGCGAACCTCCTCGATTCTTGCCCGTAATTCGGCCGCAGCGTGCTCGTCGCCGTTGGCGAGTACGGCCTGCAACGCGTTCTGATAGTGCTGCCGCTCCTTCTCTAGCTTCTCGCGTGCCCTCTCCATCTCCTGCACAGCTTTGCGTTCCTCGCGCGCCTGGTCTCGCACTGCGCGCTCGGCATCCTTGATTTCCTCCTGCTTTTGGAGAAAGTCGGCCGTAAGCTCCAGTTCGGACTCTCTAAGACGCAAGTACTTCGTGGAGACGCGGATGTGCATGGTCTCGCCGAGTTTCGCAATCGTCTCAGACACTTTCCGTAGCCGCGCTAGCGCAGAGTCGAGCTTGTAAGGCCTCAATGTGCGGACGAGGTTGTCTGCTTCAGCGTTGAAAGCACGCAACATCAATTTTGAGAAGTTCCGGAGCATTGTCCGGCCTTCGCGCTTCGAGCCGTTTACCGTCCAATCCGTTGCTGATAGGACGGCTCCGCCGTCCTTCTTCACCATCTCTCTGATGTCATGCTCGATTCGTAGAAGTTCCTTCTCATATGCGACGATGTCGGAAAGCGGGTGCCTATACTTGTAGACGCCAGCCTCCTGCAGCAAAGCTAGCTCTTCGGTGACTACGATTGTCTTTCGGATCTCGGACAGTTGGTCCCGTTGCGCCTTGAGTTCATGTTCCACTTCCGCTGTACGTTGGCTCAGCATCCTCTCGTGATCTTGCAGGGAGCGCTGAGCGGCGTTTCGCCGCTCTTCCAGTTCGATCACAGAAAGCGCGCCCGACGACTCCAATTGCAGTCTCAGGCGTTTCGCCACCGCGCGTGCGGCCCTGCGACTCCGGAAACCAAGAAGGCCGACCAGTAATCCGACGAGGCCGAACCCGGCACCAATCGCCCCAGCGGGAGGGACATCGCCAGACGGCGTGCGGGTATCGCTCTGTGCTGGGGCGGTGATGTCGATCGCGGTAACGAGCGTTCCAAGAATGAATCCTTGCCGCTGTTCGTCGATCTGGACAACGTACCATTCGCCAACCCTGCCGACTGCGCGCAACTGGGCTCCTCGGCCGAGTCTCTGAAGGACATCGGTTTCTGTGCTCGGACCGATGCGAACGTTGACAACGTCTGCTCCAGTGACGATCAACGTTGGCTGCTGAGCGTCCGCGTTAGCCGAGATAAGCAGCAAGAGTGCCAGAGCCAGAGCGTTGCCGATTTGGCGCGAGGCCTCCATTGCGTTCATCCCCCATGAACGGCAAGGTCCGAAAGTGGCCCTGCTTGCGGCAGTGTATGCGCCCGCTTCCACGTCAACTGTGAACTGCATCACGCCATCGGTGGCCTCGTTAACCTTTGGAACCAAGCGTTCGTGATTCGCCGCGGCCTGCGCGCACCACCATCTCGGTCCGATGCCGCGCGTCACCACCAACGCTCCGTATGTTTCCAGCATCGCCGCGGGTGCAGATCACGGGCCGGTGATTTGCGTAGATTCTGCGATTCGCAGTGGAACACACACTTCGTGCAGCGCCACAACCAGCGCCGCCTCGCGCACCTCTTCCCGAGCTCAGAACCCAGCATTTCCGCGGCTGAAGATGCGCGCGGCGGGTGCGTCGCGTGCGTGGTACACGTCTCGCATGCAATGGTCCGACACCGGCATCGTTCTGTCTGCGCGCAAGCACGGCGAGACGTCCGCCATCGTGCATCTGCTCACCGCGCAGCACGGCCGCCATGCCGGGCTCGTGCGCGGCGGGGCGGGGCGGCGGGTGCGGTCGGTATTGCAGGCGGGCAACGAGGTGCAGCTGACGTGGCGGGCGCGGCTGTCGGATCAGCTCGGCACGTTCACGGTCGAACTGGTGCGCGCCCGGGCGGCCGATGTGATGCACGACGCGGCGCGTCTTGCGGCCTACACCGCGGCGACCGAAACCGTCGATGCGGCGCTGCCCGAGCGGGAGCCGGAGGCGGCGAGCTACACCCAGTTCGCGGCGCTGCTCGACGCCATCGCCACCGCCGAGGACTGGCCGGTCACCTATGCGCGCTGGGAGCTTGGCTTGCTGGCGGCGCTCGGCTTCGGGCTGGAGGCGGTGGCCGCCTCGCGCGTGCCGCTGCTCGCCGGCCAGCCGGCGCCGGCCGACCCGCGCGCACGCCAGGCGGCCGTCCTCGATGCCCTGGCGCTCACGGGCGGCTACCTGCCCCAGGCGCTCGCCGACCACCGCACCGGCCTGCCGGCGCGGGCTCGACTGCTAGAGCGGCTGGGGCGCGCAAACCACTAGCTGTGGTATAAACCGGCCCATGGCAAAGCGTTCCACTGGTTCCCGGTCCAAGGGCGACGTCACCGTCGCCGAGAGACAAGGCAACATCCGCGAGGTCGCCCTTTCGGACGCGCTGAGCGAGCGGTATCTCGCCTACGCGCTCTCGACCATCACCTCGCGCTCGCTGCCCGATGTGCGCGATGGCCTGAAGCCGGTGCATCGCCGCCTGCTGTACGCCATGCGCCTGCTGCGCCTCGATCCGGCGTCCGGCTACAAGAAGTGCGCGCGCGTCGTCGGCGACGTCATCGGCAAGTTCCACCCGCACGGCGAGCAGGCGGTCTACGACGCCCTCGTGCGGCTCGCCCAGGAATTCGCCGCGCGCTATCCGCTGGTCGACGGCCAGGGCAACTTCGGCAACGTCGATGGCGATGGCGCCGCGGCCATGCGCTACACCGAGGCGCGTCTCACGGGCGTCGCCGAGGCGCTGCTGGCCGACATCGACGAAGGCACCGTCGATTTCCGCCCCACCTACGATGGCGAGGAGCACGAGCCCATCGTGCTGCCGGCCGCCTTCCCGAACCTGCTGGCGAACGGCGCCAATGGCATCGCCGTCGGCATGGCGTGCTCGGTCCCGCCGCACAATGCCGGCGAGTTGTGCGACGCGCTCCTGCACCTCATCAAGTTCCCGAACGCCACGGCCGCCAAGCTGACCGAGCTGGTGCCGGGCCCCGATTTCCCCACCGGCGGCATCCTGGTCGAAGCGCGTGAGACGATCCTGGAAGCCTACAAGACCGGCCGCGGCAGCTTCCGCGTGCGCGCGCGCTGGCACACCGAAGAGCTGCCGCACGGCACCTGGCAGATCGTCGTCACCGAGATTCCCTACCAGGTGCAGAAGTCGCGCCTGATCGAGCGCATCGCGGCTCTGATCAATGACAAAAAGGTGCCGCTGCTCGCCGACGTGCGCGACGAATCGGCCGAGGACATCCGCCTCGTGCTGGAACCCAAGGCGCGCACCGTCGAGCCCAAGGTGCTGATGGAATCGCTGTTCCGGCTGTCCGAGCTGGAAGCGCGTATCCCGCTGAACCTGAACGTGCTTGGGCCCGATCGCGTGCCGCGCGTCATGGATTTGCGCGAGGCGCTGCAGGCGTTCCTCGATCACCGCCACGAGGTCGTGCTGCGCCGCACGCAGTATCGCCTCGCCAAGGCCGAAGACCGCCTCGAGGTGCTCGGCGGCTATCTGCTCGTGTACCTGAACGTGGACGAGGTGATCCGCATCATTCGCCGCGAGGACGAGCCGAAACCCGTCCTGATCAAGCGCTTCAAGCTCACCGATCGCCAGGCCGAGGCGATCCTCGATCTGCGCCTGCGCCGCCTGCGCAAGCTCGACGAGATGCAGATCAAGGAAGAGAACGACGCGCTCGAAAAGCAGCGCAAGGAACTCAACGCCATCCTGAAGGATGACGGCAAGCGCTGGTCGGTGATCTCGGACGAGATCAAGGACATCAAGACGCGCTTCGGCCAGAAGACCGTACTCGGCAAGCGCCGCACCGAGATCGCCGACGCGCCCGCGGTCATCGACGTGCCGGTCGAGGCGATGGTCGAGAAGGAGCCGATCACCGTCATCTGCTCGGCCAAGGGCTGGATTCGCGCCGTGAAGGGCCACGCCGAGGACGACGGCAGCACGTCGTACAAGGAAGGCGACCGCGCGCGCTTCTGGTTTGCCGCGGAAAGCACCGACAAGCTCAGCCTGTTCGCCTCGAACGGCCGCTTCTACACGATTCCCGCCGACAAGCTGCCGCGCGGGCGCGGCCACGGCGAGCCGGTGAAGCTGATGCTCGACCTCGGCGAGAATGACGAGATCTTGGAGCTGCGCATCTGGCGGCCGGGCGAGAAGATCCTGGTCGCGTCGCACGATGGGCGCGGCTTCATCGTCGACAGCGACAATACCCTGGCGCAGACCAAGAACGGCCGCGCCGCGCTCACGTTGCCCGATGGCGAGAGCGCGGTGGTGGCGGTGCCCGCCGTCGGCGACACCGTCGCCGTGGTGGGCGAGAACCACAAGTTGCTGCTGTTCCCGATTGCCGAGTTGCCCGAAATGACGAAGGGCCGCGGCGTCATGCTGCAGCGCTACAGCGACGGCGGCCTCTCCGACGTGAAGGTGTTCACGAGGAAAGAAGGCCTGAGTTGGAAGCTCGGCGGCCGCGAGCGCACGGAAACGGCAGTCCGCGACTGGATGGGCGCCCGCGCCCAGGCCGGCCGCCTGGCCCCCAAGGGCTTCCCGCGCTCCAACCGCTTCGACGAGCGGTGAGTAGCTCGCCGCCCTTCGACAGGCTCAGGGCGAGGCCTTCGGAACGGCCCTCATGCTGAGCTTGTCGAAGCATGGATGGCGGCGCTTGCGCTTGCGCTTCCACCGGATTACGAGACCCGCGGCAGCAAAGCCGCGTTGAGGAGGGACAACACGTGCAAACCAACGTTGCATCGATGAGCCTCGCCGAGGCCGCCTGGCCGGCGCGCGAGGGCAACAAGCTTCTGCGCAGCGCGGTGCTGGTGGTGGCGGGCGTCGCGTTCATGACGCTGTGCGCCAAGATCCAGGTGCCGATGTGGCCGGTGCCCATGACCATGCAGACCTTCGGCGCGCTGGTGATCGGCGCCGCATACGGCTGGCCGCTCGGCGCCGTCACGGTGCTCGGCTATCTCGCCGCGGGCTTCTTCGGTCTGCCGGTGTTCTCCGGCGCAGCCGTGCCGGGCCCGGCGTACTTCCTCGGCACCACGGCCGGATATCTCTATGGCTTCGTCGCCGCCGCCGGCATCGTCGGCTGGCTGTGCGAGCGCCGCTTCTGGGATCGCTCGCCCGTCACGGCGGGCCTCGCCATGCTGATCGGCTCCGCCGTCATCTACGTGTTCGGGCTCGCCTGGCTCTACACCGTGCTGGTCGCCATCCGTGGCGTCGCCGGCTGGGACATGCTGCGCGTGCTGAACGCCGGCATGATCCCGTTCCTCGTCGGCGATCTGGTGAAGCTGCTGCTCGCAGCGGCGCTGCTGCCGATTGCCTGGAACGTCGTGCGCCGCTTCCGCGACTAGAAACGAGAAGGGCCCCGGTCTTGCCGGGGCCCTTGTTTCTCTCGACTAGCGAATTCCGTTCGGAACTTCGTAGTCGTCTTCCTCGTCTTCGAGGTCGGTGTCGGTTTCCGGCGTCAGGTCGCGCCAGCCTTGCAGCGCCAGCACGAGGCCTTCGAGCGGGCGGAAGTTGGCCTTGTAGGCCATCTTCGGGCTCTCGGCGATCCAGTAGCCCAAATAGACGTACGGCAGGTTCAGGCGCGCCGCTTCCTGCACGTGCCACATCACCATGTGCGAGCCCATGCTGCGGCGCGGCTCGTCGGGGTCGAAGAACGAATAGCAGAGCGAGAATCCGTCGCCCATCTTGTCCGACAGGCACGCGCCCAACAGGCGGCCATCGGTGTGGCGGAACTCGACGACGGCGGTGTCCACCGTCGTGTCCTCGATCATGTCCTGGTAGTCGCCGAAATCCATGTTCGCCATGCCGCTGTCGGCGTGGCGGCTGCGCTGGTAGCGGCGGAAAAGGGCGTACTGCTCGGCGGTGGCGAGCGGCGGCTGCGCACGCACGATGAGGTCGGCGTTGCGGCGCTCGATCTTCTTCTGGGTGCGCGAGGCGACAAAGTCGCCGGCACGGATGCGCACCGGCACGCACGCACGGCAACCGTCGCACGCAGGTTTGTAGACGATGCTCTGGCTGCGCCGGAATCCGGAGGCGGACAAAAGGTCGTGCAGGCGATTGGGATCGCCGCCGACCAACGGCGTGAACAGCTTCCGCTCCGTGCGGCCCGGCAGGTAAGGGCAGGGTGCCGTGGGAGTCGCGAAGAAGCGGTGCACGGTCCGGTCTGGGACCTTCATCAGTCTCCTCCGAGGTACGCAGAATAGGCTAGAGCAGCGACCGGCCACCGACAAGGCCCGCACCCCTGAATATCGTGCAAGCGCGGGGTCTTGGCGTAGCTGGGAAGGGATAGGACGCGCACCGGCATCGATATGGTGCGATGCGCGCCGGGATCGACCCGGCGGCGCCGCATGTTAGCGCAGGCTGTAGCGCAGGCTGGGTGGCAGGACGGGGGACTGGCGCAGCAACACGATGTCGATGCGGCGGTTCTCCGGCAGGAACGGATCGGCGGGCGTCAACGGTTCGGTGTCGGCCTTGCCCACCACCTGGGTGATGCGGTCCATCGGGATTCCCGAGGTCTGCAGCGCACGGCGGCTGGCGTTGGCGCGGTCGGACGACAGCTCCCAGTTCGTGTAGCCGGCGCCGGCGTTGAACGGGCTCGCATCGGTGTGGCCCGACACCGACAGGTTGTTCGGCAGCGAGCTGATGACCTGGGCGATCTGGTTGACCAGCGCGCGGGTGCGTTCCGGCATCTGTGCCGAGCCGGACGGGAACAGCGAGCCGCCCTGTTTGTCGACCAGCTGGATGCGCATGCCTTCCGGCGTCATGTCGATGCGGATGTTCTCCTTCATCGCCGCGACCTGCGGGTTGGACTCGAGCGCCTTCTCGAGCGAGGCGCGCGCCTCGTCGAAGCGGTCCTGCTCGGCCTGCGCGCGGCGGCGCTGGGCATCCTGCTCCTGGACCTGGGTGTTGGTGGGCGCGGCGCCTGGCGGCGGCGGCGCGATCTGCGCCATCACGACGGGGGCGCCATCACCGACGCGGGCGCCTTCCAACGACATGCTGCGCCCGGCGAGCAAGCCGCCCGAGCCGGAGCGGGCGAGGGTGACGGCGGTGGGCGCGAAATAGTCGGAAAGGCCGATCTTCTGTTCGTCGGTGGTGGCGTTCAGCAGCCAAAGCAGCAGGAACAACGCCATCATGGCGGTCACGAAGTCGGCGTAGGCGACCTTCCAGGCGCCGCCATGGTGTCCGCCTTCGATCTTCTTGATGCGGCGCACGATGATCGGCTGAACCGGAGCCTCTTCCTTGCCGGCAAGCTTGCCGCCCTGCTTGCCAGCCATGGCCCTAGCCCACCTTCGGGGCGGCTTGGACGGCTTCTTCCAACTCTTGGAAGGTCGGGCGGTCGTGGTGCAGCAGCGTCTTGCGCGCGAATTCCACGGACACGGCGGGTGCATAGCCCGCCATGTGGGCGAGCAGGCCAGCCTTTATGCACTGGTAGTACTTGATGTCGGCATCGCCATAGGCGCCCAGGCTCTTGGCGATCGGGCCGATCAGGCCATAGGCGAGCAGCACGCCGAGGAACGTGCCGACAAGGGCGCCGCCGATCAGGCGGCCCAGCACCTCGGGCGGCTCGGTGATCGACGACATGGTGACGATGACGCCCAACACCGCCGCGACGATGCCGAAGGCGGGCAGGCCGTCGGACATGGCGGTGATGGCATGGCTCACGGCATGTGCCTCGTGCTTCTGCGACTCGAGGTCCTCGTCGATCAGCGCTTCCATCTCATGGGGGTTGTCGGTGCCCATGGTCATCAGGCGCAGGTAGTCGCAGATGAACTCCACCGCCGCGTCCTTGCCGAGGAACGAGGGGAAGGCGGAGAACAGCGCGCTCTCATCCGGCTTCTCGATCTGCTGCTCGAGCGCCAGCATTCCCTTCGCCTTGGCTAGGCGGAAGATCGAATAGAGCATCACCAGAAGTTCCACGTAGTCGGACTTCTTGTGCGGGGGACCCTTGAAGACGCGCCCGAGGTGCTTGGGCGTAGCTCCCAGCACCGACTTCGGGTTCGAAATGATGTAAGCGCCCGTCGCAGCGCCGAAGATGATCAGCACTTCGAGCGGCTGATTCAGCAAGCGGATGTCTCCGTGGGGCAGGTAGCCGCCCAGCACGGATCCAATGACAACGATTAAGCCGATTAGAAAGAACATGCCCCCGGGTACTTTCCGTCCGCCTGCGGTTCACGCGGGGTCATCGCCGGCCCGCTGCATTTTGCAGCAATCACGACGTAGTTCCCTTCCCGCAGGAACGATCGCACTGGCAGGAGCCACCCCCCCGGGGCACCACCAAGCGCACCAATACTTTATGCAGTCCGGGTGCCTGGGGATCAAGCATCCCCACGCCCCGTTAACGATGATGTTTGGCCTAGCGCGGCCCCAAAGCCACACGCCGCGCCACTTAGACCCCCGCCGTGGCCGACGAACTCATGAGGTGCACGGCGAACCCGGCGGCCTGCAGCTTGGCCACCATGTCGCGGCCGCTCTCGGCATCGCGTGTCTCCACCATAAGGTCGAGCTCGGCCGCCTTGGCAGGAATATCGATGAAAAGGCGCTGGTGGTGCACTTCGAGGATGTTGCCACCCGACTCGCCAATGACTGTGGCAACACGCGCCAGTGTGCCGGGCACGTCGTTGATGTCGATGCGCAGGCTCAGGATGCGGCCCGAGCGCACCATGCCGCGGTTGATGACCTGGGCCAGTAGGCGCGTATCGATATTGCCGCCGGTGACGACGATGCCGACCTTCTTGCCCGCGAAGCGGCCGGGATGGGTGATGACCGCGGCAAGCGCCGTGGCGCCGGCGCCCTCGGCAACCTGCTTCTCGATGTCGATCAGCATACAGATGGCTTGCTCGATCTCGGGCTCGCCCACCAGCAGCACCTCGTCGATCAGCTTGCCGGCGGCTTCGTATCCGATGTTGCCGACCGTCTTCACGGCGATGCCGTCGGCGATGGTGGCGCCGCCCACCTTTTGCTCGAGGCCGTGCATGCGCTGGTAGAGCGACGGATAGAGGGCGGCCTCGGCGGCCACCACCTCGATGTCCGGCTTGATGCTCTTGACCGCGATGGCGCAGCCCGCGATCAGGCCGCCGCCGCCGACCGGCACCACGATGGCGTCGAGGTTGGGCTCCGCCTCGATCATCTCCAGTCCGACGGTGCCTTGCCCGGCGACGATGTGCGGGTCGTCGTACGGGTGGATAAGCGTGAGGCCCTCTTTGGCCACCAGTTCGCGCGCGAAGGGCTCCGTGTCGGCCAGGTTCTGGCCGTGCAGCAGCACGCGGGCGCCGTATTCCTTCGTCTGGCGGACCTTGGTGTAGGGCGCGATGACCGGCATGACGATGGTCGCCGGGATGCCGAGGCGCTGGGCGTGGTAGGCGACGCCCTGGGCGTGGTTGCCTGCCGAGACGGCGATGACGCCCGTTTTGCGCTGCTCCGGCGTCAGCCTGCTGAGCTTCACCAGCGAGCCGCGATCCTTGAAGGACGCCGTGAACTGCTGGTTCTCGAACTTCAGGAACACGTGCGCCCCTGTGACGGCCGAGAGCGTACGGGAGTGGGTGAAGGGCGTGGCGACGACGGAGCCCTTGAGGAGGGCGGCGGCCGCGCGGATCTCGGCGAGGGTGATGGTCACAGCAAAGCTCGGAGACGGGCGAGTTGGCGGGCGGCGCCCTTATAGCACCTCGCGCGTAGCCACGGAGCGGTCACTGCTGCCGCTCGACGCGCTTGCGCCTGCCTCGGTCGCTGGCGAGCGAGTGGCGCGACCGTCGTGGCGCGGCGCCGCGCTGCCTCGTCGTGGCGTCGCACCGGTGCCGCGCGACGAGCGGCGAGAGCGTGCCGCGGTGCTCGCCAAATGGCGTGGAGACGCGTCGCGGGAGCGTCGAGCGCGCGCGCGCGGAGACGTCGCGCGGACGGAGTCTGGCTCGTAGAGCGCGATTCCGGCCGGCGGCAGTTCCGTCGAGTCGCCGCTGTCGCGGCCGTCGCAAATCCCGGAGTCGCGACCCCCCAGGCAAGTCTTGGCTGGGCAAGGCTTTTTCCGAGATTTTTTCTTGCAGGGGGGGGCCCTAGACCCTATGTAGACGTGCCGCGCCATTGGGGCGCGGATGGGCGTGCTCCCTAGTGTTTACGGAGGGCAGAGTCGTGATGCGCTACAAGAACATCACGGCCATGGTGGCCGATCTGAATCCGGACCGACCCGTCGTCTGTCTGCGTCCTGCAGAGCTTGAAGCTGCAGCGCAAAAGCTGGTGTCGTTGTTTCCTGGAGATGTGCTTTATGCGGTGAAGTGCAACCCGCTTCCGGGCGTGTTGCGTGCACTGCATCGTGGCGGCGTTCGCCACTTCGACACCGCTTCGCTGAACGAAGTGGAACTCATTCGCGGCATGTTCGGCCGCGGCGTGACGCCGTACTTCAACCATCCGGTGAAGTCGCGTCAGGCGATCAAGGCGGCGCAGGAAGAACATGGCCTGCGTCACTACGTGATCGATACGGAAGACGAGCTCGACAAGATCGAGCAGGTCGTTGGCAAGGACGCGATCATCACCGTTCGTCTCGCGACGGCGGCGGGTCTCGCGCTGCAACACATGTCGTCGAAGTTCGGCGCGCCGCCCGCAGAGGGCGCCCGCCTGCTTCGCATGGCATCGCAGCGCGGCTACCCGGTTGGCATCGCGTTCCACGTCGGCAGCCAGTGCAAGGACCCGGAGGACTATTACCGGGCCATCAAGCTGGCTGCGCAGGTGCGTGACGCCGCGGGCGTCGACATCGACATTCTGAATGTCGGTGGCGGCTTCCCGGCACCGTACCTCGGCGACGACGTGCCGCCGATCGAGGAGTACGTGTCGACCGTGATCCGGGCAGTCGAAGACTTCGGCTTCCAGGGTTCGCGGCTGCAGTGCGAGCCGGGCCGTGCGCTGGCCGTTGATGGCTGCTCGATCCTGACGCAGGTTCACCTGCGCAAGGACCGGACGCTGTACATCAACGACGGCATCTTCGGCACGCTGCCGGAGCTCGTGTACCTGAAGCTGCGGGTAAAGCTGCGCTCGTTCCGCAAGGGCGGCGCACCGGTGCCCGGTCCGCTTGGCGACTTCACGCTGTACGGCCCGACCTGCGATCCGGTCGATGTGATGCCGGGCGTGTGGCAGCTGCCGGAAGGCATTCAGGAAGGTGACTGGGTGGAGATTGGTCAGATCGGCGCCTACTCGACGGCGATCACGACCAGCTTCAACGGGTTCACGACGGAGACGATCGTGGACATCGATGAGCCAGCCTTCTGGAACGAGTCCGAGGAGCCGGTCCGTATCCTCGCCACAGCCTAACGACGACAAACCCTCCGACACCCGGGCCCTCTCCTGCTTTGACGCAGGAGAGGGCAGGGTGCCGAGGCAGCCATGCTACTAATTCGGACGAACTTGAGGCCGAGCCCCATCGAGGGCCTCGGCCTTTTTGCTGCGCAGCCGATCGCCAAGGGCACCATCACGTGGGCCTTCGATCCGCGCTTCGATCTGCTGTTCGATGAAGCAGAAGTGGATCGCCTGCCGGCGCTGCAGCGCGCACTGATGCTGCGCCACGGGTATCTCTCCATCCAGCTGCAAAAGTACGTGCTGTGTGCCGACGACGCACGCTTCTGGAACCACTCCGCCACGCCGAACAACGCGCAAATTCTGCGCCCCGACGATATCGAACCCGCCAACATCGCGCTGCGCGACATTGCGGCGGGGGAAGAGCTCACGGTCGACTATCGCACGTTCGACGCGGTGGACGCGGCAAGCGGCGAGGAGTGGCTGAGCAAGTAGCTTCCACCGGCTGCAATCCCGCTTCCTGCCTAGCCGGGCTCCGTCCCAGCATTGCTCCTCAGCACGAACCGCCACTTGCGGCCCGCCCACGTCGGCCCGGCGTAATCGACCCCGACCCTCGGCGTGCGCAGGATGTCCTTCTTCTTCACCGCGATGCCGCGATCCTCGAACCACAGGCCGGTGGCGGGCACGGCTGGCAATTGGTTCAACGCGCGGGTGATGCCCAATGCCTTGGTCAGGCGGCCGGGGCCTTGGATCCCTGCGACACCGCGGATCAGAACCGCGGCGGGATAGTCCACCTCGCCGGTGGTCACGTTCAGCATGTGGTGCATGCCGTACGTGAAGTAGACGTAGAGAACCCCGGCCGGGCCGAACATGACCGAATTGCGCGGCGTGCGGCCGCGGAAGGCGTGGCTCGCCTTGTCGTCGAAGCCTTCGTAGGCCTCGACCTCGGTCAGCATGTGGGCCTCTTGGCGGCCCTCCCGCTCGCGCACCAGGAATTTACCGATCAACTCCGTGGCAACCGCGACCGCCGGGCGCGCGAAGAACGTTGAATCCAGTGTTTTCGCCATTACATGAGCAGCTTAAGCAGCGCCATGCAGCACGCTAACAGTTGCGACAAAAAGTACGCACCATAGCCTTTTGGCTAATGGTATTAGCCAAGCCGCCAACGCATTCTAGGTGGCAACGCCACCCGCGACGGAGACCTGCCATGACGAACCTATCCCCGACCCTTGCTGGACGCCTGCTCGGCCTCGCCATCGTGCTCGCTGGCATGCTCCTGGTCGTCGGTGCGCCCAAGGCGGAGACCGTCGTGCACTCGTTCGACGCCAGCCAAGGCCGCATCTCGTATACCGACGTGGGCGCCGGCGCGATCGTCGTGCTGGTGCCCGGCGCGGATGCGTTCGACGGCGAGTTCCGCTACGTCGTTCCCCAGCTCGTGGACAGCGGCTTTCGTGTCGTGACCCTGGCAACGCCGGTGACCATGGAAGCTTCGGGCGGGTCTGCCCGCGCCTCGGCGGTGGGCGCCGATATCGTCGAGCTGATCCGCTACCTTGGACAAGGCCCCGCTTACCTCGCCGGTTCGGCCACCACGGCGGGTGCCGTCGCGTGGGCAACCGCTGTGGCACCCGAGCAAGTGCGCGGCCTCATGCTGCTCGGGCCCTCGGTCGCCGAAACGACGCAGGCGCCCGCATCGCACGCGCGCACCCTCGTGCTGATGGGCCAATCCGATCCGGCGTTCGTTGCGCCAAAGGTCGAGGCGGAGGCCGTCGCGCGCCGCGTGAACGGCAAGGTGCAGATGGTCGAGAAGGCTGGCGGCTTGCCGCACGTCGATGCGCCGGGCATGGTTGGCCCCGCGATGATCGACTTCATGGACCGTCTGGACAGCTAGTGGCGCGTGGCACGCTGAATGCTGCCGCGGTGGTCGATGCTGCGGCCGAACTTTGCGACGACTGCGGCTTGTCGCAACTGACTCTGGCCAGGCTGGCCAACGAGCTCGGCATCAAGCCGCCATCCCTGCACAAACACATCGAATGCCTCGGCACGCTGCATCGCGAACTGGCGTTGCGCGGCCTGCGAGAAGCCAACCGTCGCATGACGCGCGCCGCCATAGGGCGCTCGGGCGATGACGCCCTGCTGGCCGTCGCGCGCGCTTACCGCGAGTTTGCGAGCGAGCATCCCGGCCTTTACGCCGCGTCGTTGCGTGCGCCCGAGGCGAAGGACGCCGAGTGGACCCGCGCGGCAGCCGAAGTCGTCGGCATCGCCGTCGCGGTGCTGGAGGCGTATGGCCTGACCGGCAACGACGCGCTGCACGCGACGCGTGCGGTGCGCGCCATCATCCACGGCTTTGTTTCACTGGAAGCGGCGGGTGGGTTCGGCTCCACCTTGAAACTCGAAGAATCCCTCGACCACCTGGTCCTGACGTTCGCGCACGGCCTGCGTGCGGACGGCGTCAGCGCCGCTGCAAAAGCCGCGCGGCTTCGAAAGCGAAATAGCTGACGATTGCGTCGGCGCCGGCGCGCTTGAAGGCGAGCAGCGCTTCGAGCATCGCCTTCTCGCGATCGAGGAAGCCGCGTTCGGCGGCGGCGACGATCATCGAGTACTCGCCCGACACCTGGTAGACGAAGGTCGGCATGCCGAAGGTGTCCTTCACCCGGCGCACGATGTCGAGGTACGGCATCCCCGGCTTCACCATCACCATGTCGGCGCCCTCGGCGATGTCGAGGGCGACCTCGCGCAACGCCTCGTCGGAATTGGCGCTGTCCATCTGGTAGGTCTTCTTGTCGCCGACGAGACGCGTGCCGGTGCCCACCGCATCGCGGAACGGGCCGTAGAATGCCGACGCGTACTTGGCGGCATACGACAGAATCTGCACGTGGGCGAAGCCGGCGCCATCGAGAGCATCGCGCACTGCACCGATGCGGCCATCCATCATGTCGCTCGGCGCCACCACGTCGCAGCCGGCGCGGGCTTGGACCACTGCCTGCTGAATGAGGGTATCGACGGTGGCGTCATTGGCGATCTCGCCGTTGCGCAGCAGGCCATCGTGGCCGTGCGTGGTGTACGGGTCGAGCGCAACGTCGCAGATCACGCCGATGCCCGGCACCGCCTGTTTGATGGCGGCGACCGTGCGGCAGACGAGGTTGCCGGGATTGAGCGCCTCTTTGCCGTCGTCGTCCTTGAGTTGATCGGCGATGCGCGGGAAAAGAGCGATCGCCGGGATGCCCAGCGCCACGGCCTCGCGCGCCGCCCGGACAGCGCCATCGATCGTGAGCCGTTGCACGCCCGGCATCTGTGCGATGTCTTCGGCCGCGCCGGTTCCCTCGATGACGAACAGCGGCGCGATCAGGTCTTGCGGCCCGAGGCGGCTTTCGGCAACGAGGGATCGCACCCACGGTGCGCGGCGGTTGCGGCGCAGGCGGGCGCGGGGAAACGAAGCGGGGAACTGACTGGGCATGGCACTCCCGAAGGCGAGGCAGCATAGGATCGGCGCATGAAGGCGACAACCCGCACCCTTTCGGCGCTGTTCGTGGCGGTGGCTGTGCTCACCCTGGGCAACGGCCTGTTCGGCATCCTGCTGGCGCTGCGGATGACGGTGGAGCAGCAGCCGGCGTGGGCGACCGGCCTGGTGCTGGGCGTGTACTTCGCCGGATTCATCCCGGCGACCCTCTATGGCCGCGGCGTCATCGCCCGTGTCGGCCACATCCGCGCCTTCGCCGCATTCGCCGCCATCGCGGCGGCGGCCGTGCTGGCGTTGCCGATCGCGACCGGGCTGTGGGCGTGGGTGCTGCTGCGTGCGGTTATCGGCGGCTGCCTTGCCATCCTGTTCATGACGGTGGAGTCCTGGCTCAACGCGCGCACCGAGAACCGGTTGCGTGGGAGGGTGCTCGGGCTCTACCAGGCGGCGATCTTCGTCTCGGTCAGCACGGCGCAACTGCTGGTCGGGTTTGGCGATCCAACGAGCTTCGTGCTGTTCAGTGCGGTGGCGATGCTCTACGCGCTGTCGCTCGTGCCGCTGGCGCTGACGCGCGCCGAGCCGCCGGCATTGAGCGCGCCCACGCGCCTCAGGCTCGGACAGCTGATCCGCTTGTCGCCGTTGGCGGTCGCGGTGGCGATGGGGGCGGGGGTCATCAATGCTGCTTTCCAGAACATGGGGCCGGTGTTCGCGCTCGGCGTCGGCATGAGCACGCTGGAGGCCGGACGCTTCATGGCGATGGGGGTGCTGAGCGGCCTAGTCATGCAGTGGCCGTTCGGCTGGCTTTCGGATCGCTTCGATCGCCGCCACGTGGTGGCGGGCATCGCCATCAGCGCGTCCGTCGCGGCTTTGGCGCTGGCGGTGGGAGCGTTGCTCGGTGCGTCGCAGTGGCTGTTCGTGCTGGCGGCGGCGTTCGGAGGATTTTCGTTCGCGCTGTACCCGCAGGCGGTGGCGCACGCCAACGACTACGCCGAGCCGCACACGCTGGTGTCGATGAGCGCGGGGCTGCTGCTGGCGAATGGGCTCGGTGCAATGGCGTCGCCGCTGGTGGCGGGCCTTGCCATCGACGCGTTCGGGCCGCCGGCGCTGTTTGTGATGATCGGTGTGGTGAGCGGCGCGCTCGGCGCGTTCGCCATTTACCGGATGGGCCGCCGCGATCCCAAGCCGGTCGCGCAGCAGACGCCCTTTACGCCGGTGCCGGACACGACGCCGGAAGCCGCCGCCTTGGATCCGCGCGCCGAAGCGAGGGCGGCCCCGGAGACCGAGACCGCCCTGTAGCTTACGGAGCGAGGTAGCTTACTGGGTCGCGTCCTCCGGACGTTCGGCCTTGCGCACGCGCATCACGACCTTGCGCGCGGCGCGGCCGTAATGCTCGGTCACATAGGTGACGTCGACGACGTGGCCCACGGTGATGTCGCGGTCAACGCGTGAGTCGTGGCCGACCGGGTAGTTCACACCGTCGACGGCGATCACGTTGGCGACCGGATCCCAGCGCGTCAGCGTGCCACCGAAGTAGGCGCCGGGGACGATGAGCGGCGAGCCCGCGGCCGCGATAGCCGGGGTGCCGCCCTGGGTGGTTTGTGCGCTGGCCAGGCCGGGGACCGCCGCGAGCGCGGCGACGGCGATGGCTCCGCCAAGAAGCAGTTTCGTGTTCATGGTTCCTCCTAGCGGATGGCAATCTCGACGACGCGGTTGCGCGGCTCGCGCACCGAGTCGGGTGTCGCGATCGGTGGCTGTGCTTCGCCGACACCGACGGCTTCGATCTGGTTGGCCGACACGCCGCGTTGCGTGAGCAGGTCGCGGACCGCGTTGGCGCGGCGCTGCGACAGGCGCATGTTGTAGTCCTCCGGCCCGGCCCGATCCGCCTTGCCGACGACGCGGATGCGCAGCGTTGCATCGCGGCGCGCTTCGGCAGCGATCGTGTCGATGGTGGAGCGACCTTCGGCGTTGATGTCGGAGCGGTCGAAGTCGAAGTACACCCAGAAGCTGGTCGGCCGCGGAATCGGCGGCGGTGACGGCGGCGTCACCACGGGCGGTGGCGGCGGCGCAGCTTGGGCGACCGGGGGAGCAGGCGGTGCGGGGGGCGCAGCCTGCGGGGCTGGCTGCGGCGGTGGCGGCGGCGCCGCCTGAGCTACCGGCTGGCAGCGCAGCGCGGTTTCAGCCGGTGCGGCCGGTGCGCTGCGCAGGTTGTCGCACGCGATCTCGGCGAGCGAGCGGCGCGCCGAGCCGGCGGTGACGCGGGCCGGATAGATGTTGGTGCCTTGCTCGAGGACGCTGCGATAGAGCGGCGCCGCAAGATCCATGCGGCCCTGCTTCTGGTAAGCAGCGGCGAGGTTCAGTTCGTAGTACGGCTCGCCCGGCGTCTCCTTGATGGCGCCGTCGTAATACGTCTGTGCTGCCGCGTTGTTGCTGACAGCGGATGCCTTGTAGCCGGGACTGGTCCAGCGCGTGTTGAAACGCTCAGCGCCGCAACCGGCGACCGTGAGTAGGACCAAACCAAGCGGGACCAATCGGAAGGACAAGGCGACTAGCCGACTTGCGTGGGCCTCCATAGCGACCTCTTTCTCTTCTTCGTAACGGGGAGGCACGAACGGATCGTGCCGGGGGAGGGGTTCGACGGGCAGGACAGTGCAGCTCGAACTTGGCAATATTCTGTTACGAACGTGGCGGCAACGTGGCACCAAAAAAGGGCCTCCGCCATCAGGCGGAGGCCGGATTCTTTTGGAATAGTGGCCGGGCGCGTCTAGGTCTCCCGCTCAAACCGGGCGCGCA
The DNA here is from genome assembly GCA_903907895.1 of uncultured Alphaproteobacteria bacterium. GTDB lineage: Bacteria > Pseudomonadota > Alphaproteobacteria > UBA2966 > CAIVPW01 > CAIVPW01. The sequence continues at coordinate 29,239 of CAIVPW010000158.1, forward strand.
ACTCCTGCCGCTTGCGCTCCTCCCAGTCCGGGCCGAGGAACGGATCGACTCCGTAGACCCGGACCGCCTGGATCGCCAGCACGAACCCCATTGCCAGGGCGGGCCACAGCACCCACCAGTGGCCCGGGCTCGACAACAGGTTAACGACGAACAGGACGGCGATCACGATGGCGAAGGTCGTGGCGCGGCGGTGGAACCGGCGTAGCCCGGCCACGCGCATGCGGATGGTGCGTTCGTCATCGCCCGGGCGGCGGACACGGTCCGCCAGCTCGACATCGGAGCGCGAGGCCCACTCGCGGCGCTCGGCGAACCAGCCGCTCCAGCGCTGCATGGTGCCTTGCATGCCGTCGACGACGGAATCAGGCCCCAGCGTACGCGCCGCCTGCAGTCCCAGCACTGCAATGATGGCGAGCGCCGGCCAGAGGAACCAGAGCGGGCCGTGGGCTGTCAGCACGTTGATGAAGAACAGGAAGACGATGGTCAGCGCGCCGTAGATGGCATTGCGGTACAGGCGCTTGATGTTCTTGATCTCGATCTCGGCGCGCTCGGCGGGCGAGCGCGGCGCGGCCGTGCGTTCGCGGCGCGAGGTGCCCGAGTCCCGTTCCGTCTCGCGCTCGAAGCGGCGACGCATGCGGTCGTAATGGCGCTCGCGGTGCTTGCCCCAGGCGTGTTGATGCTGTTCCCAGCGGCTTTGCCAATGGCGCTTGTCCTGCTGGCGCGAGGCGCGGGCGGGATCGAGCACGTAGATGGACAATTCCTGGTCGGCAACGCTGCGCACGCCTTCGGCGGCGAAAGTGGTGCCGGCGACGGCGCGCGCCTGCTCGAACACGGCGCCCGAGATGAATACGTCGCCCGCTTCGCCCATTTGGCGCAGCGCGTCTGCCTGATCCACGCCCTGGCCGCTCAGCACGCCTTCGCGCTGCGCGATGGTGCCGAGGGCGACGCCGGTGCGGGTGTCGACCTGATCGCCTTCGGCCAAGCCCTTGTTGCGCTCGTCGATGGCATCTTGCAGGGCCACGGCGCAGGCGACCGCGTCGGCCGCGCTGGCGAAGGTGGTGCGGAAGATGGCGCCGAACGCCTCGGCCATGGTGCCGTTGTGCTTGGTGGCCAGCGCGGACAGCGCCTCCTTGAGCTGGGCGACCGCGCGGGCGGCTTGGGGCGGGGAGTCGCGTTCGAGGGTCGCGTAAGCGGCGATGTCGGCGCTTAGGACGGCGGCGATGCGGGCGTCGAAGTCGGCCATTTACTCCCCCAAAGGTTGCTGCAGCCGGGAAGCCGGGTGCCCTCCGAAAGGGGCATCGTTCCCCGCATATGGGGGGCGGGCCGGTGCCGTGCAACCGCTGGCTGCGACACTTTTCACCGCCGTGCAGTACGGGGCGCCACGTATGCTTTTCCTGTCGCTAACCTGCGGCCGGACACTATATTTCGGCCCACGGTTCGGCTGGACCGCTTGAACGCGGCGGCGCCGGGTATTGGGGCATGGACTACCGCAAGCACTTTGGCGACGCGATTGCCGGCCTGAAGCAGGAAGGGCGCTACCGCGTATTCGCGGATCTCGCCCGCCAGGCCGGCCGATTCCCGCGCGCCACCCGCTTCCGCCCCGACGGTTCCACCCACGAGGTCATTGTGTGGTGCTCGAACGACTACCTCGGTATGGGCCAGCACCCGGTCGTGCTGGAGGCGATGCGTACCGCGGTCGATGAGGTCGGCGCCGGCGCCGGCGGCACCCGCAACATCTCGGGCACGAACCACTACCACGTGCTGCTGGAGCGCGAGCTCGCCGCCCTGCACGGCAAGGAAGCCAGCCTGCTGTTTCCGTCCGGCTACGCGGCGAACGAGGCCGCGCTGTCCACGCTCGGCAAGATGCTGCCGGGCTGCATCCTGTTCTCGGACGAGTTCAACCACGCCTCGATGATCGAGGGCATCCGCCAAGCGCGGACCGAGAAGCACATCTTCCGCCACAACGATCCGGGCCACCTCGAGGAGCTGCTGCGCTCTGCCGATCCCAACGCGCCGAAGATCATCGCGTTCGAGTCGGTCTACTCGATGGACGGCGATATCGCGCCTATCGCCCAGTTCGTGGAGCTCGCCGAGCGCTACAACGCGCTCACCTATCTCGACGAAGTGCATGCCGTCGGCCTCTACGGCCATCGCGGCGCCGGCATCGCCGAACGCGACGGCGTCATGCACCGCGTGGACATCATCAAC
>CAIVPW010000159.1 GCA_903907895.1 uncultured Alphaproteobacteria bacterium
AACGTCGACGTCCTCACCAACATGGGCGTGCTCAGCTCGGCCGCGGGGCGGTACGACGAGGCGCTGACGCACTACCAGCGCGCCCGCGCGCTGGCGCCACAAGATCCTGACGTGCTGTGCAACATCGCCAACCTGCACCGCGCGCGCGACCGCTATGCCGACGCCGAGAGCGCGTACCGTGCGGCCCTGAAGCTGTCGCCCGGCCACGTGGTTGCGGCAGGAAATCTCATCGAGCTTTTGCTGCGCGATGGCCGTGCCGTCGAGGCGGGCTCGGTTGCCCAGGACGCGCTGATCGCCAACCCGGCGGCCAACGAAATCCGCGTGCGTCTGGCGGCGCTGCTGTATGCCGCCGATATTCTTCCCGAGGCGCGGGCACTGGCGGACGAAGCCGTGCGGCGCGAGCCGCGCAACGTGCGCGCCATCAACCTGCTCGGCCGCTTGTGCCTTGCCATGGGAGACCGGCAGGGCGCAGAGAGCCATTGGCGGGCCGCCACGGCCATCGATCCGACCTTCGGCCGCGCCTGGCACTACCTTGCGGTGCTGCTCGATGACCGCGGCGACGCCGCCGGTGCGGAGGTCGCCTACAGACAGGCGATCGAGTGCAACGCCGGCCAGACCGCGCTGCGCGACTACGGCTCCTTCTTGCGCAACAAGCGGCCGGAGGAGGCGCGCGCGCTGCTGGAGAAGGCGTGCGCGCTCGATCCCAACGACTGGGAGGCCGCCACGTCGCTCGGCAACCTTCTGTACGCCAGCCGCCACCACGCCCAGGCGCTGCCGCACTTCCTGCGCGCGTTCGATCTTTGCCCCGGCGTGTTCGAGCCGGCCTACAACGTCGCGCTGACCCTTGATTGGGTCGGGCGCACGGCCGAGGCGCAGAAGATCCTGGAGAAGGTTGTCGTTGCGCACCCGAACCGCGCCAATGCGATCGCGGCACTCGGCTACATGCATCACCGGCGCGGGCTGTGCGCCGAGGCGCTGGTGAACTACGACAAGGCCGTCGCGCTCACGCCGAACGATCCGGTGATCGTGGGGCAGCGCGCGCGTGCGCTGCTGGAGCTCGGCCGGCCCTTGGACGCGCTCGGGCCGATCGAGTCGGTGCTGCAACGCAATCCAGACGATCTCTACGCCCTCAAGGTGTATGCCCAGGTCCTGAGTGCGCTCGGCCGTCATGCCGAGGCCATCCGGGCCGGGCAGCGCGCCATGCAGCTGACGACGGCGGACCACGCCAACACCGCATCGGTGATGGCCGGCGTGTTCGAGCGCGCCCACCGACGCGAGGAAGCCGTGCGCGCGTACGACATCGTGCGCTGCGCCAACCCCGACGATACCCACGCCATCCGCCGCACGCTGGACTTGAAGCTGACGCTGTGCGACTGGCGCGACTACGACGGCCTGATCGCCGACGTGGTGCAGACCATCGACCGCTCGGTGCGTCACAAGACGGTGCTGCCGTTCTGCGTGCAGGATCTGCAAAACCTGCCGCTGACGTGGCCGCAGCTTTCGGCCGCCGCGCACCGCCGCGCCGAGGAGGTGGAGGCGTCCGTCCGCACGGCGCGGGCAGCCGCCGGATTCCGCTTCGATGAACGCCTGGCGGACTGGCGGGCCACCCAAGGGACGGCGGCGCAGCGCCGCATCCGGGTGGGCTACGCGCTGCCGTACACGTTCCTGCACAGCTTTCCGATGCTGCTGAAGAGCATCACCGAGCGCCACGACCGCAGCCGCTTCGAGGTGTTCGGCTATTCCATCAAGCCGGGCGACTCGGCTTTTGACCGGCTGTACCGCGCGACGTTCGAGCACTTCCGCGACCTGCCGTCGGCGGCGCCGGAGATTGCCGCCAAGATGATCTTCGACGACCAAGTGGACGTGCTGATCGACGTGACGGGACACACCGGCATCAACTGCCAGGAGATCATGGCGATGCGGCCGGCGCCGGTGTCGATGCACATGCTCGGCTACGGCATCACCAGCGGCTCGTCGTACATCGACTACCTGCTCACGGACAAAGTGTGGATGCGG
>CAIVPW010000160.1 GCA_903907895.1 uncultured Alphaproteobacteria bacterium
ATCCGCTTGGCGATCGCCACCACCACCAGCGCGCCCAACGTCGAAGCACTCATCAACAACTGCGCCGAAGGCGTGCGCATGGATTGGTTCGACGTGGTCGGCTGCGGCAACATCGTGCCGAAGAAGAAGCCGGCACCCGACATCTACAACTGGACGCTCGAGCACCTGAAGCTGAAGCCAAGCCAATGCCTGGCGCTCGAAGATTCGCGCAACGGCTTGGAATCGGCGCGCGGCGCGGGCATCGAAACCGTCATCACGTATTCGAGCTACACCGACGACCAGAAGTTTCCCGAGGCGATCGCCGTGTGCGACCACTTCGGCGAACCAGGCGATCCCCTGCGGGCGGTCGCCGGCGATTTTCGCGGCAAGAAGCTCATCGACGTCGACCTGTTGCGGCACTGGTACGCGGCCGCCGTGGTGAACAAGGCGGCGGTGGGGTGAGGACCGGCGGCGAGCGCCTGACCCTGCGATCCGGGATCAAGACCTAGAACGAAGCACCACCCTGCGGCCACGCAGGGGTATGGTCACGATCGGGCTTGCGCCGCCGCGGCAGGTCGCTAGCTTCGCGTGCCGCCCGCGGTTGCGGCGGCTATCCAGCAGTTGGTTTCCCGATGGCACGCTTCGCTGTGGTCTTTGTCTTGGTAATCGCAGGGGCGATGTCGCCTGCGTTGGCCAATCCCACCGCCTACGACGTATCGGCGCTGCTGCGGCAGCGCGATGTGTTCGCCGACCGATTCTGGGGCCTGTTGCAGGCGCCCGTCGCGCCGGCGGCGGCGCCCGGCGCGGGTAACCGGCTGTACGACTTCGCGCCCATGCTGCGCGGGCCCGACCCGTTCGCCAACGCATTCTGGGGTGTGGGCGCCCCGGCACAGGGCGGCCGCCCCTAGCCATGCCGCAAAGCTCCGCCGCCCTGTTTTTCACGCGGTGGCTGCGCAATCCTCGCGGCGTCGGCAGCGTCATTCCGTCGGGCGAGCAGCTCTCCGCCGCGATGGCGGCGCCAGCCGTTGCCTGCCGCAATCGGCCGGTGCTTGAACTCGGCGGCGGCACCGGCACCGTAACGGAGGCCCTGTTGGCCCAGGGCCTAGCCCCCGAGGAACTGATCGTCGTCGAGCGCGACCCCGGCTTGCACCAATACCTGAGCGAACGCTTTCCCAAGGTGCGGGTGCTGAAGACCGATGCGGCGCGCGTGAGCGCGGCGCTGCATGCGCAAGGGGTGCATCAGGTCGGCGCGGTCGTCTCCAGCCTGCCGCTGCTGTCCATGCCGCTCCTCACCCGGCGCCGCATCGTCGCCGATGCCTTCCGTTGCATGGGCCGCGATGGGTTTTTGCTGCAGTTTACCTATGGTCCGCGCTCGCCCGTGCCGCCCCGTATGATGGTCGCCATGGGCATCCGCGGCCGGCCGGTGTCCCGCGTCTGGCGCAACGTTCCGCCCGCCACCGTGTGGCAATACGAACGAATCTAACCCGCCCTCGCGCCACTAACTCCTTGACTTTCAAGGCGGCAGAGGGCATTTACCGCTCATCACCGCGCTAACCGCTCCTGAAGCGGCCCTGCGTGGTTCACGCCAGGGTTCTCGCGGTCGCGCTGTTGCGCCTTTCCAGGCGCTCCATCCCGAGCCTCCTTGCTCCAAAGAAAACGCCCCGGTCGCGATGCGCGCGGACCAGGCCACCGCTTCCGCACGGAATCCGTGCGGGAGGCAGAAAGACTTTATCCTTAGTGACTGAAACCACGTTTACGACCCTCGGACTTGCCGAGCCGCTGCTGCGTGCCCTTACGGCCGCCAACTACACCACCCCCACCCCCATTCAGGCCCAGTCCATTCCGGCGCTCAACGCTGGACGCGACATGATCGGCTTGGCGCAGACCGGCACCGGCAAGACCGCTGCCTTTGCGCTGCCGATGCTGCAGCGTTTGGAGTCCGTGCGTCAGCCGCTGGTGCGTAACTGCCCGCGCGCGCTGATCCTGGCGCCGACGCGTGAACTCGCTCTGCAGATCGACCAGTCGGTGAAGGCGCTTGGCCGCCACGTGCGTGCCCGCTCCACCGTCGTCATGGGCGGCGTCGGCTTCGGCAACCAGGCGAAGGCCATGGCTGCCGGCGTCGATATCCTGATCGCCACGCCGGGCCGCCTGCTCGACTTGATCGAATCGCGCCACGTGCGCCTCGATCGCGTCGAGTACTTCGTGCTCGACGAGGCCGACCGCATGCTCGACATGGGCTTCATCCGCGACATCAAGAAGATCGTCGCGTTGCTGCCGCGCGAGCGTCAGTCCGCGCTGTTCTCGGCCACCATGCCGGAAGCGATCTCTTCGCTCGCCAGCGATCTTCTCAAGGACCCGGTGCACGTCTCGGTGACGCCCGCCAAGGTCACGGTCGATCGTATCGAGCAGCACGTCTACTTCGTCGACGCGGGCAACAAGCGCACGCTGCTGACGGACATGCTGGCCAAGCCGGAAATGAAGCGCGTGATCGTGTTCACCCGCACCAAGCACGGTGCCGACAAGGTCGCTGTGCATCTGGTGAAGTCCGGCATCCGCGCCGAGGCGATCCACGGCAACAAGAGCCAGGGTGCGCGCCAGCGCGCGTTGTCGCAGTTCAAGTCCGGTGAGGCGCGTGTCCTCGTGGCGACCGATATCGCCGCGCGCGGCATCGACGTCACCGAGGTGACCCACGTCATCAACTTCGAACTGCCGCACGAGCCGGAGTCCTACGTGCACCGCATCGGCCGCACGGCACGCGCCGGCCACTCGGGCATCGCGCTGTCGTTCTGCGCCGGTGACGAGCGTCCGCTCCTGCGCGACATCGAACGTCTGACCAAGACGCCGATGATCGTTGCCATGGGCGAACGCGGCACTGCCGGCTTCGGCCCGCGTCCGCCGCAACAGCGCAACAACGGCCAGCGCCAGGGCGAACGCCAAGGCGATCGCGGCCAGCCGCGCAACAACAACAACCGCAGCCAGCAGCGCCGTCAGGGCGCTGGTGGCGCCCCGCGCCGCAACCGCGACGCGCGCGCGGCCTAACGAAACCCTTCACTCCTGCCGTGACGCTCTTGCGTCACGGCAGCGATGGGTGAAGCCGCCGGCCGCTCGCGGCCGGTAATTTCGCGTACGCTACCGCCGCTCGGTGGTGCGATACGCGCCCCAATTCTCATAGTTCGCGCGCGCCACGTCGTTGTCCTGCCCGATCAGGAACTGCCGCATGTGGTCGCGGTATTTTGCCGCCTCGTCCAAGCCTTGGTCGGCGGCCACGGCCGCCCACGCCCACGCTGCGGGAAAGTCCTGCAGGATGCTTTCGCCCATCTCGTAGAGGCGGGCGGCGGCAAGCTGGGCGTCGGGCACGCCCTTGGCGGCCGCCTGCAGGTACCACTGCAGGGCGGCGACGTCGTCGTAGATGACGCCCTGGCCCAGGTCGATCATGCGGCCGACCAGGTAGGCGGCCCACCCGTCTCCAGCGTCGGCCAGCGGGCGCGCCAGCGCCATGGCGGCGGCGTACTCCTTGCGGCCGTAGGCCGCAAATGCGTCATCGAGGGGCGCTGCCCGCGCAGCCTCCGCCCCGGCGGCGGCTAGCGCAGCGGCGACGGCCAGCCTCAGGATTCCGTGACGCAACCGTCTGAACACGTGTTGCATGAGGTACCTCCAGGATGGCGCGCCCAGCAGGATTCGAACCTGCGACCTTTGGCTTCGGAGGCCAACGCTCTAATCCGCTGAGCTATGGGCGCGTGAGGGGGACCATAACGCGCCCAGCGGCCGAAGGCCAACCCGGCCGGGGTGCGGCGTACAAACGCCGCGGCTACTCCCGCGTTGTGGGGTTTTGGCCGGCCGCGCTATACAGACGGCATGCCGATCGACCCGCCCGAAACCGTCGAAGCCGACTCGAAGAACGTGATGTGCGATGGCAATGGCGCCACGTCCGGCGGCCACCCGCGCGTCTATCTCACCATGGGCGCCGACAACCACGTCGACTGCCCCTACTGCGACCGTCGGTTCGTCCTGAAGGCGGGCGCGCAGCACAAGGCCGGCGCGCACTGATGCGCATCCTGTCGGTCAACGTCGGCGGGCTGCAGCAAATCGAAAAGAAGAACGGCAAGAAATACTATACCGGCATCTTCAAGACGCCGGTGACCGCGCCGGTCAGCGTCACTTTCGGCGGTATCGTTGGCGACGCCCAGGCGAACCAGGAGAATCACGGCGGCCCCGACAACGCGGTGTACGCCTACTCCGCCGAGCACTACGCCGAATGGCGGCGCGAGGAA
>CAIVPW010000161.1 GCA_903907895.1 uncultured Alphaproteobacteria bacterium
GAGGCGGCGGTCGGTGGCCCGATCGCCCTGCTGAAGGACGGCGACATCATCCGCATCGATTGCAATGCCGGCACGCTTTCGATCGATCTTTCAGATGCCGAGCTGGCGCAGCGGAAATCTCTGTGGAAACCGCGACAGACTGACTATCGTTCCGGTGCGCTCTGGCGCTATGCCCAGCTCGTGGGCGACGCCGAGAAGGGTGCGATCACGCATCCGGGTGCGCGCGCCGAGACGCACATGTACGCCGACATTTAGCTTCACCGCTCCCGCACGGTTCGCGTTCGGGATGATTGCTCTCGCTGAGAGATAGGTTTGGCCTTCTTACGGGGCGTACCGGCACCGGCGCGCAAGCACGACAACGAGTCGCCGCGGAACCTGTGGCTGCGCACCCCTGCCGGCCGGCGGCCGTGGCGTACACTCGTCGCTGTGCTGATCGACCGCTTTCGCAAGCGGCTAGACCCCAACGCGGGGGTCGTCGTGCGCGCACGGCTTACCTACGCCATCGGTCCCGCCACCATCGCCATGGGCGACGACATCACTGCGTTCCGCGGCCTCAAGGCGAGGCCGCTCACGCCGCCGGGGCTTTGCGTGGAAGTCTCGAACTTCGGCGAGGAGCGCGTGACCATCGTCGAGGTAGGACTGACGCGCGGCGAGGACGGTCCACAAATCGCCCAGCGCGAGCCCTACCTGCACGACAACGGCCCGTGGCCCCGCGTGCTGGAGCCGGGCGAGGCGGTCGTGGCGCATTTCGGTTCCGGTTTGGCCGGACATCCCGTGCTGCCGCAGGCGAAACACGCCTATGCCCTGACGCCGGAGGGCCGCATGCTGCTTGGGCCCGCCGGTGCACTGGCCGACTACCTGACGCGCACGGAATGGCGACTGAAGGTAGCCGCAAGCAAGTAGCTCAGCGCGGCCGGGAGAACGTCACCGAGAGGTGGTCGTTCGTCGCCGTGGATGAGATCTCCAGATTGTGCAGGAACCGCACGGTTGTGCTGGGGAAACGCCAGTTGAGCTCGCGGTAGACGCTGCGGCCGCCGCCCGGAGCGATGTTCTCCTTGTCGATGACTTCCGGGTCGTTGCCGTATTGCGCGCGCAGCGCGGCTTCGATGGCCGCTGCCTCGGTGTCCCGCGCCCGGTTGACGAAGCCTGAGCCGAACGCGATGTCGGTGAGTCCGATTGGATTAACCAGTAGCTGCACATCGAACGGCACACCACCGATGCTCACGTCCTTCATGCTGTAGCGGACGAGCCCGATCTGGGTTTGCTCGGCAAGCAAGACAGGACCTAGCGCGGCGCGCAGCTGCTCGGGGTTCATGCCCCAGCGTGTGTTGTTCCAGCCGGCGATGTCGGGCACTTGCTGCGCCTGGGCCACCCCGGCCGCGAGCGCTCCAATGAAGATCAATGCGCGCAAGATCACCGCTGCGCCTGGTACGAAATGCTGAGGAGGTCCTGCACGCCTTCGGCGCCCCCAGTGGTGAATCCGCGCCGGTAGCTGACGACGGTGGTGGGGAAGTTCCACGAGTAGACCTTGGACACTTCACGGCCGCCCTGGGGCGTGCGCTGGTCACTGACCAGGTTCGCCTGCGGTTGGCCGTACGCGGCAAAGAGGGCCGCTTCGATGGCGGCAGCCTCCGCTTCGCGCTCGTGCTCGACCCACGCCCCGCCGACCCGCACCTCCGTGAGGCCGCGGCCCGGCGTCAGCGTGAACTGCGCGGGGAGCGTCAGTCCGGCGAACTTGGTTTCAGCGGTGTAGAGCGGCAGGCCGATCTGGGTCCTGCCTTCGATCAGCGCCGGCCCAAGCACCGCCTTCAGCTGTTCGGCGTTCATGCCCCAGCGCGCTTGCTCCCAGCCGGCGACGTCGGCCGGTTGCGCAAGCGCTAAGCCGCACACAAGGAGGGCGAGGGCGAAGAGGATCCCGCGGAGCATGGCAGCAATCTGCCATCGCTCCACGGCGGCCGCTATTGGATGGTGGGATCGGCCGGCGCGGCGGCGGCTGCCTTGGACAGGATGTCGTGCAGCGTCTTCAGGTCTTTGACGGTCAGCGCCGAGAAATGGACAGGTGGCTTCGCCATGCGCGCGCGCAGTGCCTTCTGTGCGTCTTCACCCGCTTCGGTGACGACGAGCAGCTTCACGCGCCGGTCTTGCGGATGCGCTTTGCGCACAATCAAGCCGCGGGCCTCGAGCTTGTCGACGAGGCCGGTGATGTTCGAGGCATCGCACTGCATCGTCGCCGCCAAGCTCGCCATGGAAGACGGGCCGAGGCGGGATAGATGGAGCAGGGCGTAGCCCTGCGGCTGTGTGAGACCAAGCTCCTGCCACAACAGCGCGACGCGGCGCTTCTCGTGCTGGAGCAACGCCAGGACTGGAGCCCAGGCGGCCTTTTCCGCGTCTTCGCGGCTGTGGCCGGCCGGATTGGTCGAGAGGTCCGGAGTTGTGGTCACCCTTAAACAGTAGCACTACTCATTGAGTATGGCAATAGTTGCCACGCTCAATAAACAGGGGTATAGAGCTTTTCGTCCGCCGTTCGGAGTGTGCAATTCCGTTGGCCGGCAGGAGCGTGCGCATGACAGCAATGCCTAGCGCGTCCGACCCCGACGCGATCATCGTCGTCCAGAATCTCGTGAAGACGTACGCGGCACGCGGCCGTGCGTCCGAGGAAGTCAAAGCCGTTCAGGACCTAAGCTTCACCGTCAGGGCGGGCGAGTTCTTCGGATTCCTCGGTCCGAACGGATCGGGCAAGAGCACAACCATCAAGGTCATCACCACGCTGCTGCAAAAGACGGGTGGCAGCGTGCGCGTCGCCGGCTATGACGTCGACCGCGATGCAGACGCGGTGCGCCGCGTCATCGGCTACACCGGTCAAGCGGTCGGCGTGGACGGGCAACTCACGGCGCGCGAGAACCTGATGCTCATCGGGCGCTTTTATCACCTGCATGGCGCCGCGCTGCGCCGGCAGGTGGACGAGCTTCTTTCCGTATTGCAGTTGACGGAGGCCGCCGACCGCCGCGCCGAGACGTTCTCGGGCGGCATGCGCCGCCGTCTCGATCTTGGCGCCGGCCTCGTGCACCGGCCGCGCGTGCTGTTCCTCGATGAGCCCACGACGGGCCTCGATCCGCAGACGCGAAACGGCGTGTGGGAACACCTGCGCCGCCTGCACCGCAGCGAAGGCATGACGGTATTCCTGACGACCCAGTACATGGAAGAGGCGGACCAGCTGTGCGAACGCCTCGCCATCATCGATAAGGGCAAGATCGTTGCCGAGGGCACGCCCGATTCGCTGAAGGCGGAGATCGGCTCCGACGTCGTCACGGTGCGCCTGCCGCGCTCGGAGAACTTTGAGGCGCTGCGCTCGGATGCCCTGGCCGCAGTTCAGAAGGTGCCGGGCGTGAACGAGGCAAAGGCGTTTGACGGTGGCGTTACCGTGTATGCCGCCAACGCCGGCGCGACACTGCTGGAGATTTTGCGCGTCCTGGAGGCGGAGCGCTTGACCGTACAAGAGGTCGCGATCTCGCGGCCGACGCTCGATGAGGTGTTCCTGAAGCACACCGGACGCGCCATGAAGATCGAAGAGGTCAAGCCCCTGAGCCGCATGCCATTCGGCGGACGGCGGAGGATGAACTAATGACCACCGAAACCTTGCGCGTCCGCGCCGCGGAAGCGGCACCGGTAACCGGCAGTGCGCTCAGTGAGATCGGCTGGGTCGCGTACCGGAGCCTGCTGCGCGTTTCGCGGACGCCCATCGTGCTTTTCTTCAGCCTGATGATGCCGCTGATGTGGCTGTTGCTGTTCAGCCAGACGTTCGGGTCCGTCGTCGGCCGCGGCATGGCGCTTCCGGGTGCGGCGCCGCTGCCCTACGACTTCGTCGCGATCCTGTTGCCGGGCATCGCCACGATGACCGCAATCCAGAGTGCCTCGCAGTCGGGCTTTGGCATGGTGGCGGACATCGAGTCCGGCTACATGGACAAGTTCTTTGTCTCCCCCATGCGTCGCAGCTCGGTGCTTCTTGGTAAGCTTCTGGCAGACGGCCTGCGCATTGCGGTGCAGTCGATGCTCGTCCTCGCCATTGCCTGGGTGATGACCCTGTTGGTCGGCTGGCGCATCCCGTTCGCCACCGGTTTCTTCGGAGCGCTTCTTCTATCGGTGCTGGTTGCCCTGTTCGGCGTGGCCTTCTCCGGCCTGTCGAACACCGTCGCCTTGCGCACCCGCAGCACCGAGGCAACGATGACGGCGAGCTTTGCCCTCACATTCCCGCTGTTGTTCATGTCGACGGCGATGCTTCCGGCCCAGGCATTGCCGGGGTGGGTGCAGAGCATCGCGGTGGTCAACTCTGTCAGCTACCTCGCGGACGCCTCGCGCGCACTGATCCTGACCGGGTACGATTGGGCGGCGATCGGGAAGGCGTTGGTTGCGATTGCCATCGTCGGTGCCCTGCTGAACGGGTGGCGATCCAAGCGTTCCGCGCGCAGGGCCGCTAAAGTCACGCGTCGTTCCCCGCGCCCGCCCGCAAGGGCGGGCGCAGTCGTTGCAGCATCGATCCTGTCCCCAGAGGATTTATGACGTCCGCCACTGCCGATGCCTTTGTCCCGCCCCCGCGCCGTGGCCTGATCCTGGCCGGTGGCCTGACCGCCATGCTGCTTGCGATGCTCAGCTCGACCATCGTGTCGACGGCAATGCCGCGCATCGCGACCGAGCTGCACGATCTTGCCCATCTGTCGTGGATCTTCACCGCCTACATGCTCACCTCGACGGTGACGGTGCCGGTGATCGGCAAGATGTCCGACATCTTCGGCCGTCGCGCGATCTACCTCGCCGCCATCGTATTGTTCGTGGTGGCGTCGCTGCTGGCGGGATTCGCCCAAAGCATGACGCAACTGATCCTGTGCCGCGCCCTCCAAGGTGTGGCCGGCGGCGCGCTGATGGTGAACACGGCTGCCATGATCGGTGACCTGTTCCCCCCGCATGAGCGGGGGCGCTGGCAGGGTGTGATCGGTGCCGTGTTCGGCCTGGCGTCCGTCGCGGGTCCCCTCGTGGGCGGTTGGATCACCGACGCGCTGAGTTGGCGTTGGGTGTTCTTCGTCAACGTGCCGTTTGGCCTCGTCACGTTCCTGGTGATCGTTGCGACGATGCCGAAGGCCCAGCCGCGGAAGACGCGTCCCACCATTGACTACGTGGGGGCGGTGTTGCTTGCGCTTGGCCTTACCCCGTTGCTGTTGTCACTGGTGTGGGGTGGCAGCGAGTACTCGTGGACCTCACCCACCATCGTCGCCCTGCTCGCCGTGGGCATCCTGGGCCTTGCGGGGTTCATGTTCATCGAGCCGCGCGTGAAGGAGCCGATCCTGCCGCTCGAGCTGTTCAGGAACCGCATCTTCACCGTGTCGGCGTCCGTCACATTTCTGGCGGCAATGGGGATGTTCGGTGTCCTGCTGTTCATCCCACTCTATGCCCAGGTCGTGGTCGGCTTCTCGGCGACGAACTCGGGACTCATCCTGACGCCGATGATGGTCGGCGTTGTCGGTGCCAGTGCTGTGGTCGGCCAGATCATCGCCCGGACGGGCCGCTACCGGATGATGGGGGTGCTGGGCATGGCGGTCTCGACCGTCGGTGCCTTTCTGTTCTCGCGCGTGGGAGTGGACACGACGGCGACCCAGCTTGTTGTGAACATGTTTGTCATGGGCATCGGTCTCGGTGCGACCATGCCGATCTTTGCCGTGGTGGTGCAGAACGCGTTCGACAACTCCAAGCTCGGTGTGGTCACCGCCAGCACACAACTGTTCCGCAGCATCGGCAGCACAGTAGGCGCGGCGCTGTTCGGCGGCCTGTTGAACGCACGCATCGCCGACGGCCTAGCACCGCTCGCCACGCACCCATTCCTGGCGCAGTTGCGCCAGATGATTCCGGGTGCCGCTACGGGGCAGCTGAATGCCAACGCAATTCAGGGCATCCTCGGGTCGCGCGGACAGGCGGCCCTGGAGGCGGCGATGGCTCGCCTGCCGCCGGACGTGCAGGCGCAGCTCCTGCCGCAGATGCACAACTTCGTCGATGCGGTGAAGTCGGTCATTGCCGACGCGGTGGGGTTCGTCTTTCTCGGCGGCACCATCGCCATGGCGTTAGGGGTCGTCGCCGCGGCATTCGTGCCGCAGGTGGCGTTGCATCCGGCGAAGCGGCCGGTTGCGGAAGAGATCGGCAACGAGCTGGAAGCAGAACTCGGTCAGCTCGACGCTCCAGCCGAGCCCGACCTCACCGACGGTCGCGCGCTTGCCCAAAGCGCGCGGCAGCGGTGAAGGCGCAGGCCAGGGACGCGAGCCCGATACTCACCAAGGCGACGGGGTCGGCTCGCTGATTTCGCACCAGACTGGCGTGTGGTCCGAGGCCTTTTCCTGCGCGCGCGGCTTCTTGTCGATGTCGCACGCGAGCAGCCGGTCGGCGAGCGCGGGCGACAGCAGCAGGTGGTCGATGCGGAACCCCTGGCCCTTGCGGAAGCTGCCGGCTTGGTAGCTCCAATAGGTGTACGCGCGCTGCTCATCGGGGTGCATTGCCCGGAATGCGTCGGTCAGTCCCATGTATAGGATCTCGCGGAACGCCGCCCGGCTCTCGGGCCGGAAGATCGCGTCCGTTGCGACCGCATTGACGCTGAACACGTCCACTTCGTTGGGGCTGACGTTGTAATCGCCGCCCAGAACGAACGCCTCCTCGTGCTCCAGCAGTTCCCGCGTGTGCTGCGCCAGGCGTTTCATCCAGGCGAGCTTGTACGAGAACTTCGGTGTGTCGATGGGATTTCCGTTCGGCAGGTAGAGGGAGGCGACGCGGATGCCGCTCGTCTCGGCCTCGATATAACGCGCGTGGTCGTCCTCGTCGTCGCCCGGCAGGCCGCGCTTCACGTCCGAGATCGGCTGCTTCGACAGAATGGCGACGCCGTTATAGGTGGGCTGTCCCAGTACGGCGCTGTTGTAGCCAAGATCGCCGATCTCGAGCTCGGGGAACTGGTCCTCCGTCAGTTTCAGCTCCTGCAGCAGCAGCACGTCGGGCTGCGCTTCCTTGAGGTACTCGATGAGGTTTGGCAGCCGCGCCTTGATCGAGTTGACGTTCCAGGTGGCGATTTTCACGCGGCCTCCGCGGCAGGCGCCCGGCGCCGCGCGGCTGCGAGCCACGCGACCGCGACAACGGTCAGGCCGACGAAGGGCAGAACGATGAGGTTCAGCGTCGCCCAGCCGAGTTGATTGTGCAGGATCCCGGAGGCGGCCGACGCAACGGTGACGCTGCCGAATAGGACAAAGTCATTGGCCGCCTGCACCAGCGCCTTTTCCGACGGACGGTAGGTTTCGGTCAGCAAGGCGGTACCGCCGACGTACAGGAAATTCCAGGCAAGCCCGAGCAGCACCAGGCCGCTCCAGAATTGCACCATGCCGGTACCCGACATGTTCACCGCGATGCTGGCGGCAAAGAACACGGCTCCGGCCATCAGAATTCGCATGACGCCGAAGCGCGCGATCAGGCTGCCGGTGAAGAACGAAGGCGCGAACATGGCGAGGATGTGCCACTGGATCACGAATGCCGCCGAGTCGAACGAGTGATGGTGGTCCGACATGGCCAACGGCGTCACCGTCATCAGGAACGCCATCCCGGCATACCCGACCAAGGCGGCCAGCAGCGCCACGCCAAACGTGCGGTTGCGGACGATCTGCTCGAGCGGTCGCGCCGGTTCGGCGTGGGCGCTGGATGAGGGCAACGGAATGCGCAGGAACTGCAGGATCGCGAGCGCGACGAAGGAGACTGCGATCAGCGCCGCGAAGGAGCCGGCGAATTCAACGGGCAGCACGTTGCGCGTGACCTTGGCGAGTTCCGGGCCAAGCACTGCGGCAATCACACCGCCCGCCAGGGTGTACGAGATCGCCTTGCTGCGCCATGCCGGCTCGGCGCCGTCCACCGCCGCGAAACGGTAGAACTGGCCGAAGCCGCCATTGATGCCCGTCAACATGGCGCCGGCACAGAACACCCAGAACGACTGCTGCAGCACGCCCCACGTGGCCACGGCGGCCCCAAGAATGCCGAACACCGCGCCGATGGTGAACCCGGCCCGCCGGCCGATGCGGGCCATCAGCATGGACGCGGGGAACATGGTCGCCATTACGGCCAGCTGCTGCAGCGCGGCGGGGAGGGTGGCGAGTGCCTTGTTGCTGGCCAGCGTGTTTCCGATGATCGCCGCCTCGACGATCATGGTCGACATCGCGATGGTGAAGAGGGCCTGTGCCAGCGCCAGCACCAGGACGTTGCGGCGGGAGGTGGCGCGGTCGATCGTGGTCATGACTTCTCGGAACGAAAAAGGCCCGGGAACATCCCGGGCCTTGAAGCTTAGCCCAGATGACCGGCGCTAGACGGCAAAGGAGGCGCCGCAGCTGCAGGAGGACGTGGCGTTCGGGTTGCCGATGGTGAACTGAGACCCGATCATCTTCTCTTCGAAGTCGATCTGCGAGCCGGCCAGATACAGCAGCGACATGGGGTCGATGGCGAGGCGTGCGCCGTGCTGCTCGATCACCTCGTCATCCTTGGCGATCTTGTCATCCATGTTGAACGTGTACTGAAAGCCCGAGCAGCCGCCGCTCTTCACCTCGACGCGCAGCGCCCGCTTGGCGGCGTCCTTGCTCATCAGGAAGGTGATCCGCTTCGCGGCAGACTCGGTCATGCTGACGGGGGGCTCACGGGTGGAACGCATCGACACTCCACGGGGTAGGCCTGGGGAGGACGATACAAGCCCCAGGCCACTAGTCGGGTAATGTAAGGAGTGACGGCCTTCTGTCAATCAGTCCCACCGAATTGTTCTGCTATAGTTCCCCTTCAGGAGGGGGAGCCATGGCCCGGCGTTCGATCTGTGGGGTTGCGGTGCTTTTTGCCGCCCTGTTGGGCGCATTTGCCGCGGTCGCTGGTCCGCGGGCAGTTACGTTCTCTTACGCGCCGGTGCTCCTGGCGCCCGACGAGTGGACGCAGGTCCGCGCCGTTCTCTATACGGAGTTCGCCGAAGAGGCAGCCAAGGTTCGCGCCCAGGGCAATGACCTGCTCGACGCCGAGCGCACCACAGTCGCAAGGGCCGACATCGACTTCGACGGGGTCGAAGAGTTGTTTGTCATGCTGTACGGCCCGGATGTCGTCTGCTTCCCGGCTACCGGTTGCCTGACTGCTGTTCTCGGGCGCGGTAAGGACGACGAGCCGTGGAGCTTCGTGGCTGCACCCATTTCCATTCTGTCGGAGGGGCCACCACGACTCTACCTGCGCGATGAGGTCGTGGGTCGTGCCCGCACGTTCTTCTCGTCCGTTGATCCGCTGATCGAGGAGCCGCAGCCGGACGAGCGCGTCAAGTTCGTGCGCGGGGCCAACGCATTGGCCGAGGCCGATTGGAGCACTCTTCGCGACCAGCTGGCCGAACCGTTCGCGGGCCGCGTGCGGGAACGAGCCGACGTGGACATCGCCCAGCTCAACGCCCATGTGCCGTCCGGCACGGCCGAATGGATCGTCACGGTGCGGAACGGATGCGCCACCGGCACTCGCTGCCCGGTCATCGCTTTTGCGCAGGTCGAGGGCCGTTGGCGTCCGGCGCAGTTGCCCGAAGTGCCGGAGGTATTCATCGGTGCCGACGGCCTGCCCGTGCTCTTCCTCCGGGACGAGCGGAAGTTTGGCTGGCGCTCTGGCTACAGCACGCAGAACGGCGAGCCGAGGCGGCGCGTGCCTTTCGTTGACTGGGGCCGCTATGGCATGACCACGGCGATGCTTGCCGACATCGGTCTGGTCGAACGCACCACGGGCGAGTGGCTGGGCAAGCGTGGCAACGCCTACACAGGCGCCGAGTTCCTGCGCGACCGAACGCTGCAAGAGATGGCCCTCGACCGTTGGATCGATGAAGTTGCCGACCCCATCGGCGAAGCGGCGGGCCTGTGGATCTTCGAGGGACGCGTCATCGACTACGGCACCGAGAAGGTCAATGTCACGCACGCCGGGATCACGTCTGCCGTGCTGGCCGAAGGCATAGCGCCCGTGCTGGTGTTCTTCGGAATGCTGAGCCGCACGGAGTACAAACTCAGCGAGGATCGCTATCCGACGACCTTGCGCGCGTCGTTCACCGTCATTGCCGATCGCATGCGTGACTTCCAGAACGCGACGCCCGCCCGATGAAGAGAATTCTCGCCGCGGCAGCGTTTGCCCTCGGCCTCTCCGCGCCTCCGGCGGCGGGGCAGGACGCCGGGTTTCAGATGCTCGCGACCATGCGTCCGTTCATCGACATTGCATCGCCACAGCATTGGGAGCCGGTTGCGGAGGCTCTGCGCAAGGACGGTTTGTGGCGCATCTTCGAGGCGCAGGGATTTGAACTGACGCCCTGGACGATCCATGCGGTTGTCGTTGACCTCATCGCGGGCGGCGACCTGGAGCTGCTGGTCACCTTCCGTGAGGGCTGCGGCAGTTCGGGCTGCTGGACCTACCTGCTCGAGGTGCGGAACGGCACTTGGCAAGTGATCAACTATACCGTCCTGCCCGACGCGTTCATCGTGTGGCGGAACGCGGGTGAGACCCACAGCGTCATCAGCGGCTACCGCCACGGGCTGTTCTGGAACAGCCGAGCCTGGGTGCAGTTCTGCACGGATACCAAGTACTGCGGGTAACCGCCGAATCCCTTGCCCCGCCGGGACCGGCGGAATAGGTTCCGCCGCAATGTCCAGGCCCCGGACGGTCTCGAGTGCGGCCCCGGCGCCTTATGCGAGCCGGTCGGAGGAGAGCCGTGGCCGGGTGTTCCCCGAAGCTGCGAGCCCTAGCCGCACCGAATTCCAGCGCGACCGCGACCGCATCATCCACGCCGCCGCCTTCCGCCGCCTGCAGCATAAGACTCAGGTATTCGTCTACAACGTCAGTGACCACTACCGCACGCGGCTCACCCACTCGCTCGAGGTGGCGCAGATTGCCCGCTCGGCGGCGCGGGCGCTCGCTCTCGATGAGGACTTAGCGGAGGCCGTGGCGCTTGCGCACGACCTCGGTCATCCGCCGTTCGGGCATGCCGGCGAGGAATCGCTGAACCAGGCCATGGCGGGGTGGGGGGGCTTCGACCACAACGCTCAGGCCTTGCGCATCGTCACCAAGCTGGAGCGCAAGTACGCGGACTTCGACGGGCTCAACCTGTCGTGGGAAGCGCTGGAGGGCATGGTGAAGCACAATGGGCCGCTGACAGGCCCCAATCGCGCGCGCGCCAAGGACCTGCCGGCGGCGATCCGCGAATACGCCCAGCATCACGACCTGGAACTGTCCACGTTCGCCGGCCCGGAGGCGCAGATCGCCGCCCTCGCCGACGACATCGCCTACATCAACCACGACCTCGACGACGGCGTGCGCGCCAAGCTGCTCAGTGTTGCCGCGCTGGAGAGCGTCGCGCTTGTCGGTCCAACCCTCGCCGAGGTTCGCCAGCAGTACCCAAAGCTCGAGGTGCGCCGGCTCATCCACGAGACAGTGCGCCGTCTGATCGACCGCATGGTGGCCGACATGGTGACCGAGACGCGTGCACGCGCGGCGGCCGAGCAGCCGCCGAGTGCTGCGGCCGTGCGCGCGCTGGATCGCGCGCTGGTGGCGTTCTCGGATTCGATGGCGGGACAGGTGAAAGCTTTGCGCCTGTTCCTGTACGAGAACATGTACCGGCATTCGCGCGTCAGCGACGACGCCGGTCGTGGTGCGAAGATCGTCGGCGAACTGTTCGCCCGCTACATGGATGACCCCACGGCCCTGCCGGAGGAGCGTCAACCCGGCGCAAGCGAGGGCACCCCGGAGCGCGCACGACGAATCACAGACTTCATCGCCGGCATGACGGACCGCTACGCCATGCTCGAACACGAGCGCCTGTTCCAATCCCCGCGCCCCCAGCGTGCGGCACGATAAGAAGAAACATGAATTACTTCAGACTGATCCTCGACCGCGTAAAAACCGAGCTGATGGCCCTGCAGACGGCCGGCACGATTCCCGCCGGCCTCGACTTTGCCAACGTCGGCATCGACCCGCCGAAAGACCCCCGCCACGGCGACGTATCCACCAACGCCGCGATGGTGCTCGCCGGCCCGGCCAAGATGAAGCCGCGCGACATCGCTGTACCACTGGCCGAGCGGCTTAAGGCGCATGACGACACCGAACTCGTCGAGGTCGCCGGGCCGGGTTTCATCAACCTGCGCATGAAGCCCGACTTCTGGCCGAAGCGCGTGGTCGAGGCGATGGAGGCGGGGGCCGACTTCGGCCGCTCCGACCTCGGCCGCGCCAAGGGCAGGGTGAACGTGGAGTTCGTGTCGGCCAATCCCACCGGGCCTATGCACGTAGGTCACGCGCGCGGCGCGGTGTTCGGCGATGCGCTGGCATCGTTGTTGGAGTTCACTGGCCACGACGTGACGCGCGAGTACTACGTGAACGACGCCGGCGCCCAGGTGGACGTCCTCGGGCGGTCGGCGCACCTCCGCTACCGCGAGGCACTCGGCGACGCCATTGGCGAGATACCGACGGGCCTCTATCCGGGCGAGTACTTGAAGGACGTGGGCGAGGGCCTGGTCGAGCTGTTCAAGGGTCAGTATCGCAACGCGCCCGAATCCGCCTGGCTGGAGCCGGTGCGCGATTTCGCGATCGCCGAGATGATGGGCGAGATTCGCGATGACCTCGACCTCATGGGCGTGCGTCACGACGTGTTCACCTCCGAGCGCGGGCTGGTCAAAGAGGGCAAGGTGGACGCCGCCCTCAAGCGCTTGCGCGACAAGGGCCTCATCTACGAAGGCGTGCTGGAGCCGCCCAAGGGCAAGGAGCCCGACGACTGGGAGCCGCGCCAGCAGACCCTGTTCAAGGCGACCGAGTTCGGCGACGACATCGACCGTCCGGTGCAGAAGTCCGATGGGTCCTGGACCTATTTCGCCACCGACATCGCCTACCACGACGACAAGATTCGCCGCGGCTTCAAGGTCCTCATCAACGTCTGGGGCGCCGACCACGGCGGCTACGTGAAGCGCATGGAGGCCGTGGTTGCGGCGCTCTCCGACCGCCAAGTCGCCCTGGATACAAAGCTGTGCCAACTGGTGAAGCTGATGGACCGCGGCCAGCCGGTGAAGATGTCCAAGCGCGCCGGCACCTTCGTGACCCTGCGCGACGTGGTGGAGCGCGTTGGCAAGGACGTCGTGCGGTTCATCATGCTGACTCGCCGCAACGACGCGCCGCTTGATTTCGACTATGCCGTCGTCACGGAAGAGTCGCGGGAGAACCCGGTCTTTTACGTGCAGTACGCTCACGCCCGGTGCAGTTCAGTGCTGCGCAATGCGGCACGCGACCTGCCCGCGCTCGACATTTCTCCGCTAAGCCTGCGCAAAGCGGACCTGTCGCGCTTGACCCACTCCGACGAGCTTGCTTTGATGAAATGCATCGCGAGTTGGCCGCGGGCGGTCGAGCAGGCCGCCGAGGCCCACGAGCCGCACCGTATTGCGTTCTGGCTCCGCGACCTCGCCTCGCACTTCCACACCCTGTGGAGCCGGGGCAAGGAGGAGGAAGGGCTGCGCTTCTTGATCGAAGGCGACCCCGAACTTTCCCGTGCCCGCCTGGCGCTGGTGCGTTCCTGTGCTCTCGGACTTTCCGTTGGCCTTCGCGTCCTGGGCGTCACCCCGGTGGAGGAGTTGCGCTAGATGAGCCCACTTACGCCCGTCTCCAACCCGCACGAATTCGACCCGCCGCCCGAGTACCTACGCCAAGGCCCCGAGCAGCCGCCGCCCACTGGCGAGCGCAACCGTTGGGCCAGCATCGTTGCCGTCACGGTCGCCCTGGTGACGCTCTCGGCGTTCGCCGGCGGCGTCTGGTTCGCCTACCAGGAGGGCGTGCAGAAGGGCATCGAGCTTGCACCGCCGCTGGTGCGCGCCGACCCCAGCCCGACCAAGGTCGTGCCGCGCGATCCAGGGGGAATGCAGGTCGCCAATCAGGACAAGCGCGTCTTTGAGACGATGGCCAATGCGCCGGTGCCGGCGCCGCGCGTCGAACAACTGCTGCCGCCACCCGAAACGCCGATGAGCCCGCCTCCGCCGGAGCCTCGCGTCGCCGCCACTCCGCCGGCGCCGTTGCCGACTCCGGAGGCCGCCAATGCAGCCACACTCCCGGCCGGCATGACAGAGGCACCCAACGGCGTGCCCGTGCCGCCCCGCGAAGCGCTGCTAGAAGGGGCGACCCCGCCGGCGGCTGGCGCGCGTCCCGTTACCACGCCCGCAGTCACTCCGCCGCAGGCTGCATCGCTTGCCGCAGCGCCCCGTCCCGCCGCCGCCACGCCGCCGCAGGCCGCGATCGCAGCGCCTGCTGCAGCTCCGCGTCCCGCCACCAGCCCACCCGTGGCGGGATTCCGCGTTCAGCTCGGCGCCTTCAACGATGACAAGGTGGCTCTGGCCAATTGGGAGACCCTGAAGCGGAAGCACGGCGAGACGTTGACAGGGTTGACGCCCACGGTGGTGGCGGCGACGGTGAACGGCCGCTCGTTCCAGCGTCTGCAGGCGGGTCCGCTCGCCACCTCGGCGGCGGCTAGTCAGCTCTGCGACCGCCTGAAAGCCGGCGGGACGGACTGCCTGGTCGTTCGGCCGTAGCCCAAAGACCGCGCCGCACCTAAGTTCAGCGGATGGAATTTGTTCAAGCGCTGTCGATATGGGCGCTGCCCGTATTGTTCGCGATCACGCTGCACGAGGCAGCGCATGGCTATGCCGCGCTGCGCTTTGGCGATGACACGGCGCTGAAGGCTGGGCGCATTTCGCTAAACCCGCTGCGCCACATCGATCTGATCGGCACCATCATTCTGCCGGCGTTGCTGCTGCTTGCTTCGGGTGGCCGCATCATGTTCGGCTTCGCCAAGCCGGTGCCGGTCGACTTCGGCCGCCTCCGCAATCCCAAGCGCGACATGATCTGGGTCGCACTGGCGGGCCCTGGTGCCAACCTATTCATGGCGCTCGTCGCCGGGTTGGCGCTGCACCTCGCCGACGGAGTGGCGGGGGAGGCGGGGTTGTGGCTGGTCGCCAACTTCCAGAATGCGATCCTCATCAATGCGCTGCTGGCGGTCTTCAACATGATCCCGATTCCGCCGCTCGACGGCGGCCGGGTGGCGGTCGGACTGCTGCCGCGCGGTCCTGCGATCGCCCTCTCGCGCATCGAGCCTGTGGGTATCTTTTTGGTGCTCGGCGCCTTGTTTCTCCTGCCGCAGATTGGTGTCGATTTGTTCGGCACCATCATTTTGCCCCTCGCCGATTTGCTGGTAGGCTTTGTCGGCGTAGTGACCGGGCACGCGGTCTAGGTCACGCTGAGCCCAGAGGCGCCACGCCTTCTGATGGCAGGCCGGGGATTTTTGTTGAGCACTGAAGATGTTGCGGGGCCGGCCGGCGGTAGTCCCATGACGGGCGAAACGCCGGCGGCCGTGTCCGCCTACGCCGTGCCTCTCATGGTCGATCTGGAGGGGTACGAAGGGCCGCTGGAGCTTTTGCTCGCGCTCGCCCGCACCCAGAAGGTCGATCTCGCCAAGATTTCCATTCTGCAGCTGGCCGACCAGTACCTCGCGTTCATCTCCGAGGCGCGCAAGCTGTCCTTGGAGATCGCCGCTGACTACCTGGTGATGGCGGCATGGCTCGCCTACCTCAAGTCGCGCCTCCTGCTGCCTGCGCCGGAAGAGGACGAGGAGCTATCAGGCCCCGAACTTGCGGCGCACCTCCAGTTCCGCCTGCAGCGCCTCGAGGCGATGCGCGATCGAGCCGCGCGGCTTATGCAGCGCGACCGCCTCGGCCGCGATGTATTCAGCCGCGGCATGCCCGAGGGCGTGCGCTCGATCCGGCATCCCAAGTGGGAGTGCACGCTGTTCGAGTTGCTCGAAACCTATGCCGCCATCTCGCGCCCGGCGACGCCGCACAAACTGCTGGTCGGGCGCTTCGACCCCTACACGATCCGGGACGCGGTGGAGCGTATCAGCCGCATGCTCGGCACCTCGGTGAACTGGGAGCGCATCGAATCGTTCCTGCCGCCGGGCATGAGCGCCGGCCTCGGCCTGCGCTCCGCCGTCGCCTCGACCTTTGCGGCGAGCCTCGAACTGACAAAGCAGGGCCGTTTGCGCCTGCGTCAGGACCAAGCCTTCGGACCTATCTTCGTCAAAGCCCAGCGTCCCGCTGAACCCACCGAATCATGACCGATCTGCCAGACGCACCGTTCGAAGACTCCATCGCCCCCGAGCCTGACAACGAAGCCGAGCAGGCGCCTGAGCAGGCGCCCGACACAGTGGACGCGGAGCCCACGGGTGCGCTGGAGACCGTGCGCATGGCCGAGGCGCTGCTCTTTGCCGCGTCCGAGCCGTTGGACGAGGAGAGCATCCGCGTTCGCCTGCCCGAGGGCACCAACGTCAAAGCGGTGATCGCTGCCCTCGTCGAACTGTACCAACCGCGCGGCGTGAACCTCGTGAAGGTCGCCGGCCGCTGGCAGTTCCGTACCGCCCCGGACCTCAAGCATCTGCTGGAGCGACACATCACGCAGACACGCAAGCTGTCGCGTGCCGCAGTCGAGACGCTCGCCATCGTCGCGTATCATCAACCGGTATCGCGCGCCGACATCGAGGACATCCGCGGCGTGTCCCTGTCTAAGGGCTCGCTCGAAGTGCTTCTGGAGAGCGGCTGGGTCGTACCGAAAGGCCGCCGCGAAAGTCCGGGTAAGCCCGTGATCTACGGCACGAGCGCGACGTTCCTGGAACACTTCGGCATGACGTCCATCAAGGACCTGCCTGGGATCGAGGAATTGAAGGCCACCGGCCTGCTGAATCGCGAGCCTCCCCCAAGCCTGATGCCGATTGCGGGAGGTGTGTCCGACGATCCAGACCACGCACCCGAAGACGCGGAGGCGCCCGAGGAAGATGAAGCCGAGGGAGATGTTTCGGAAGGCTCCGAGGTCATTCCGCTCAAGCCCCGTTAATTATTTAAATTCAGCGCGTTACTGAGTGATGCGGATGTTGCGTCCGAGCGTGGTGCGCGGAATTTCGTGCATCAGAACGGCTTCCTGAAGTTGAAAGGTAGCAGGCGCGATCCACTTATCTCGGAAGGAGTGAGCGCGGTCGCTCCCGTTCGTGTTCCGCCACCCTCCTGGCGCACGGACACGGCACAGATGCTCGTAGCGGGAGCGTCACACTCGGCCGCTAAAAGGCGCGCCACTTAGGCGTGGAGGGCGGCAACGGACGGAAGAACGCCGCGGAGCGCGGAAAATCGGGCGTTTCATTGCGTGCTCCGAACCGTTCTGCGACAATGAATGCAATTCCATAGCTTCGTGGGGACCCGGCGCGGCCCGGTCCCAGCCACGCGACATAGAGGGGCCACCCAAGGGGTGGGGTACGTTTAATGTTCGGACCTGGATCGTTCAGCATTTGGCATTGGCTCATCGTGCTCGCCGTGGTGGTGCTGCTGTTTGGCGGCGGCGGCAAGATTTCCAAGATCATGGGCGACTTCGGCAGTGGCCTGAAGGCGTTCAAGAAGTCCGTTAAGGACGAGGACGCCGAGAAGGCGAAGCTGGAGGCCGACCGCCTTTCCAGCGAATCCGCCGAAAAGCGCGAGACCGTGAAGGGCTGAACCTTCCACACCCGCGTTGGCGGGGTTAGGGTCTAAGCATGCTGGGTGTCGGCTGGCCCGAGTTAATGGTCATCGCCGTGGTCACCGTGTTGGTGGTCGGGCCAAAGGAACTGCCACGCGTGCTGCGTACCGTCACGCAGTTGATGGCAAAGGCGCGTGGGATGGCGGCCGACTTCCAATCCGGCATGGACCAACTCGCGCGTGAAAGCGACCTCGATGACCTGCGCAAGCAAGCGCAAAAGCTCGAGAAGTCGGCGAGCGACATGACCAACGACTTCGACAAGTCGCTCGATGGTGACAACGCCATCGCGGGTATGTTCACCGGCAGTGTCATCGGCACAACGAGTTCCGGATCACGCGCCGCTCCGCAGTTGGAGAAGCCAGCCGAACAGGAAGTCCGCGTGGCGGGCATGACCCCTGCGACCGGACCGATTGCCGATGCCCCGGCGCCTGCCCCCAGCAACGTCGTTCCGGCGCCGGCGCCGAAAAAGGACGTCGTTGCCGCGGACAACGAGCCGGTTTCCCTTGAAAAGCGTCGCGCCGGTGGCGCGTAACTAGCGATCGGTCTGCATACCGTGGCACCGCGGGACGACGAAATCGTTGACCAAAAAATGCCGCTGCTCGAGCACCTGATCGAGTTGCGCCGGCGTTTGCTCTATTCGCTGATCGCGTTCCTGATCGCGTTCTTTATCTGCTTCTATTTCGCCGACCAGTTGTTCACCTTCCTCGTGCGCCCGCTCGCCAAAATCTGGGAACACCAGGATGGCCACCGGATGATTTATACGGCGCTGCACGAGAAGTTCTTCACCAACGTCAAGGTGGCGTTCTTCGCTGCCGGCATGTTCGCCTTCCCGGTGATCGCCTCGCAGCTGTGGATGTTCGTGGCGCCCGGCCTGTACCGCAGCGAGCGCAAGGCCTTCTTCCCGTTTCTGATCGTGACGCCCGTGCTGTTCCTGATGGGCGCGTCGCTCGTCTACTACTTCCTGATGCCGGTGGCGTGGAAGTTCTTCGCCAGCTTCCAAAGTTTCGGCACCGACGGCCTTGCGGTCGAGTTGCTGCCGCGCGTCAGCGAGTACCTCAGTCTTTCGATGGGTCTGATCTTCGCGTTTGGATTGGCGTTCGAGCTGCCGGTCGCGCTCACCCTGATGGCGCGCGCCGGCCTCACGTCCTCCGAAGGTCTGCGCGAGAAGCGCCGCTACGCCATCGTCGGTGCCTTCATCGCCGCGGCGGTGCTGACGCCGCCCGACCCGCTCAGCCAGATCAGCCTCGCGATCCCGATCATCATTCTCTACGAGCTCTCGATCTGGTCGGCGAAGTTGGTCGAACGCCAGCGGGAGCGCGAGGCCGCCGCAGCGGCATAGGCTCGCCGCCGTCCAGACTCCCCATGCCTCGCTAGCCTCGGCAAGAGGTTACTTCGGTCCTAGCCAAGCCTCGGCAATCCGGCTACCAACCAGCCCCATGCTCGACATCAAGTGGATTCGCGAACAGCCCGCGGCCCTCGACGAGGCATTGCGCCGCCGCGGCCAGCCGGCGCGCTCGCCTGAGATTCTCGCACTCGATAAGGCGCGCCGCGATGTGCAGACGCGCATGCAGGAACTGCAGAGCGAGCGCAATCGACTGTCTAAAGACATTGGCGCCGCCAAGGCGAAGAAGCAGGACGCCTCGGAGCTGATGGCGCGGGTCGCCGCGCTCAAAGAAGACACCCAGAAGCTCGAGGAGCAGGAGCGCGAGGCAGCCAAGCAAATCGACGATCTGCTGGCGATCCTGCCCAACGCGCCCGACGCGACCGTGCCGGAGGGCCGGGATGAAACCGGCAACAAGGAAGTCCGCCGCGTTGGCACGCCGCGCACCCTCGACTTCAAACCCAAGGAACACGCCGACCTCGGCACAGCCCTCGGCCTGATGGACTTCGATGCCGCCGCCCGTATGTCGGGTGCCCGCTTCGTGGTGCTGAAGGGCGCCCTTGCGCGCCTCGAGCGCGCGCTCGCCGCGTTCATGCTCGACCTGCACACGACGGTGAACGGCTACGCCGAGCACAACGTGCCGCACCTCGTGCGCGATGACGCGTTGTTCGGCACGGGTCAGTTGCCGAAATTCGCGGATGACCTGTTCCGCACGACCCTCGGCAACTGGCTCATCCCAACGGCGGAAGTTTCGCTCACCAACCTGGTGCGTGAGCAGATCGTGGAAGAGGGTGCTCTGCCGATGCGCCTGACGGCCCACACGCCGTGCTACCGCTCGGAGGCCGGCGCGGCCGGCAAGGACACGACCGGAATGATCCGCCAACACCAGTTCAGCAAGGTCGAACTGGTCTCCATCACGCGGCCCGAAGACTCCGATGCCGAGCATGAGCGCATGACCCAGTGCGCCGAAGAGGTGCTGAAGCGCCTGGGGCTGCCATACCGGACGATGCTGCTGTGCACCGGCGACATGGGCTTCTCCAGCCGCAAGACCTATGACATCGAGGTCTGGCTGCCGGGGCAGGGGCGTTACCGGGAAATCTCGTCGTGCTCCAACTGCGGCGACTTCCAGGCCCGCCGCATGAGTGCGCGCTATCGGCCCAAAGGGGACGAGAAGGGTACGCGCTTCGTGCATACCTTGAACGGCTCCGGGTTGGCCGTCGGCCGCACCCTGGTGGCGGTGCTGGAGAACTATCAGAACGCGGACGGCACCATCACGGTTCCCGCGGAGTTGCGCCCGTACATGGGTGGCATGGAGAAGGTCACGCATGCCCGCTAGCGCGCACGGCCCCCGCATCCTGCTGGCCAACGACGACGGCATTAACTCGCCCGGACTTGCGGTGCTCGAGGAGATCGCCCGCACGATGAGCGACGACGTCTGGGTGGTTGCTCCGGACAGCGAGCAGTCGGGTGCCGCCCATTCGCTGACCATCAACGAGCCGCTGCGGCTGCGCACCATCGGCGATCGCCGGTTTGCCGTGCGCGGCACGCCCACCGACTGCGTCATGTTGGCGGTGCACCACCTCATGCGCGGCCAGAAGAAGCCGGACCTTTTGATGTCGGGCATCAACATGGGTGCCAACCTCGGCGAGGACGTCACTTATTCCGGCACCGTCGCCGCGGCGATCGAAGGCTGCCTTCTGGGCATCCGGTCCATCGCCTTCAGCCAGCTGATGAAGCTCAACGGCCCAGTGAATTGGGACACGCCGCGCAAGTTCGCGCCCGAGATCATCCGCAAGGTGCTGGGGGTCGATTGGCCCCCGGGCGTGCTGATCAACGTCAATTTCCCCGATCTGCCGGCGGCCGCAATCACCGGCGTATTCACCACCAAGCAGGGCCAACGTGATGCCGCCGACCTCGTCATCGACGAGCGCGCAGACGTGCGCGGCGTCCCCTATTTTTGGATTGGTTTCAGAAGAAACCCGTTTAAGCCGTTGGAAGATACAGATTTTGCGGTCATAGACCAGGGCGGGGTGACGGTCAGCCCCCTGCGTGTGGACCTTTCGGACCCCGACATGCGCGAGAAGATTCGGCCGCTTTTCTCGTGAGCGGCCGTACGTGACCGACCGCGGCCGCATCCGCCTTGTGATGGATCTGCGGCGCGCCGGCATCGACACCACCACGCTTTCCGCCGTTGAGCGCGTCGATCGCGCCCAGTTCGTCGATCCCGCACTCGCGGAGCGCGCGTGGGAGGATGCGCTGCTGCCCGCAAGCCCAAGCTGGCCGCGGGTTTCGCGTCCGCTGCACGCTGCGGCGTACCTGCGGGCACTGAAACTCGGCGGACGCGAGCGCGTGCTGCAGCTTCCGCTCGCCAGCGGCTATCTCGCCGCGCTCCTCGCGCCGTCGTGCCGCTGGGTCTACAGCATCGAACCCAGCCGCACGGTGCGCAAAGACGCAGATGCACGACTGCGTGCCCTGCGCATCTCAAACGTCGTGAGTCGCGTCGGTGATCCGCTCGCCGGTTGGGCGGAGCAGGCGCCGTTCGATCGCATCGTGCTCGACGACGTTGTCACAACAATTCCAAACACTTTGCTGAATCAGCTGCGCGACGGTGGCAGCTTGTTGCTGGCGCTCGGCGACGAGCGCAACGCGACGGTGATGCGCATTACGCGCGGCGGCGAGTCGTACGACCAGGAATCGATTCTGCGGACGTCGTTTTCACAAACACACGCGCGCAATTGATTTCTGATTCCAGCTGACTCTATGCTGGACGCCCATGAGAGCTAGGAAATGTGCCGCGACCGCGGCGGTGGTCTGTGCGTTCATGGGACTCGCCGCGTGCGAGAGCACCATGGCGCCTGCAAACTCGTTCGCGGTACCACCGCCGCCGCGCGCCGTGTTCGCAGCGCCGGTGGCGCCGGGCACCGCGACTCTCACCGCCAACTACGTCGTGCGCTCCGGCGACACGTTGTCCGAGATCGCCCAGCGCTTTGGCGCCGAGACCATCCAACTGGCGCGCATGAACGGCATCGCCCCCCCGTACAGCATCCGCCCCGGCCAGACGCTGATCCTGCCGGGCGCGCTGACGGTCGCCGCCAACCTGCCGCCGCCCAATCTGCAAACCATCCAGGGCCAGATCGAGATCCTGAGCCGCTCGAGCGTCCCGGGACTGCCGTACGCACCGGCGCCGGAGCGTCAGGTGCCTGCCGCCGCGGCAGGCACAGCGCCCAGCCCAGCGGCACCACCGCCTCCCGCCGTAGCCCGCGCTGCCCCGGTTGCTACCCTGCCGGCGCCACCGCCGCGTGCCAGCAGCATGGTGTGGCCGGTGCGTGGCACCGTTGCGTCCACCTTTGGCTCGAAGGGCGGGGGCATTGCCAACGACGGCATCGACATTCGCGCGGCCGCCGGCCTGCCGGTCGTCGCCGTGGACAATGGCGTGGTCGCCTACGCGGGCAACGAGCTCAAGGCGCTCGGCAACCTTGTGCTGATCCAGCACACCGGCAACTGGGTGTCGGCCTACGCCAACACCGGCGCCATCACCGTGCAGAAGGGTCAGACCGTGACCCGCGGCCAGCAGGTCGCCACCACCGGTCAGACCGGCAACTCCAAGACCACAGGGTTGCACTTCGAACTCCGGCGCGGCACGCAGGCTGTCGATCCGATGCAGCACCTGCCGCCGACCGGCAACGGCCAGGTCGCAGCGCGCTAGTCAGGTCAGCGGTACGCCGAGCCGTCCGGCCAGGTCTTGAATGAACTGCCAGGCGACGCGCCCCGACCGCGCGCCCCGCGTCGCCGCCCACTCGACGGCCTGCGCATGCAGATCCTCCGTGCCGATCGGAATGCGGTAACGGGCGGCATATGCGTCCAGCATCGCGAAGTAGTCGTCCTGATCCGCCGGGTGGAATCCGAGCCACAAGCCGAAGCGATCGGAGAGGGAGACCTTTTCGTCCACGGCCTCCATGGGCCGGATGGCGGTCGCGCTCTCGTTCTCGATGATGTCGCGAGGGATCATGTGGCGCCGGTTGGACGTGGCGTAGAACAGCACGTTGTCCGGCCGGCCTTCGATACCGCCTTCCAGCACCGCCTTCAGCGAGCGGTACGACTCGCCGTCGCGCGGCGAGCGGGCACCAGCCTCGTCGAAGGACAGGTCATCGCAAAACACCAGCCAGCGCCGTTGGCTGGCCGCCAGCGTCGCCAGTAGGCCGCCGATGGTGCCGATGTCGTCACGGTGCAGTTCGACCAACGCCAGCGCGCGTGGCTGCTCGCGATTCACCGCCCCGTGTACGGCCTTCACCAGCGAGCTCTTGCCCATGCCGCGGGCCCCCCAGAGCAGTGCGTTGTTAGCAGAGAGGCCCCGGGCGAAGCGCTGGGTGTTGGCGAGGAGCGTGTCCCGCTGGCTATCCACGCCCTTCAGCAGCGACAAATCGAGCGCGTTTACGCGGGTCGCGGCTCGCAGGTGGTCGCGCTCCCACACGAACGCGTCGGCGGCGCCTAGGTCGGGAGCGGCAGCCTGGGGCGGCGCGAGGCGCTCGAGCGCCGCCGCGATCCGCTCGGCGAGGTCGGTTGGAAGGTCCCGCGAGGAGGGCATTGGGTCGCAGCAGGGGCGCAGAAATCCGCGGCGGACGGGGTGCCCGCGCGGTAGGCAAAGCGGATGCCGGGGGTTATAGTCCGCCCCTCGTTAAGGTTCTACAGCCGGACGCCCATAAATGTTCATTTCGCCTGCCTTTGCACAGGCCCAGGGCGCTGCCCAGGGAGCTGAGGGATTGGTTCAATTCCTGCTCCCCATCATCCTGATTTTTATTGTTTTTTACTTTCTCCTCATTCGCCCGCAGCAGAAGAAGGCGAAAGAGCATCGCGACATGGTCGAAGCCGTGAAGCGCGGCGACCAAGTCGTCACGGCGGGCGGCATCGTTGGCAAGGTCACCAAGGTCGGCGACGAGGGGCGCGTTACGGTCGAGATCGCGCCCAACGTGCGCGTCGAGATCCTGCGCGGCACCATCAGCGACGTGCTCAGCAAGCCAACTCCGGCGGATGCCAAACGCAACAAGGACA
>CAIVPW010000162.1 GCA_903907895.1 uncultured Alphaproteobacteria bacterium
AGAGGCGTCGTAGCCGAACGATGTCGCCGTGCCTTTGAGAACGGAATCGCTGATGGTGACGTTCGTGCTGCTGGTGACGTTCACATCGACCTGATTCGACACGGGCGTACCCTTGAACTCGAACTTTAGGTTGTCGAACGTGACGTTGTTGGCGTTGCGCAGGTCGAGGCCCGTGATGTTGGCCATCTTGCCCGGATCGAGCGAAGTGACCGTCACCGTCGAGGAGTGTGATGCCCACGTGCTGTTGACCACCTTATAGTCAACGTCCGACCGCAGAAGGATCGTCTCGCCGCCCGTCGCCTTCTGCAGCGCAGAGAGCAACTCGGTCGAGTTGTTCACCAGGATGGGCTTGGCGAACACGGTCTTCGCGTAGTTGAAAAGCTGGTCTGTGGTGCCGCCGGTGGGAGGCGGGGGCGTAGTGGTCGCCTGCTGGGTCACGGCGATGTTGACGGGGACCGTGGCGAGGCCGCCCTTGCCGTCGCTCAGCGTGTAGTTGACCACGGCGTTGCCGTACCAGTCCTTGGCCGGCGTGAAGACGATGTCGTTGCCGGCATTGAACTGCACAGTGCCCTGACCGGACCCGACCGTCGCACCCGTGATCGACAGGGTGTCGCCATTGGCATCCGTGTCGTTTGCCAGCAGGGTCGCCAGCTTCATGCTGATCGAAGAGTCCTCGGCCACCGTGAACGCGTCGGCCTTGCCGACTGGCGCTGTGTTGGTCGGCGTGTTTGTGCCCGTGCCTGTGCCCCAGCCGCTGGCGATCTTGATGTTGTCGATGTTGCCGCGGAACGCGCCGCTCCAGGCGTCACCGATGATCGGGTCCCACGACGCAGCGGCCTTGGTCGCAGCCGTGACGGCGAACGAACCGACGGCCTTGCCGTCGATGTAGCCGGTCATCTTGCCGGCCTCGGCGTCGTAATTCAGCCGGATGGTATGCCAGCCGCCGTCGGCGATCTTGAGCCCGGCGCTATTGATGACGCCCTTCTGCCCGGCGGCATTGCCAACGAGGGTGAAGCGCGCCTGCCCCTGGTCGGTGACGTCCATCGATAGCGAGTCCATCATACTGAAGATGTGACCGCCCTTGTTGGCCGTCGCGACCTTGAAGTCGAAGCTGATGTCGAGCTGCTTCTGGGAGAACAGCGACGGATCGCGCGACAGCGCGATGTAGTTGCCACCGTTGGCGCCATCGAGGAAGTAGTTGCCGCCGGTGACGGACGTCCCGGCGCCGTGCGTGACCTTCACGGGGCTTCCGCTCGCCGTATTCGCCAGCAGGCCGGCGGAGGCGAAGTCGGTGGCGAATAGGAGCTTACCGCCCGCGCCGGCTTCTGGAGCCGGGGCAGGCGTCGGGGTGGGCGTCGGCGTCGGGGTGGGCGTGCCGGCCAGGATGCCGTCGCCACTCACGATCTGAACGTTGTCGACGTAGCCCTTGAAACCGCCCGTCCACGCGGTGCCGATCTGCGGATCCCAATAGGACGCGGCCTTCATGGGCGCGCTGACGTTGATGGAGCCGGCGAACTTGCCATCCACAAACGCCGTCATCTTCCCGGCGTCGGCGTCGTAGTTGATCTTGAAGCCGTGAGTCCCGCCGTCGGTGACCTTGGCGCCGATCGAGACGATTTGTCCGGACTGTCCAGCTTGGTTGCCAATCAGGCGGAACATCACCTCACCGGCATCGGTGATCGAGACGCTCAGCGAATCGTGAAAGCTGAAGATGTGACCGCCCTTGCCCACCGTGGCGGTCTGGAAATCCATGCCGACCGTAAGCTGCTTCTGCGAGTACAGCGCGGGATTGCGTGCGATCGAGATGTGATTGCCGCCGGACGTTTCCGGCATGCCGTTCAAGTAGTAGCGACCGCCCGCGATCGCACTGGCGGAGCCGTGCGTGAACTTGATGGCGTTCGCAGAAGTGTCGAGAAGCGCACCGGAATTGAAATCGGCGCCAAACAGCGAGGTGCCCATGAAATACCCCCTAGCTACTACAAGTACTACCCACAACGAGGGGTAACCGTAGGCTGGGGAATATTTAGAAGGGAATACCTCTTTTGCGCATCTACCTCGAATGCACCTTCCGAAGAGGTATTGCGCCGCGCGCGGGTGGGTGAATCAGCGTGGTTGGTCCGCAACAGTTGTTGTGCTGCGCGCAACACTGCGCGGCGAAGCTAGAGCGTCGCTGCGCGTGCGCTAGGCTATCCCAGAAAGGGTAAACAGAATTGGTAGCTCCGCCTCACCCAACGAGATAGTGTCCGCGCCGTTCATTTTGGTCCGTGTTGTAAAGGTGGTGCGCATGCGTGCAGGGAGCGCTCCTGTTGATCGCCGTTTGGCGGACGCACTGCGCGCGTGCCGCGGCGCCTTCATTGCCGTGCTGGTTTTCAGCTTGGGCATCAGCCTGCTGATGCTAACGGCGCCGCTGTACATGATGCACCTGTCCGATCACGTGCTGCCGAGCCGCAGCAACGAGACGTTACTCGTGCTGTCCGGCATTTGCGTATTCGCGCTGATCGTGTTCGGCATCCTGGAAGGGGCGCGCAGTCACGTGATGGTCGGCATCGGTACGTGGCTCGACCGACGGCTGGGCTCCGCGGTCCTGCTCTCCAGCGTGCAGCAGGCGCTGCGCGAGACGAACAGCTCGGGCCAGGGCCTGCGCGATCTCGGCACCGTGCGTCAGTTTCTGACCGGGCCCGCGCTTCTGTCGTTCTTCGACTCTCCGTGGACGCCGATCTTCGTCGCCGTCATCTATGGTCTGCACCCGACGCTTGGTGCCGTGGCGCTGGCGAGCGCGTTGGTGCTGTTCGCGCTGGCGATCCTGAACGAGTACGCGACACGCGGCGCACTCAAGCGTGCCAATAGTGAATCGATCCGCGCTTTGGCCTCGGCCGAGGCAGCGATCCGCAACGCCGATGCCATCGAGGCCATGGGCATGATGCCCAACCTGCAGGCGCGCTGGCACCGCGACAACTCGTACGTCCTGGACCTGCAGGCGCGCGCGGCAGCCCGCACCAATCACATTTCCGCTGTCTCCAAGACGCTGCGACTGTTCCTGCAGATCGCGATGCTCGGCGTCGGCGCTTATCTCGCCATCGCCGGCGAGATCACGCCGGGCGTCATGATCGCGGCGTCCATTCTGGTGGGGCGCGCGCTTGCCCCTGTTGAGCAGGCGATCGGTGCCGCGCGCACGGTCGCCGGCGCGTGGGCGGCCTACAAGCGACTGGGCCAACAGCTTGAGGCCGCCCCGCCGCGCACCGATATGCTGCCCCTGCCCCGGCCCGTCGGCCGCCTGGCCGCCGAAGGCGTGCTGTATGCGCACCCTGGCTCGAAGGAGCCGCTGCTGCGCGCCATCAGCTTCGACATGGAGCCGGGCCTCGCCCTCGGCCTGATCGGACCGTCCGGCTCCGGCAAGACGACGCTCGCGCGGCTGTTGGTTGGCAACCTGCGCCCGAACGTCGGCCACGTGCGCCTCGATGATGCGGACGTCGCGGAATGGAATCCAGACGACCGCGGCCAGTACGTCGGCTATCTGCCGCAGAACGTCGAACTGTTCCCCGGCACGGTACGTGACAATATCGCGCGCCTAGGGGACGTGGACGCGGAGTCGGTCATTGCCGCCGCACAGCTCGCCGGCGTGCACGAGATGATCCTGCGTCTGCCCAGGGGCTACGAAACCGAGGTGGCGCCCGGCGGCCTCAATTTGTCGGGCGGCGAGCGCCAGCGCATCGCGCTGGCCCGTGCGCTCTTTGGCGATCCGCGCCTTGTCGTACTCGATGAGCCGAACGCCGCACTCGATGCGCAGGGCGAAGATGCTCTGCTCGGCGTCATCGACCGCTTGCGGGACCGGAAGATCACATCCATCGTCATTGCGCACCGGCCGAACATCCTGCGCCACGTCGACAGCATTCTGGTGCTGCGCGATGGACAGATCCGCCTGTTCGGCGCGCGCGACGAGATCCTGCCGCGTGTCATTACCGGCGGCGAACCGGTCCGCACCGAACTTCTCTCCAAAGCAGTGGGGAACGGCTGATGACCAAGAACTACGCAAGCGTTCCCACCCCGAAGGTGGCTGTTCCGAAGCTCGGCGCTTCGCCGCGCACGGTCGAGCTACCGCGCCGCCCTCGCGTCGTGTTGCCGGTATTCGCGGGCGTGTCGGCCATCACGCTCTTCTTCTTTGGATTCGGCGGCTGGGCAGCGGTGGCACCGCTGCAGAGCGCCGTCGTCGCACAGGGCTTCATCGGGGTCGAATCGACCCGCAAGACCGTTCAGCACCTGGAAGGTGGCATCGTCCGCGACATTCTCGTGAAAAACGGCGATGTCGTCAGCGAGGGACAGGTGCTGGTGCGCCTGGACGGAACGCAGGCGGGCGCCAACGTCGAATTGCTGCGCAAGCGCCGCGACGTCGGCCTCGCAACACAGGCACGGCTGCAAGCGCAACGCGACGGCATCGACTCGCTCGCCTTCCCGGCCGAGTTGGAGGCGCGCATGGGCGACCCCGAGGTCGCCGAGGTGGTTCGCGGCCAGACCGACATCTTCAAGACACAGAGGGAATCTCTGAGGGGTCAAGTCGCCATCCTCAACCAGCGCATCGCTCAGCTGAAGGCCGAGGTGGTAGGCATCGAGGGTGAGATTGCCGCCGAGGACCGCCAGCTTGGATTCTTGGGTGAGCAGGTGAACACCGAGATGCAGCTCGTCGCCCGGAATCTGGCGCCAAAATCGAGGCTGTTGGAGTTGCAGCGGCAGCAGGCGGAGATTGAAGGCAAGCGCAGCCAGAACAAGGCGGCCATCGCCCGCGCCAACCAGGGCATGGCCGAGGCGCAGCTGCAGATCAGCGACCTGCGCACAACGGCGATGGACACGGCAGTGAAGCAGCTTGGCGAAGTGCAGGCGATGTTGCTGGACCTGACCGAGCGCACACGCGCCGCGGATGACATCAACCGGCGCATCGAGGTGCGGTCTCCGACGGCAGGCACGGTGGTGAACCTCAAGGTGCACTCCACCGGCGGGGTTGTCGCACCCGGCGAGCCGATGATGGACCTCGTTCCCGCCATGGACCGTCTGATCGTGGAAGCGCGCGTCGAGCCGCATGATGCTGATGTCGTGCACATCGGCCTGCACTCGCAGGTGCGCCTGACGGCCTACAATCAGCGTCATGCGTTGCCGCTGGAAGGTCGCGTGACCCAGGTTTCGGCCGACCGCCTCACCGACGAGCGGACCGGCCAGCACTACTACGAAGCGCGTGTCGAGCTGACCCAAGACGCGGTCGTGGGCGACCAGAAGATCTACCCCGGCATGCCGGCCGAGGTGATCATCGTGACAGCAGCGCACACGCTGGCGGATTATCTGCTGGAGCCCATTTCCGGCGTGTTTCGCCGCTCACTGCGCGAACAGCAGTAACGACGTCCGGGGGGACCGGGAGGGTACGGGGGAAGCACCGCCAGAGAGGCTGTGCTGCGTGCGCGGCGCTAGGTCTCGGAGCCTAGCGCCGTTTCCACGTTCGGTGGGTGCCGCAGCGTCTGCAGCACCACGCAGTAGCGCTCCGCCAGTTCGATCAGCCGCTGTTGAGTCGCCTGGTCTACGTCGGTATCGAGCTCGAAGATCAGCCTCAGGTCGGTGAGTCCCACCCGGGCTTCGCGCGAGACGCCGAGGGTGCCGCGCGCATCCCACGTTCCTTCCGCCCGCACTACCGCCTTGCGCAGTGTCACGCCGCGGGCGATCGCGACGCTGCTCAACGTGACCGCCGCACACGATGCCACGGCCTGCAGCAGCATGTCGGCGGAGCACGCCATCGTGCCATCGCCGCCGGTGGCGGGGTGCAGTCCGGCATTGGCAACCCCGGCCCAGGTGGCGACATGGGCGCCGCCATCGGCGGAGAGGATGGCCTCGGCCCTACCGTGCACCAGGGCAGATTGGGGCTCCTGGCGGTATCGGTCCTTGAGCGGCGCCTGGCGGGCGCGGAATTCGGCACTGTCCATGGTGGCTCACACA
>CAIVPW010000163.1 GCA_903907895.1 uncultured Alphaproteobacteria bacterium
CAGCAGCTTGCCGGCGAGCTTGGTGTGCTGGGTGCGCCGCCCGCGCAGCGCCTGGATCAGGCCAAGGCCGGCAGAGCCGATTTCGCCATGAAAATAGGCGGTGACCGCCAGCACGGCGCCGAGGTGCAGGGCGAGGGACACGCCGGGCGGGTCGACCGCCAGCACAGTGGCGGCCAACGCCAGGTGCGTGTCCGCGCCGACGGGCAGGAATTCGGTGACGCCTTGGATGATCGCCAGGGCGACGATCTGCAGCAGGTCCACGCCGGGGCCTCGCGGGAGGAAGGCGCGGCTTTCTCCCACATCGCCCGCGCGCGCGCAATTCCATGCGCACCCGATTGCAGCGAATGCAATTGTGTCTCCGGCGCGCCCTTGCAAGGATGCAGCAGTCGAGAATCTCGGCACGACCGCCGCCCCGGCCGGTTCGCGGAGCTTTGATGCGCACGCTCTATCACGGCTGGCTCTCCCCCACCTCGCGCAAGGTCCGCATCGTGCTGGGCGAGAAGGGCCTCGAATTCGACCTCGTCGTAGAGAAGGACTGGGAGCGCCGCCGGGAGTTCCTCATCCTCAATCCGGCCGGCACCGTGCCGGTCCTGGTCGAGGACGACGGCGTCGCGCTGGCCGATGCGGGCGCCATCTGCGAGTACCTCGATGAGGCGCACGCCAAGGGTGCCTTGATCGGTTCGGATGCGCGCGAGCGCGCCGAGGTGCGCCGCCTTGCGGCCTGGTTCGACACCAAGTTCTACCGCGAGGTGACGCAGAACCTCGTCGGCGAGAAGCTCTACAAGCGCTTCATGGGCATGGGCACGCCGGATTCATCCGCCATCCGCGCCGGCCACCAGAACCTGGTGCCGCATCTCGAGTACATCGCATGGCTGTGCGACCGCCGCACGTGGCTCGCGGGTCCGAAGTTCAGTCTTGCCGACGCGGCTGCCGCGGCACAGATCAGCTGCGTGGATTACCTCGGCGACGTGCCGTGGGCAGAGCATCCGGGTGCCAAGGACTGGTTCGCGCGGGTGAAGTCGCGGCCGAGCTTCCGCCCGCTGCTGGCCGACTACATTCCGGGCCTGCCGCCACCCAAGCACTACGCCAACCTCGACTTCTAAGCCGAACGGCATGGCAGCCTCCCCGCGGGAAGCGATCAGGTCTCGGGCGCTCGCAGCGGGATTCGACGCGGTCGGTTTCGCGCGCCCCTCTGCGGTGCATCATGCTGGCGAACGCTTGCGTGCCTTCCTAGCCGAGGGACGTCATGGCGACATGCGCTGGATGGAAGACCGCACCGAGTGGCGCGCCGATCCGGCCGCGTTGTGGCCCGAGGCGCGCAGCGTCATCGTCTGCGGCATGAACTACGGCCCGCCCGAAACCACGGACGATGCGAGGCGCGGCGTCATCGCGTCCTACGCACGCGGCCGCGATTACCATGAGTTGCTCAAAGGGCGCCTCAAGGACGTCGCCAACTTCCTCTACGCGCGCCTCGGCGCCGACGTGAAGGTGTTCACCGACACGGCGCCGGTGATGGAAAAGCCGCTGGCCGGTGCGGCCGGACTCGGCTGGCAGGGCAAGCACACGAACCTGGTGTCGCGCGAGTTCGGCTCGTGGCTGCTGCTCGGCGAGATCTTCACCACGCTCGATCTCGGGGAGGCCGATCAGGTCGTGGAAGACGCGTGCGGCACCTGCACGCGCTGCCTGGATATCTGCCCGACGGACGCATTCCCGGCGCCGTATCAGCTCGATGCCCGGCGTTGCATCTCGTACCTCACGATCGAGTACGAAGGCCACATCCCGGCAGAATTCCGAGCGCCCATCGGCAACCGCATCTTCGGCTGCGACGACTGTCTTGCCGTGTGTCCGTGGAACAAGTACGCGCAGGCGGCGCAGCAAACGAAGCTTCAGGCGCGCGAAGCGACGACTGGGCCGCTACTGGTGGAGTTGGCGGCGCTTGACGAAGAAGCGTTCCGCAAACGCTTTGCGGGCACGCCTGTCAAGCGCACGGGCCGCGACCGGTTCGTGCGCAACGTGTTGATTGCTGTCGGCAACAGCGGCGCGCCAGCTCTTGCCGCCACGGCGCGGGCGGCACTCGACGACTCGTCTCCGTTGGTGCGCGCGATGGCTGTGTGGGCGCTGCAGCGGCTCGACGGACAGATGTTCCATGCCGAGCGTGCCGCGCGCCTTGCGTTGGAGACGGACAGCGGCGTGCGGGCGGAATGGCAATGAAGCTGTTCTGCTTCGGTATCGGTTACTCGGCCCTGCATCTGATTGCCGACCTGATGCTCGAGGACGGCTGGGCGTTGGCCGGGACCTGCCGCACCGAGGACAAGTGCGTCCGCGCGCGCGAAGCCGGCATCGATGCCGTCGCGTTCGAGCGCGGCAATCCCATCAAGAATTTCGCGGCAACGTTGCAGGGCGTGACGCATTTACTGCTGAGCGTTCCGCCCGACGACGTGGGCGATCCTGTGCTCGACATGCACGCCGCCGATCTTGCGATGCTCGCGCCGCAACTGCGCTGGGCGGGATATCTTTCGACCACGGGTGTCTACGGCGACCGCGGTGGTGGCTGGGTCGATGAGTCCGGCGCCCTGATGCCGGCGAGCGCGCGCGGTTGGCGCCGGGTGACCGCCGAGGCGGGCTGGTTCACCTTGCATCAGGAGTCCGGCCTGCCGCTGCACATCTTCCGCCTGGCGGGCATCTACGGGCCGGGCCGCAGTCCGCTTGACCAGCTCCGGGCGGGCACCGCCCATCGCATCGACAAGCCGGGGCAATACTTCTCGCGCATACACGTCGAGGACTTGGCGCGAGTATTGATGGCATCCATGCGCAAGCCCAACCCAGGGCGGGTCTACAACGTGTGCGATGACGAGCCGGCGCATCCCGCCGACGTCGTCGCGCACGCCGCCGAGTTGCTGGGGATGGAGCCGCCGCCGCTGGTGCCGTTCGCAACGGCGCAGCTATCGGAGATGGCGCGCTCGTTCTATGCCGAGAACAAGCGCGTACAGAATCACCGCATCAAGGAAGAGCTTGGTGTCGTCCTGCGCTACCCGACCTATCGCGAAGGCTTGGCGGCGCTGGCATCGGCGGCGGACTGACGCTCGGCAATCCGGCACAGGCCGTCCATCGTCTGGACCAGCAGCCCAAGTTCGTGCGGCTTCGACAGGCGGTGGCCGCCGTCCTTGATCAAGGTCAGCGATGCGTCGGTGCTTTCGAGTTGCGCCAGCATCAGTTCTGACAGCGTCCAGGGCACGGTTTCGTCCGCGAGGCCATGCAGCAGGCGCACCGGCACCTTGATGGGAATGAGTCCTTCCAGCACCAGATGCTGCTTGCCGTCCTCGATCAGCGCGTGGGTGACGATGGTCTCGCTGTCGCCTTCCCCACTGGGGAAGCGCAGCACCGCTCCCGCCTCCAGCTTCTCGCGCGTGTCGTCGTCAAACAGCTCCCACATCAACGTCTTGGTCAGGTCGGGCGCCGAGGCGATGCCCATCAGGCCGGCCACCCGCTCGGGCCGCGCCAACGCCACGCGCAGCATGATCCAGGCACCCATGCTCGATCCGGCCAGGATGAGCGGCCCACTGGTGACTTCATCCACCACGGCGAGCGCGTCGCCGATCCACGTGGACAGGCTGGCGGACTCGAAGTCGCCTTCGGATTCGCCGTGCCCCTGGTAGTCGAAGCGCGTGAACGCCCGCCCGGTGCTGCGTGCGTACGCCTCGAGAGCCAGAGCCTTGGCGCCCTCCATGCGCGAGCGGTAGCCCGTCATAAAGACGATACCCGGCGATTTGCCCGCGATGGTGCGATACGCGATAGTGGCCCCATCCGAGCGGCGCAATCTGGCGGGCCGCGTCTCCGAATTCATGAACCTGTCCTGGAATGAGCCTCGATTTGGAGACTAGCACCGGCCGCCCATTGGCGGCATCGCTGGATGCGCCCGGCATCCTGCAGGTGCTGCCGTCGATGAACGGCGGCGGCGTGGAGCGTGGCACCGTCGACGTGGCCGCCGCCATCGTCCAGGCGGGCTGGCGCGCAATCGTCGCTTCTGCCGGCGGTCCCATGGTGCGCGAACTGCTCCGCGCCGGCGCCACCCACGTGACGCTGCCGGTAGATACGCGCAGCCCGTTCGCCCGCGGCCGCAATGCCCGGCTGCTGATGGATGTTGCGCGTGAACATTCCGTGAGCCTCGTTCATGCACGCAGCCGTGCCCCCGCCTGGGCCGCGCGTGCAGCAACAAAGAAGCTCGGCCTGCCGTTCGTGACGACGTTCCACGGCTACTACAGCCACGGCAATCCGCTGAAGCGCTACTACAACTCGGTGATGACCAAGGGCGACGCGGTGATCGCCATTTCCCGCTTCATCTCCGAGCACATCCGCAAGGTCTACAAGGTGACCGACGGCCGCGTCGTCACCATCCCGCGGGGTGTGGATTCGGTGCTGTTCGATCCGGCCGGCGTCGGCCCTCACCGCATCGCGCGGCTGGCCAAGGCCTGGCGCCTGCCCGACGGCGCGCCGGTCATCATGCTGCCGGGGCGCCTCACGCGCTGGAAGGGTCACACAGTGCTGCTCGAAGCGCTGCCGCAGATGGCGCGCCGCGATTTCGTCTGCGTCATCGTCGGCTCGACCGGTGGCCGCGAGCGCTACAAGCGCGAGCTCGAACGCGTTGTCGCCCAGCGAAAGCTGGAATCCATGGTGCGGTTCGTGGACCACGAGTCCGACATGGCCGCCGCCTACATGCTGGCGGATGTGGTGGTGTCGGCGTCCACCGACCCCGAAGCCTTCGGCCGCGTCACCGCGGAGGCGCAGGCGATGGGACGCCCGGTCGTCGCCACCAGCCACGGCGGCACCATGGAAACGGTGGTGCCGGGCGAGACGGGATGGCTGGTGCCGCCGGGCGATGCGACACTCCTGGCGCAGGCGCTCGAGCAGGCGCTGGGTCTCAGTGCGCCGGCGCGCGAGTTCCTGGCGCGCAAGGCGCGGGCACATATCCTCCGCAACTTCAGCCTGGAGGGCATGTGCGGCGCCACGCTCGACGTCTATCGCCGCTTGCTCGGCGAATCGGTTCGCTACTGAGGGTCTGACGCGCGGCTGGCATGCGGCGGATTCTCGTCATCAAGCACGGTGCGTTGGGCGACTTCGTGCTCGCCACGGGTCCCTTCATGGCGATCCGCGCGCACCATTTGGGCGACCACGTCACGCTGCTGACGACGCCGCCCTATGTCGGCATGGCGCGCGCCAGCCGCCTGTTCGACCAGGTGTGGACCGACACGCGGCCGCGCATCTGGCAGGTAGGCGCTTGGGTCGAGTTGCTGCAGCGCCTGCGCGAGCACCGCTTCGACCGCGTCTACGACCTGCAGACGTCCAAACGCTCCGGCCTCTACTACCGCTTCTTCCCGCGGCCCAAGCCGGAATGGAGCGGCATTGTGCGCGGCGCCACGCTGCGTCACGACACGCCCGAGCGCACCCACATGCACACGGTCGATCGCCAGGCCGAGCAGTTGCGCATCGCCGGCATCGAGCACGTGCCGCATCCCGACATCAGCTGGTTCAAGGCGGACCTCACCCACCTCGCGTTGCCAAAAGAGTTCGCGCTCCTGGTGCCCGGCGGCTCGGCGCACCGCCCAGCCAAGCGGTGGCCGGCGCCGAACTATGCCGCGCTGACGCAGCGGTTCGCGCAGTTGGGGATCGGGACCGTGGCCATCGGCGGCAAGGGCGACGAGGCGGCGACCGCGGCCGTCGCTGCGGCGGGGGGCATGGACCTGTGCAGCCGCACGAGTCTCGAGGAAGTCGCCGAACTGGCCCGCCGCGCGGTGGTCGCCGTGGGCAACGACACCGGACCGATGCACCTTGCCGCCACGGCAGGGTCCCGGTCGGTCGTTCTGTTCTCGAATGCATCCGACCCGGCGCTGTGCGCGCCGCGTGGCCAGGCCGTCCGGATATTGCGCCGCCCCGCGCTGAAGGACCTGACCGTCGAAGAGGTCGCGGAGATGGCCCTCAAGGTGCGCCGGCCCTAGCCATCTGGCCCTGCCTTGACAGCAGGGGGATTCGCCGTACCTTCCCGGCGGATTTTGGCCGCGCGGATTTCCGCGCAAAATAAAGGTTTCCCGTGGTTGCCCTGACGCTTCCGGACGGTAAGGTCCGCTCCTATCCCGGTCCGGTGACGGGCGCCGACCTGGCCAAGGACATCGGTCCCG
Organism: uncultured Alphaproteobacteria bacterium; assembly: GCA_903907895.1. Lineage (GTDB taxonomy): Bacteria > Pseudomonadota > Alphaproteobacteria > UBA2966 > CAIVPW01 > CAIVPW01. Next base: position 6,174 of record CAIVPW010000163.1, read on the forward strand.
GCCTCGCCAAGGCGGCGATGGCCATTCGCGTCGACGGCAAGGTGTGGGACCTGTCGCGCCCGATCGAGCGCGACGCGCACGTCTCGATCGTCACGCGCAAGGACGACGACGCCACGGTCTACGACCTTATCCGCCACGACACGGCACACATCCTCGCCGAGGCCGTCAAAGAGCTCTATCCCGAGACGCAGGTCACCATCGGCCCAAACGTCGAGGACGGCTTCTATTACGACTTCGCGCGCAAGACGGCGTTCACGCCAGACGACCTCGAGAAGATCGAAGCGCGCATGCGCGAGATCGTGAAGCGCAACGAGCCGCTCGTGCGCGAGGTATGGCCGCGCGACCAG
>CAIVPW010000164.1 GCA_903907895.1 uncultured Alphaproteobacteria bacterium
GGCATCGAAGAGTGCGGCCTGCTGCTGCGCCCGGTGGCGCTGCTGGGGACCGCCGTGCAGATTGCGTATTCCGAGACCGAGGCGGCGTGCTTCGAGAAGCGCTGCACGTTCTTTGCCGCAGAGGTCATCGGCACCGCGCCGCAAACCGAGGCCGACCACACCCTGCTGTGGTTGTCGCCCGAAGACGCGTTCAACGCGCTCAGTCACGGCAGTCATGCCTGGGCGGTGGAGCGATTCCTGGAGCGCCTCGCCGCCGCCGAATAGCGCCGCAAATACGGGCGAAATACGGCCCCCTCCGCCAAGCGAGCGCGCATGCCGAGCAGCATGCCGGCGTGACACGGCGCGCGTTGCAGCAGTGGATGTGACGGAAGGGCGGCTTCGCATCCATCAGACGTACGCTGTGCGATCGCGAATCTCCAGCTTGGAACACTTCACCTTTGCTTGGTTCCAAGCGTTAACGCCGGCGCGTCGCGGTGCTTACTCCACGCGGCGGAAGTCGATGGTGAGGCGATCGGGCGCGATGGGGCGGAAGTGCGTGTTGGCGAAGCCGACGTGGTCGGGGTGCTCGCGGTAGCTGTCGATCACCGCGGGATGTGCGAAGCGCACGATCCAACAGTACTGATACTTGGCGCCGGCACCCTCGGCACGGCCGGTGAAGACCGCGCGCACACCGGGAATGGCGCCGAGCACGCGGCGGCCGTGTTCCATCACCTCGTCGATGCGGGACGCGTGCTGGCTGTCCACGTTGTAGACGATGCAGTGCTCGACAGAATGGAATGCCGGCGCCACGGCGAGCGCGGCGGACGCCTGGCCGGCGGAACGGGACCATGCCAGGCGCGTGGCGACCTCTTGCTCCAGACGCTGATGGAAGGTGCGCAGGAATGCTGCGTACCGGGCCGTGGGGGTTGGCGGCATCGCCACATCCTGCAGGTGCGCGTGGATCACCACGGTTGCACCCGAGGCAAGCCAGCCGGCATAGGACGACTCGCCAGCGTCAAGATCCGCCTCCACCGCGCCGGTGATGAGGGCGATGCCGCATTGGCGCGCAACGGTGGCGAAGGAGTGCGCTTCGCCCGTGCCGATGATGAGGGCATTGCAGCCGTGATTGATGGCGCGTGCCGCCTCGGCAAGCGATGCGACGCCGTGCTGGGCCAGCACCACGGGGATTGCTGCGCCGCGGGCGGCCGCCTCCAAGGCGGGCAGCAGGTGTTCCGGCGGCGCGACGCCCGCTGACCCTGGACTGAAAATGACGGGCGCCCGCGCGCGTTCTGCCGCGGCGAGCGTAGCGGACAGGACCGCGAGGTCGGGAATGTCGAACGCGCACACCGCATAGCGGTGGCGGACGGCGTGCTCCAGCAGGCGCGAGGCGTCTACGACCGGCATCGATATCTCCGCAATCGATGCCGAGTCTTACCGCACCGGCCGGACCCTGAAAATCCGGCATGGCCGGATGCCGCCCTAAGCGTAAGCGACGCTCGGCGGCTAGCGCGGCCTCTGGCGCAGCCAGGCGGCGAAGCCGAGCTTTTCGTAGCCGCGCTCGTCCACGTACTCAAAGGATGACTGCAGCAGATTGTAGCCCAGGAAGCCCTGCACGCGGATAGGTTCACGCAAATCGGCGGTGCGGAATTCGAGGGTCGGCGTGCCGAGGACACGGTGGGCGAACGACGTGTCGCGTTCGGTGCGTTCGGCGCCGTTGAAGTCGTACAATGTCTGCTTGCCCTGACGGTCGTAGCGCACGCAGTAGAAGCGGTCGGCGACGTAGGCGCGCATGGCCGGGTCCTGCAGCGCCTTGTCGTGCAGCACGTCGCAGAAGATGCACGGCACCATTTCCCAGAACACGACGAGCGGCTTTTGCTCGGCGCGGGCTGCCGCGAGATCGCGGCGCAGGTCGAAGGTCTGCGGCCGGAACCAATCGGGCGCGTGGAAGCCGTTAGCGTCGCGCGGCACGGCCGCGACGGCATCGCGCGGCAAAGCGAGCGCCGCCACTGGAACAGGCGCGGACAGCAGACCAAGGAGGAAGGAACGGCGCAGCATGATCGCACCCTGTGGGTTGCACCGACCAAGCGTAGTGCCGGAATACTAGCATATGCCGTCCGGCGCGGCGAATCGGCCCCAAGCGTCAGGCTGGGGCGTTGATCACCGTGCGCAGCTTGCCGCTGGGATCGCGCGGGAGTTCGGCCACCGGGGTCACGCTCAGCTGCACGTTGGTCATTTCCTTGCGGTCGAGGGTGGCGCGCAAGGAAGCCTCGATGCGGCGCATCGAGTCGGCGGCCGTGTCGGCGTCGAGCCCGGGCCGCAACACCACGCGCAGGATGCACGACGACCGCGTGGTCATGTGCAGCTGGAAGTCGGTGACGTTGAC
>CAIVPW010000165.1 GCA_903907895.1 uncultured Alphaproteobacteria bacterium
CGCGTTCTGTCCATCTTCGGCGGTCGAGAACACCTGCGCCTTCTTGGTCGGGATGGTCGTGTTGCGCTCGATCAGGCGCGTGAACACGCCGCCCAGGGTCTCGATGCCGAGCGACAGCGGCGTCACGTCGAGCAGCAGCACGTCCTTCACGTCGCCCTTCAGCACCCCCGCCTGCACGGCGGCGCCGATGGCAACGACCTCGTCCGGATTCACGCCCTTGTGGGGCTCGCGGCCGAAGAAGTTCTTCACGCGCTCCATCACCTTCGGCATGCGCGTCATGCCGCCGACCAGCACCACTTCCTCGATCTCGGCCGCCGTTAGGCCGGCGTCCTTCAACGCGGCCTTGCAGGGCGCGATGGTGCGCTCGATCAGGTCATCGACCAGCGCTTCAAGCTTGGCGCGCGTCAGCCGCATCGTCAGATGCTTCGGGCCCGACGCATCGGCCGTGATGAACGGCAGGTTGATTTCCGTCTGCGCGGCGCTCGACAGCTCAATCTTCGCCTTTTCCGCAGACTCCTTTAGGCGCTGCAGAGCAAGACGGTCCTTGCGCAGGTCGATGCCGTTCTCTTTCTTGAACTCGTCGGCCAGATAATCGACGAGGCGCATGTCGAAGTCTTCGCCGCCCAGGAACGTGTCGCCGTTCGTGGACTTCACCTCGAACACGCCGTCACCGAGTTCCAGCACCGAGATGTCGAAGGTGCCGCCGCCGAGGTCGTACACGGCAATGGTGTGCGCCTTGGTCTTGTCGAGGCCGTACGCGAGCGCGGCCGCGGTCGGCTCGTTGATGATGCGCTTGACGTCGAGGCCAGCGATGCGGCCGGCGTCCTTGGTGGCCTGGCGCTGGGCGTCGTTGAAGTATGCCGGCACCGTGATGACGGCTTCCGACACCTTCTCGCCGAGATAGCCCTCGGCCGTCTCCTTCATCTTCTGCAAGACGAAGGCGGAAATCTGGCTCGGGCTGTACTTCTTGCCCTGAACCTCAACCCATGCGTCGCCGTTGTCCGCATTGACGATGCGGTACGGCACCATGCCGATGTCCTTCTTGGTGATCGGATCGTCGTACTTGCGGCCAATGAGGCGCTTTACGGCGAAGATCGTGTTCTCCGGGTTCGTCACCGCCTGGCGCTTGGCGGCTTGGCCGACCAAACGCTCGCCATCGGCGGTGAAGGCCACGATCGAAGGCGTCGTGCGCATGCCTTCGGCATTCTCGATGACCTTGGGGCTCTTGCCCTCCATCACGGCGACGCACGAATTCGTGGTGCCAAGGTCGATACCAATAGTCTTGCTCATTCCGTCCTCTTCTTTCGGCATCCCGCGCCAGCCCACACCTGGGCGCCGGTCGGGGACCCCCTAAACGGTGCTTGCCGATATATAGGAACCAGAACCCAACCCCGCAATGTCGGCCAAGCGGGCAAAGGCCCGAGAAACCGGATTGTCTCGGTCAGTACGCGTACGGATGTACCGACCTTCCTGGTCGGTGGTTCGCGCCATGACCCCGGTGGCCTCCTTGGACGCACCGCTCACTTGCCCGGTGTGGCGCGCGATCTTCGGCCGCGGTCACGCCGCTCACACGAAAGATTGACACCTCTACAAGCGTTCTTGTCCGGCCGTTGGCTTGCTGCCAAGACGCCGAAGTGGTCCCCTTTTCCGCAGTTTTGCGCGGTCCTCCGTTGTCTTCCGGGGGCCCACACAAACCCGGTTTGCGCCCCCCGGAAAGGCCCGCAACGGGCCGGGGCGTGGAGGGAAGGGACATCATGAAGAAGGCAATTTTTGCGCTCGCCGGCGCCGCAATGTTCATCGCGGGTTCGGCTTGGGCGGCACCGCAGGTGCAGTACGTGCAGACCGAGGCCGGGATGGTCATGGCCGACGCCAAGGGCATGGTCCTCTACACGTGGGATCGTGACACGGCCGGTCAGTCCACCTGCACCGGCACCTGCCTCACCAACTGGCCGCTCTTCAAGGCCGCCGCCACCGACACTCCGGGCGGTGACTGGACCGTCGTGACCCGCGCCGACAACGAGAAGGTCTGGGCCTACAAGGGCAAGCCTTTGTACTACTACGTGCAGGACACCGAGCCGCGCATGTCGAAGGGCAATCAGCCCACCGGAACGTGGCACGCCCTCGTCCAAGGCATGTAGGTCTGTTGCGCGCGGCGCCCGCCAGCGCCGCACGTACAAGGCACGGCCGGGCCCCACGCCCGGCCGTGGCCGTTTTGTAGGATCGGTCGCGGCTAGGCGGTGGGCGGCGGCGTGGCCGTGCCGCCCTTGGCGACGCCGACCATGGCGGGCCGCAACAGGCGGTCGCCGATCTGATAGCCCTGCTGCACCACCTGCACGATGATGCCGGCGTCCTTGCCGGTGTCCGGCACTTCGAACAGTGCCTGGTGCAGGTTGGCGTCGAACTTCTGCCCGATCGGGTCAACGACCTTGATGCCGAATTTCTCCAGCGTCGTGTGCAGCCCGCGTTGGGTCATCTCTACGCCTTCCAGCAGCACCTTCAGTGCGCCATCGGCCTCGGCACTCTTCGGCGCGCTCTGCAGCGTAAGGCGCAGGTTGTCGGCGACCGACACGATTTCGCGCGCAAAATTGCTGACCGCATATTTCGCCGTGTCCTCGCGCTCTTTGTCGGCGCGGCGGCGCACGTTCTCGATCTCGGCGAGCGAGCGCAGCAACCGATCCTTCAGCTCCGCAATCTGCTGCTCCGCTGCCGGCTCGCCAGCCTTCGGCACAGCGGCCGCGGCGGTCTGTTCGGATGCGGCCCCGCCGGGAATATCTTGTTCGTTACCCATGAAAACCCTTTAGGCCATTAGGCGGCCGACGACCTTCGCGGTGTAGTCCACCATCGGAATGATGCGGGCGTAGTTGAGGCGCGAGGGGCCGATCACCCCGATGGCGCCCACGATGCGCTCGCGTGCGTCGCCATAGGGCGCGACGATCAGCGAGCAGCCCGCCATGTCGAACAGCTTGTTCTCGGCGCCAATATAGATACGCACGCCTTCGGCGCCGTCGGCCAAGTCCAGGAAACGCAGCACGTCCTCGTCGGACTCAAGCACGTCGAACAGTTTCTTGATGCGGTCGAGGTCGGCTAGGGCCGTGACGTCGTTCAGCAGGTGCCCCTGACCGCGCACGATCAGCGCCGGCGGCCCGGCTCCGCCCGACCATGTCGCAAGGCCTGCTTCGACCACGCGCGTCGTCAGGTCGTCGAGTTCGGCGCGTCGGTCCTCGATCTCCTTGCGGATGATTTCACGCGCCTCGCCGAAGGTGCGGCCCGACAGGCGCGAGTCGAGGTAGTTCGACGCCTCGACCAGCGTCGACGGTTTCATGTCGTGCGGGATCTCGGCGATGCGGTTTTCGACGTTGCCGCCCTCGGTGACCAGGATCACGAGCGCGCGTCCGGGCGACAGCGCCACGAACTCGACGTGCTTGATGCGCGAATCCTTCTTTGGCGCCACCACGACCCCGGCGCAGCCCGAAAGGCCCGACAGCATGTCGGAGGCGTTCTTCATCAAGTCGCCAAGGCTGCGGCCGTCGGCCTGGCAACGCGCCTCGATGGTGGCCCGCTCGGTGACGGTCAGGTCACCCAGCTGCAGAAGGCCGTCCACGAAGAACCGCAGCCCAAGCTCGGTCGGCAGCCGCCCAGCCGAGGTGTGCGGTGCATAGAGCAGGCCAGCGTTCTCCAGCTCGGCCATCACGTTGCGGACCGAGGCGGGCGACAGGCGGATGTTCAGCCGGCGCGCGAGGGTGTGCGAGCCGATCGGCTCGCCCGTCTCGACGTAGGCCTCGACGATGCGGCGGAAGATTTCCCGCGACCGTTCGGAAAGCTCGTGAATCATGGCCTTCGAATCTAGGTAGGCATGCAAAACCCGTCAACGCGGCCTAAGCCTAACGGCAGAAGGCCGGGTTGGCGGGCGGAATCCGATTGGACCGGGCGGCCGGTGTGCTAAACCCTGCCCGCCGCCGCCAGCCTGGAGAGCCCTTTTCGCATGCGACCGTCCGGCCGCCTACCCAATCAAATGCGCCTCGTCTCTCTGGAGCCGGGCGTTTCCAAGTACGCCGAGGGTTCCTGCCTCGCTCGCTTTGGCGACACCCACGTGCTGTGCACCGCCTCGACCGAGGAAAAGGTGCCGCCGTTCCTGCGCAACACGGGTCGCGGCTGGGTGACTGCCGAATACGGCATGCTGCCCCGTGCGACGCTGGAGCGCACCGACCGCGAGGCCAGCAAAGGCAAGCAAAGCGGCCGCACGCAGGAGATTCAGCGTCTCATCGGCCGCTCGCTGCGAGCCATCGTGGACCTGAGCGCGCTCGGCGAGCGTCAGATCAAGATCGACTGCGACGTGCTGCAGGCCGATGGCGGCACGCGCACCGCCGCTATCACCGGCGCCTACGTCGCCTTGTCGATCGCCATGGCCAAGCTCGCGAAGGAAAAGCGCATGAGCAAGAGCCCGATCATCGGTGGCGTCGCCGCCGTCTCCTGCGGCATCACCGAGCTTGGCCCCGTGCTCGACCTTGATTATGCCGAAGACGTGAAGGCGCACGCCGATGCCAACTTCGTCATGACCGCCGACGGCAAGCTGGTCGAGGTGCAGGGCACGGCGGAAGGCGCGCCGTTCAGCCGCGGCGAGCTCGACGCGCTTCTCGACCTCGCCCAACACGGCATCGCGCAACTTGGCGAACTGCAAAAGCAGGCCATTGGCGGCGCGTAAGTTCACCGGCCGCGAGCTCGTGCTCGCGACCCACAACGCCGGCAAGGTGCGCGAAATCCAAGACCTGCTGGCGCCCTACGCGCTGCAGGTGACGGCGGCCGGCGAGCTCGGCCTGCCCGAGCCGGACGAGACCGGCACCACGTTTGCCGCCAACGCCAAGCTCAAGGCGCTGGCCTCCGCCACTGGCGCCAAGCTGCCGGCGCTGGCCGACGATTCCGGTCTGGTCGTGGATGCCCTCGGCGGCGACCCCGGCATCTACTCCGCCCGCTGGGCCGGCCCGAAAAAAGACTTCGCCTTTGCCATGCAGCAGGTCGAAGACGCGCTGACGGCCAAAGGTGCGGTGGATTGCCGCGCGCACTTCTCCGCGGCGCTTGCCCTGGCGTGGCCCGACGGCCATGTCGAGCTGTTCGAGGGGCGCGTCGATGGCACGGTGGTGTGGCCGCCGCGCGGCGCGCGCGGATTCGGCTACGATCCGATGTTCGTGCCGCACGGCTATACCCAGACCTTCGGCGAACTCGATCCTGCCTACAAACATTCGATCAGCCACCGTGCCGATGCCTTCCGCAAGCTCGTCGCTGCCTGCTTCGCGCGCTGACGTTCGCCTAGCGACCGGTGCGGAGCGCGAGTTGGCGCCCCGCGCGGAGCGCGAGTTGGCGATCTATGTGCACTGGCCGTTCTGCCTGTCGAAGTGTCCGTACTGCGACTTCAACAGCCACGTGCGCGCCGGCATCGACCAGGCGCGCTGGCGCGCGGCGTACGCGCGCGAGATCGGCGGTTACGCCGACCGCGTCGGCCCGGCGCGCATCACCAGCATTTTCTTCGGCGGCGGCACACCATCATTGATGGACGCGGCTACGGTGGACACCGTGCTCTCGGGCATCGCGCAGCGGTTCGCGCTGGCCCCCGACGTCGAGATCACCCTCGAAGCGAATCCCACATCAGCCGAAGCAGGCCGCTTTGCCGACTACCGCGTCGCGGGCGTCAACCGCCTGTCGCTCGGCATGCAGGCGCTCGACGACGCATCTCTGAAGTTCCTGGGCCGCGAGCACAACACGGCGCAGGCGCGCGCGGCGCTCAAAATGGGCCTGCAGATTTTTCCGCGTGTGTCGTTCGACCTGATCTACGCGCGCCCCGGCCAATCGGTTGCCGATTGGCGCCGGGAACTTGCCGAGGCGTTGTCGTTCGGTACCGACCATTTGTCGGTCTACCAGCTCACCATCGAAGAGGGCACGCGCTTCGCCGACGTCGCACGCGCGGGCCAGCTCACGATTCCGGACGATGACGTGCAAGCCGATCTGTTCGATGCCACGCAGGAGCTGTGCGAAGCCGCCGGACTGCCGGCGTACGAAGTCTCCAACCACGCGCGCATGGGCCAGGAATCGCGCCACAACCTCACCTACTGGCGTTCCGGTGATTGGATCGGCATCGGCCCCGGCGCGCACGGCCGTCTCACCACGCCGCAGGGCAGGGTGGCGATGCGCGAATTGCGCAGTCCGGAAACTTGGATGACCGCAGTGGAGAAGACTGGCACGGGCGCCGAACCCGACGAGGTCGTGGCACCCGGCGAAGTGCTGCAGGAAGTCGTCCTGATGGGCCTGCGCCTGCGCGAGGGCATCGCCGCCGACAACTTCACGCGCGTCACCGGCATGCAGCTCGCCGCGGAATTGGAGCCCGTGTTGAGCGAGCTCGTCGCCGACGGCTACCTCGACTGGGACGGCCGGACGCTCACGGCCACGGCCCGCGGCCGCCTTGTGCTCAATCGCGTCGTGGAACGTCTGCTCAGTTCGTGACGGGCAGGAACGTGTTGGCGGCGGTGTCGATCACGCGGGCACCGCGCGCCGTCACTTCCAGCACCGCCAATCCCCGTTCCGCGATGCCGCTCGGCAGGAAGCGGAAGATGCCGTCGGTACCGGCGAAGCCCGACGGGGACGTCAACGCCGCGCGGCCAAAGTCCGGCGTGCCGTCGTTGCGCGCCAGCGCCGCGGCCAGCGCCACCGAATCGTAAGCGAGCGTCGCGATGCGTACCGGCCGGTACTGGTACGTCGCGTTGAACCGCTCCATGAACGACGCCACGCTCTCGGGCGGCGGTGCGGCAAACCAGCCGCCGACCAGCGACGGCTCCTGGCCCAGGGTCGGGTCGTCCCACAGTCCCGTGCCCAGGAATCGCACCTGGCGCGGATCGATGTCGAAGAACGGCAGCAGCGGCGCGATCTGGCGCAGCATCGGCCCGCCTTCGGCAATCAGCAGCGCGTCGTAGCCGGGCCCGCCCAGGGTGTCCAAGCCGCCAAGTTGTTGCAGTTGAGCCCGCGCTTCGGGGTCGCCCCGCGCTTCCAGCAATCGCCGCTGCGACGCCAGCCGGTCCCGCCGCGCCTGGTACCGCGCTAGGCTGCGCACCTCGTTCATCACGTCGGTGACGGTTGGCGGATAGAACGTCGCGTCGGTCAGCTCACCGCCCACCTGCGAGGCGGCAAAGCGCAATTGGTCTGTCACCGTCGTACCGTAGGGCGTCTGCGGCGCCAGCGCCGCGAAGCGCCGCAGCCCGCGCGATGCCGCGAACGACACCACGCGATCCACCTGCTGCTGCGGCAACAGGCCCATCAGGTACACGCCGTTGCCCGCCACCTGCGCGTCGGTCGAAAAGGCGATCACGTTGATGCCGCGCGCCCGCGCCGGCTGCGCGGCGGCCGCCACTTCGGCGCTGAACACTGGCCCCAGGATCAGCTCGGCGCCTTCCTGCAGCACCGCTTCGGCTGCGGCGCGCGCGCCTTCGGCGGTGCCGCCGGTGTCCCGCGGCAGCAGGCGCACGCGGCCATTGCCGATCTCGGTCAGCGCCAGCAGCGCCGCATCCAGCAAGGATTGTCCGATCGCCTGTTCCGGCCCGCTGAGCGGCAGCAGAAGCCCGACGCGCACATCGCCGAGCTGAGGCCGCGCCAGTTGGGGCAGGCCCGCGATGGCCGGCGGCGCGGGCGGCAGCGGCGCAAAGCCCGGAAGCCTCGGTGCCGGCGGTCCGAATACTTCCGGTGCTGGGGGTCCCTGCACCTGCGGCGACGGCACCGTCCGGGCGGTCACCGGCGGCGCGATGATGGGCGCAGGTGCTTCGGTCGCGGTGGGGCGGCTGCCGCCCAGGCCGGGAAGCGAGACGCCTCCGCAGCCGGCGAGTACCATCGTCGCAACGCAAATTGCCAGCGTGCGCCCGGCAGCTGCCGAGACCAGGCGGCACGCAAGCCCAAACGGCCAGAATGATGTCATGTGCGGATCCAGAGGGCGAAGCTAGCGGCGACGCCGGCCAATGGCAATCCGACGCCGCCCCCGGCGGCACCGTGCTCGCGCCCGGCCTCTATGTCGTGGCGACGCCGATCGGCAACCTGGGCGACGTCACGTTGCGGGCGCTCGAGGTGCTGCGCGGCGCCGACCTGCTCGCCTGCGAAGACACCCGGGTCACGGCCAAGCTTCTTGCCCGCTACGCCATCAAGAAGCCCACCACCCCGTATCACGACGCCAACGCCGAGCAGGCGCGTCCGCGCCTCCTGGCCCAGTTGCGCCAAGGTGCGCGCATCGCCCTGGTGTCCGATGCCGGCACGCCGCTGATCTCCGACCCCGGCTACAAGCTGGTGCGCGAAGCGGTTGCCGCTGGCGTTGCCGTGGTGCCGGTGCCGGGCGCGTCGTCCGTGCTCGCCGCGCTGATGGTGGCCGGCCTGCCCACCGACCGCTTCTTGTTCGTCGGCTTCCTGCCGTCGCGCCAGGGCCAGCGCATCCGTGCCCTCGAAGAGGTGCGCGCCGTGCCCGCCACGCTGGTTGTGCTCGAATCCACCCATCGCCTGGCCGAATCCTTGGCCGACATGGCGGCAACATTGGGGCCGCGCGAAGCGGTGGTCGCGCGCGAGCTCACCAAGCGCTTCGAGGAGGCGGTGCGCGCACCGCTGCCGGACCTTGCCGCGCGCTACGCGGCCCAAGGCGACCCGAAAGGCGAAGTGGTCGTCGTCATCGCGCCGCCCGGCGAGGAAGCTGCGGTCGGCGACGACGCGACGGTCGATGCATTGCTCTCGGACCAGCTGCTCACGCTGAGGCCGTCCGACGCCGCCGCCCTGGTCGCGCAGAAAACCGGCCGCCCCCGGCGCGAGGTCTACGCGCGCGCGATGGCGCTGCGAAAGCGATGAGCGCGAGGCGGGATGCCGAACGCGGCGGGCGTCTGGCCGAAAGCGTCTGTGCGGGCTGGCTCGCTCTGCACGGCTGGCGCATCCGCGCCCGGCGCGCGCGCACCCCGGTGGGCGAGATAGACCTCGTGGCCACCCGCGGCGGTACCATCGCCTTCATTGAGGTAAAGCAGCGCGCCGACACCGGCGCCGCCGCCCACTCCATTCATCCCCGCCAGCAGGAGCGTATCGCCCGTGCCGCCGCCGCATTTATGCAGCGCCAACGGCACCTTGCCCAATTGCAGCCGCGGTTCGATGTGATGCTCATCGTGCCCTGGCGCCTGCCGGTTCATATTCCGAACGCCTGGCATATACTCGCTCCGCAAGTCAGGTCCCGCTTTTCCACGAGGTTTCCATGATCGCTCGCGCCTTCCTCGCCGCAGGTATCTGCACCGCGCCCCTGTTGTCCGGTTGCGCGCCGGTCATCCTCGGTGGTGGGGCGGCTGTGGGCCTCGCGGCCGCGCAGGAGCGAACGATCGGCGCCGCCATCGACGACACGGTCCTCCAGGCGCGCGTCAAGGACGCCATGCTGCAGAAGTCCAACGTCTTCCTGCGCGTCGGCACCGAGGTGCTGGAAGGCCGGGTGCTCCTCACCGGCTCCGTGCAGAACCCGGAAGATCGCGTCGAAGCGGTCCGCCTTACGTGGTCGGTGCCCGGCGTGCGCGAGGTGCTGAACGAAATCCAGGTCGCCGAGCGGGGCGGCATCGCCGCAAACTTTGCCGACGCGCGCATCACCAGCACCCTGCGTGTACAGCTCATGGGCGACCGCAACGTGCGCGACATCAACTACTCGATCGATACGGTGAACGGCGTCGTCTACCTGATGGGCATTGCCCAAGATCAGGCCGAGATGGATCGCGTCGTCGGCTATGCGCGGAACATCAGCGGCGTGAAGCAGGTGGTGAACCACGCCGTGCTGCGCGACGACCCGCGCCGCCGCTAAGGTCGCGCCCCGGCATGGCCCTCCAGGTCGCCATTCAGATGGACCCGATCGAGGGGATCGACATCGGGGGCGACTCGACCTTTGTGCTGGCGCTCGAGGCGCAGGCGCGCGGCTACGCGCTGTTCCACTACCATCCACGCAACCTCGTGCTCTCGCAGCACGGCGTGCGCGCCCGTGTCCGCCCCCTCCAGGTGCGCCGCGAACAGGGCAACCACTTCACGCTCGGCGCGCCGGAGCTGCTCGACCTTGGCACCATGGACGTGGTGCTGATGCGCCAGGATCCGCCATTCGACATGGCGTACATCACGGCGACCCACATCCTGGAGCACATTCAGGCCACGACGCTGGTCGTGAACGATCCGGTCAGCGTGCGGAACGCACCGGAAAAGCTGTTCGTCACGCACTTCGAAGACGTGATGCCGCCGACGATCATCACGTCCGACCGCGACGCGATACACGCCTTTCGCACCCAACACCGCGACATCATCGTGAAGCCGCTGTACGGCAATGGCGGCGCCGGCGTGTTCCACATCACGCCCGATGACGAGAACCTCGGCGCGCTGTTGGAGCTGTTCACCAACCTCTATCGCGAGCCGATCGTCGTGCAGCGCTATCTGCCCAAGGTGCGCAACGGCGACAAGCGCATCATCCTGATCGATGGCGAGCCGGCCGGCGCCATCCTGCGCGTGCCCAAGGCGGGCGAGGCCCGCTCGAATCTGCACGTCGGTGGCACCGCCAAGCCCGCTACCCTCGATACGCGGGACCGCGCGATCTGCGCCACCATCGGCCCGCGCCTGCGCGAACTCGGTCTGCTGTTCACCGGCATCGACGTCATCGGCGGGTTCCTGACCGAGATCAACGTCACCTCGCCCACCGGCCTGCAGGAAGTGAATCGCTTCGACGGCGTGAAGCTCGAGGCGCGCGTGTGGGATGCCATCGAACAACGACTGAAGGCACGCGCCACAGCATGATCACGACCACGACCGAAGCCTGGAAGCAGCCGTTGCTGCATGTGTACGCCGCCAGCGGTGCCGCCAAAGTGGGCATCTTCAAGCTCTCCGCCGGCGGCACGTCCGATTTCTATATCGACGGCCGCGTCGTCACCACGCGCCCCGATGGCCTGCGTGCCATCGTCGCCGCGATGCAGGCGGTGATCCGCGAACGCAACCTGCTGCCGGCCGGCACCAACCTGATCGGGCCCGCCGTCAGCGGCATTCCGATTGCTGCGGCGTTGTCGCTCGCCCTCGACGTGCCCTACATCATCGACCGCGGCGCCGCGAAGCAGCACGGCATGGGCAAGCGCTTCGAGGGCACGTTCAGCGACAACCCGGCGTGCCTCGTGGTCGATGACCTGCTCACCACCGGCGGCGCAGTGTTGAAAAGCACGGAGGGCCTGCGCGAGATCGGCAAGACCATCGCCCACGCCGTGATCGTGGTCGATCGCGAAGAAGGCGGCCGCGAAAACCTCGCCCGTGCCGGCGTCGAGGCGCACACCCTCATCAGCCGCGCCGAGATGAAGGCATACCTGGCAAAGCCCTAGTGCGGAGTCGCTACCCCGCCTTCACCAGCTTCAGGTTGAAGTGCGGCGTGCCCAACGCACCCATCAGCGACACCCACAGCAGCAGCCAGGCCTCCAACCCGCGCGACGCCTGAATCGACCCAACGTCGACGATCTCCGCATCGCGCCAGCCGAACTCTTTCAGCAGCGCGGCGGCCGCCTTCTTGGCGAGGTTGTCGTTGCCGGCCAGGAAAACGGAATGCTCTTGCGGCAGGGAGCGCGGCATCACCATCAAGCTGGCGTTCACCGTGTTCAGGGTCTTGACGACCTTCACCTCGGGGAATGCGCGCTGGATCTGCTCGCCGAGCGAGTCGGTGTTGGTGACGGTCAGGGTCGGCGGCATGCCCTTGGAGAAATCGAGTGGGTTGGCGACGTCGAGCAGCACCTTGCCGTTCAGGTTGTTGCCGCCGGCGAGGTCAAGGGCGGCGATCGAGCCGGAGCCGCGCGTGGCGTTGACCAGCAGCGTGCCGTGTTTGGCGGCATCCGCGAACGTTCCGGTTGCCGCCTTGCCGCGCATCTTCGCCTTCCACGCGGCGGCCTTCTCGTTGCTCGCCTCCCGCGCGCCCATGACCACGTCGTGGCCCAGCTCCACGAGCTTGGTGGCGAGTGCCACGCCGACCATGCCGGTACCCAGAACGCCGATCTTCATGCTCACGTTTCCTCAAAGTGCAGGAGGGGCGAAGCGTCCGCCTCCCGCCCTGGCGCGGTCAAGCGACCATCAAGACGGGCACGGCAACGTGACGCGCACCGACAATCCGCCGCCTTCGCGGTCCAGGAGCCCGATGTCGCCGCCGTGTCCGCGCACGACGGAACGGACGACGGCAAGGCCAAGGCCCATGCCGCCTGTCTCGCGGTTGCGCGAGCTTTCCAGGCGGAAGAACGGGGCGAACACGCGTTCGCGCATGCTGCTCGGGATGCTGGGGCCACGGTCTTCCACCAGCACCGTGCAATTGCCGTCCTTGCTGCCGAGCGTCACCAGTGCTTCGCCGCCATAGCGCACGGCATTCTCGATCAGGTTGCCGAACGCGCGGCGCAGCGCCACGGGGCGGCCGTCGAACGGCACGCGATCGGGGCCCTGGTACTTCACGTTCTGCCCAACGTCGGCGTGGTCCGAGCACAGGCTTTGCAGCAGCGCGGCTAAGTCCACGCGGCTGCGCGGCTCCTGCACGGATTCGTCGCGCGCAAAGGCCAAGGTCGATTCCAGCATCGACTGCATCTCGTCGAGGTCGGCAATTGCCTTGCCGCGCTGCTCGTCGTCGTCGATGAATTCGGCGCGCAGCTTCAGGCGCGTCAGGGCCGTGCGCAGGTCGTGGGAAATCGCCGCCATCATCAGGGTGCGATCATCGACGTAGCGGCGCAGGCGCTGCTGCATCCGGTTGAACGCACGAATCGCCTTGCGCACTTCCGGTGAACCGCGCTCCGGCAGCGGCGGCGCATTCACGTCCGTCCCGAAACGGTCGGCCGCCAACGCGAACTGTCCTACGGGCGCTGCCAGCCGTCCGACCATCAGGATGGCGACCACCAGCACCACCAGCGCCAGAGTGCCCAGCGTGTAGAAGCGCACATAGGGGTTCGCCTCGTTTGGCTCCGCGCGTACGTCGAACAGCAGCCAGCCGGGGTTGACCGCAACGCCAATCAGCATGCCATCGCCATCGGGGCCGCGCGTCGGCCAGATGCGGACGGGCCGGTCGCCAAGCGGCGTCAGCCGCGGCGTGATCTCAGCCATCAGGCCGAACGGCGGCGGCGGCTCCACCGGCGGCGGCTGCGGCAGTAGGCTCACGGTGAAATAGCGGGTGCTTACGGCGCGCAGCACATCGCGGCGGCGGGGACCCGGCGCGTTCTCGAACGTCTCGACGACGCTGATGACGCGCTGGGCGATCGATTCCGCCTGCAGCGCCGAGCGGCCGATGGTGCGGTCATAGATGTAGAAGCCGAGCGGAATGCTCTGCACCAGCAGCAGGCCAAGGATCAGCACCAGCGTGATGCGGCCGGCGAAGCTCGTGAACCATGCGCGCCAGCCGCGGCGCTCGTTCGTTTCGCTCGGCGCAGCGGCGGCCGGCGTCTCCTCGCCGAGCAAGCTCACGATTTCACGACCTCACAGGCGAACACGTAGCCGCCGCCGCGTACGGTCTTGATGCGCACGGGGTCCTTCGGGTCGTTCTCGATCTTGCGGCGCAGGCGGCTGACCTGCACGTCGATGCTGCGATCGAACGGCACCGTGTCGCGCCCGCGCGTGATGTCCAACAGCTGGTCGCGCGTCAGCACGCGCTGCGGCCGCTCCACCAGCGCTAGCAGCAGGTCGTACTCGCCCGACGTAAGCGGCACCAACTCGCCGTCCGGGCGGAACAACTCGCGCCGGTCGGTGTCGAGCTTCCACTCGTCAAAGGTCACGATCCCCTTGCGCGACTCCACGCTCGGCAGCCCCTCGGCGCGGCGCAGTACGGCGCGGATGCGCGCCAGCAGCTCGCGTGGGTTGAAGGGCTTCGGCACGTAGTCGTCGGCGCCCATCTCGAGGCCAATGATGCGATCGGTCTCCTCGCCGACGGCCGTCAGCATGATCACCGGCACGCCCGAGGTGGAGCGCAGCCAGCGGGTGAGGGCCAGGCCGTCTTCGCCTGGCAGCATCAGGTCCATGACCACCAGGTCGAACTTGCCCGCCTCCATGGCCTTACGCATCTCGCGCCCGTCGGCGGCGGCGGTTACGCGAAAGGAATGTTTGCGCAGGAAGCGCGAGAGCAAGTCGCGGATCTCGCGGTCGTCGTCCACCACCAGGATGTGCGGGCTGCTGTCCATGGCGCGGACTATAGCGAGACTGCCGCGTCCCGGCGCAGGGGGAGGCGTGGGCCCGATTGTTACGGAACGTAACCGGCCGGTGCCCTGCAACGCGCGGTAACCAAAGGGCGCTTGCCGAGCAATCTGCGGGCAACAGCTTGCCCTTAGGAATACGAGGGCACGCGGCTGGTGCCGCGATTGCCCCCGGAGGACGAGGAGACCACAGAATGAATCGCAAGGTTGTCTATATGGGCCTGGCCGTGTTGGCGCTGCCTCTGGCCGCCATCCTGCCTGCAGCCGCCCAGCAGGCGACGCCCCCGGCTCCCCCGGCCATGCGCGGCCCGGCGCCGCTCGCCCAGTTCGACACCAACAAGGACGGTGCCGTGACGCAGGCCGAGATCGACACGTTGCGCGCGGACCGGCTGAAGCAGTTCGACCGGAACGCCGACGGCAAGCTCAGCCTCGAGGAGTACCAGGCGCTGTGGCTCGACGCCTACCGCACCCAGATGGTGCGCGCGTTCCAGGGCCACGATGCCGACGGCGACGCTGCCGTGACCATCGAGGAATTCAACCGCAACTTCGCCAACATGGCCGGCCGCGCCGATCGCAACGGCGACGGCAAGGTTGACGCCCAGGACATGGTGCGTCCGCAGGCTCAGGCGCCCCAAGCGCGCGATGGCCGCGACGGCGACCGTCAGGGCCCCGGTCCCGACATGATGCGCCGCCCGGGTCCCCAGCAACAGCAGCCCGGCCCGGCTCCGCAGCAGCAGCGCGGCCGCGGCGCGTAAGGAAGGCAGCTCCGTCTACGACCGGCTGCGCGGGCTCAGTCCCCCCTCCCGCTGCAGCCGTAAAACCCGAGGCTTCCGGCCGCTGTGCCTCCCAGGTGCGGCCGGAACCTCGGGTTTCTTTTTTGTCCGGTCACGGAATTGCACCAGCGTTGTCACGCCGCATGCCACGGCGGCTTTGGCACTTTTCCCTCCCGAACACGCGGCAGAGGGAGACAGCCATGGCGACCAAGAAGTCCGACGGCGACTTGAAGCCCCGCTCCGCGACCGGGCTCCTGAAGAAGGACCACAAGAAAGTTTCCGCCCTCTTCTCCAAGTGGGAGGAGAGCGAGGACGACACGGAGCGCGCCACTCTGATGCAGCAGGCGATCCTTGAGCTCAAGGTCCACACCGCCCTTGAGGAAGAGCTCTTCTATCCCGAAGTGCGCAAGGCGCTGGAAGAAGACGCAGAGCTGCTCGACGAGGCAGAAGAAGAGCATCACGTCGCCAAGGTGCTGATTGAAGAGATCGAAGAGATCGGCCTGGAGGGCGACGGCGCCCACGCCAAGTTCCAGGTCCTCGCCGAGAACGTCCGCCACCACATCAAAGAAGAAGAAGGCGAGATGTTCCCCAAGATCGAGGACGAGGATTTCAACGCCGAGCTCGTCGATCAGTTGATGGAACGCAAGCAGGCGCTGATGTCCGAAGTCGGTGAAGAGATGGGCATGCCACTGCCATCCGAGGGCGATGCAGCCCGCCCTCTTGGCCGCGCCTAGCAGCGCCGCTCCGAGGGCCGCACCAAGAAGGCCACCAAGCACTAGCGCCCATACCCCCCTGGCGGATTCGAGTCCTTCCCCCCTCGCATCCGCCGTCCCCCGTTCCGGACGCTCCACTCCCAGCGTCCGGGACGCGGGGGACGAATCAGAGCTTGGCGAGAGGAATGCCTCTCAACCGAAACGCGGCGTCCCTAACGGGCGCCGCGTTTCCCTTTTGCGGGGGCTCGCCTACACTCCGCGCGCGTTTTCGGGGGAAGGAATCCGATGCGGCCACTGTACCGGCCACTCCAGCACTGCATCCTGTGCCGCTCTATGGCCCTGGAGGTCGTGGTGCCGCTGGCGCCGATCCCCATTGCCACGCCCACGTTCGCGGTGCCGGAGCAGTTGCGCGGCAAGGAGGAGGCCTTCGCCGCCGCGCCGCTCGATCTGATGCTGTGCACCGCCTGCGGGCACCTGCAGACCAGCACCGTCATCGATCCCGAGTTCAACTACTCGAACTACGTCTACAAGACCGCGTCCTCGCTTGGCCTCGTCGAGCATTTCCGCGGCCTCGCCGACCGGGTGCGCGAACGCCTCGCCCCGAAGCCCGAGGAGTTGGTGGTCGAGATCGGCTCGAACGACGGCAGCCTGCTGCGGTTCTTCCTGGATCGCGGCCAGCGCGTCGTCGGTGTCGATCCGGCGGAAAAGATCGCGCGGCAGGCGACCGCCGCCGGCATCCCCACGCTCGCACGCTTCTTCAATCCGGCGCTGGCGCTTGAAATCGCCGCCCAGAACGGCAGGGCGGCGGTGGTGATCGCCAACAACGTCATCGCCAACGTCGATGACGTCAGCATGTTCACCAAGGGCCTCGACCCGCTGCTGGCGCCCGACGGCTGCTTTGTGTTCGAGACGCAATACGGCGCCGATGTCATTGACCGCCTGTTGCTCGACACCGTGTACACCGAGCATCTCAGCTACTTCATGGTCCGGCCGCTCGCGACGCATTTTGCCAGCCACGGCTATCAGGTCATCGACGTCGAGCGCATCCCCACCAAGGGTGGCTCGATCCGCGTCACGGTGCAGCGCAAGGGCGCGAAGCGACCGGTGGCGCCGAGCGTCCCCGGCATCATCGCCGACGAAGAACGCCGCGGCATGTTCGGCCGCGCCTACTACCAGGCATTCGCCAAGCGGGTGCAGGACATCGGTGCGCGCCTCAACGCGATCGTCGATGCCGAAGAGAAGCAGGGCCGCTTCGTCGCCGGTTATGGCGTGTCGGTCGGGACCTCCACCCTGCTGCACCAGTTCCGCCTGGTCGGCCGCATCCGCTGCCTGTTCGACGACAACCCCGAGAAGGAGACGCACCTGCGTGGCCCGGGCTATGCCATTCCCGTGCTGCCGCCGTCCGCCGTCCTCGAGCAGAAGCCCGGGGCCATCATCATCTTCGCCTGGCGCTACGCCGATCCGATCATCGCCCGGCAGCAGGCATACCTTGCGCAGGGCGGAAGGTTCGTCGTGCCGTTGCCCGATGTCGTCGAACGCACGCGCTGACGCTGCCTGATCGTTCCGCTCCGCTCCGCGCTTGGCTATTGTAACGGCGGGGTGGGGTGAGGATGGATCGGGACGCCAACAAAGTCGTCGTGCAGCTTTTGCGTCTAGTGGTGCGCCCGGATGCGCGAACCATGATCGCCACGTTTCGCTGCGCCGATGGTTCCACCACGGAAATGGAAATGACGGCCGAGTGCGCTCGGAGCATGTCTGACAAGCAGCTCGTCTCGCGCGCGCTCAACGAGCTTTTGCTGCGGACCGATCCGGGTGCTGCGGCGGCCGCCGCAAACGCCGTGCCGTCCGTGGCGATCAAGGGCTGCAAGGTCCTGGTCAACGAGGAGGGCCTGCCCGCGTTGCTGTTCGACGTCGCCGGCACGTCGCAGTTCGCCGTGCAGCTGTGCCAGAAGTCCGCGGCCGCCCTGATCGGCCAGCTCACCGAAGCGCTCAACGCGCAGCCGCCGCCGGGCAAGCGCCACTAGCTTGGTCGCCCGCATCGCCACGGTCGCCTTTCAGGGCATCGATGTGCTGCCCGTGGATGTGCAGGTGCAGATTGCCAGCGGCCTGCCGGCCTTCACCATCGTCGGCCTGCCCGACAAGGC
>CAIVPW010000166.1 GCA_903907895.1 uncultured Alphaproteobacteria bacterium
CAGGCGCAGTCCCCGAAGAGGTGCTGCGCGGAACGTATGCGGCCGCGCTCAAGGACTATGTCGTCATCAGCGCCACCGACGGCAACCACGGCCGCGCGCTGGCGGCGGCCGCGCGCAGTGCAGACATCCGCTGCGTGATCGTGCTGCACGCGCAGGTCAGCGCGGAGCGCGAATTGGCCATCGCGGCGTACGGCGCGGAGATCGTCCGCATCGCGGGGAACTACGACGAGTCGGTGCGCGAGGCTGCGCGCCTCGCCGCGGCGCACGGCTGGCAGGTGGTCTCGGATACCTCTTATGAAGGTTACGAAGACATCCCCCGCGACGTGATGCAGGGCTACGGCGTGATGATCGACGAGCTGCTCGACGGCACCGGCAACGCGCCCTGCCCCTGGACGCATGTAATCGTGCAGGGCGGCGTGGGCGGGCTCGCGGCGGGTGTGTTCAGTTACTTGTGGGAACGCTACGGCGAGCGGCGGCCTATCTTCGTGGTGGTCGAGCCGGAACAGGCGGATTGCCTCTTGCAGAGCGCGCTGGCCGGCGCGCCGCGCCCGGCCAGCGGCACTGTGGATTCGGTGATGGCGGGACTCGCGTGCGGCGAGGTGTCGTCGCTGGCGTGGCGGTTTCTGGAATCGTCCGTCGATATCTTCATGACCGTCACCGACGCCGAGGCCGTCGCCGCGATGCGCGCCCTCGCGCAGCCTCTCGACG
Source organism: uncultured Alphaproteobacteria bacterium (assembly GCA_903907895.1). Classification (GTDB taxonomy): domain Bacteria; phylum Pseudomonadota; class Alphaproteobacteria; order UBA2966; family CAIVPW01; genus CAIVPW01. Next base: position 709 of record CAIVPW010000166.1, read on the forward strand.
GCGACATCCCCATCCTCAGCGGCGAGTCCGGCGCGGCGGGATTCGCCGCGCTGGCTACACTGGGCCTCGGCCCCAAGGCGCGGGTCTTGCTTCTGAATACCGAGGGCGCCACGGCGCCGTCGCTCTACGAATCACTCGCGGGCCTCGCGCCCGCCGACGTGCTGTCCGCCCAGGCCGGGTGGCTGGCGGCACGCAAAGACAACCCGGCTGAACATGTGCAAAAGACGAGGGGAACGGCGTGATCAAGCAGATCAACCTGAATGCCGACCTGGGCGAGAGCTTCGGTCACTACAAGGTCGGCGACGACGCCGGCGTGATGCAGTACATCAAGTCGGCCAGCGTAGCGTGCGGCTTCCATGGCGGCGACGCCGTGGTGATGGACAACGCAGTGAAGCTTGCGGCGGCGGCCGGTGTGTCGATCGGCGCGCATCCGGGGTTCAACGACCTGTGGGGGTTCGGGCGGCGGCAGATCCAGATGCGCACCGAGGACCTGGAACTCTTGGTGCTGTACCAGATCGGCGCGCTGCAGGCGATCGCGCGCAGCCACGGCCAGCGCGTGACACACGTGAAGCCGCACGGGGCGCTGAACAACATGGCGCACGTGGACGCCGGGTATGCGATGGCGATCGCGCGCGGCGTGCAGAAGGCCGACCCGGAGCTGATCTTCGTCGCGAACTGCCACTCGGAGATGGTGAAGGCCGGGCAGGCGCTCGGCCTCAAGGTGGCGCACGAGGCCTACGTGGACCGCACCTACGACGACACCGGCATCATGACTTCGCGCCGCGAGCCGGACGCCGTCATCCACGACCCGAAGAAGGCCGTCGCGCAGGTGATGTCTTTCGTGCGCGAAGGCGCCCTCGTCACGCGCAGCGGCAAGCGCATCCCCACGCCGATCCACACCTTCTGCACGCACGGCGACGAAGCCACCGCGGCGCCGTTGCTGCGCGAAGTGCGCGCCGCTCTGGCGGCCGAAGGTGTCGACGTCGTCCCCCTCACCCAGCTCTCCCTCTGAGGCCCGCCATGAAGATCCTCGCCGCCCTGCTCCTTTGCGTTGCGTCCTTCGCTCACGCGCAGAACTACCCGACGCATGCCGTCCGGATCTTCGTGCCCTTCCCGCCCGGCGGGTTCTCGGACCTGTACGCGCGCGCCATCGCCGCGAAGATGTCCGACACCTTCGGCCAGGCGGTGGTGGTGGAGAACCGCCCCGGCGCGGGCGGCAACATCGCCTCCGACCTCGTCGCCAAGAGCGCGCCGGACGGCTACACGCTGGTCATGGGGACCATCGGCACGCACGCGATCAACGCGACCCTGTTCCCCAAGCTGCCCTACGACCCGGTCAGGGATTTTGCCGCCGTCGCATTTGTGGTGGATGCCGACGGCCTGCTCGTCGCGCACACCAGCGTCGAAGCGAGCACGGTCTCCGAACTCGTCACCCTCGCCAAGGCCAAGCCCGGCGTCCTCAACTACGCCTCCGCCGGCCCCGGCACCACCAGCCACCTCGCCGCCGAGATCTTCAAGCAGCGCACCAACACCCAGATCACGCACATCCCCTACAAGGGCAACGTCCCCGCCTTGCTCGATGTCGTCGCCGGCAATGCGCAGATCAGCTTCGCCACCCTCGCCACCGTCATGCCCCACGTCAAGAGCGGGCGCTTGAAGCCTTTGGGCGTCCTCGGTTCCAACCGCTCTGCCGCCTTGCCAAACGTCCCCACCATCGCCGAGGCCGGCGTCCCCGGCTTCGACGTCGGCAACTGGACCGCCCTATTCGCCCCGGCCGGCACCCCTGCGCCTGTTGTCGCCAAACTCAATGCGGAAGTCCTGCGCGTCATGAAGCTGCCCGAGATCCAGGCGCGGATGGTCGACGAAGGCATGCGCACCACCGCGATGACGCCGAAGCAGTTCGGCGATTTCGTGCAGGGGGAGGTGAAGCGGTGGGGGGAGGTGGTGAAGCGGGTGGGGGTTACGGCGGAGTAGCTTTGATTGGACTCAGGCTTGCCTGACTGGCGCCGATATACCTAGTTGCACGCGGGTACTCCCGCAGGACTCCAGGGGAATGAAATGTCACGGTCTGTCAGTGCGCCTGAAATCACGGCTTTCGCGGGTCTCGCCGCGTCTGGGCCTGTCCGAGTTTCCCCTCGCGTCGCATTCGAAACCCCGACGAGCAAGCCGTTATTTTATGACGCCATGCTGGACTCCCTCCCGCACCAGATTGCCGCGATCGATCACGCTGGAACCATCGTCTATGTGAACGCAGCCTGGATCGCGTTCGGCAGAGTCAACGGCATGGGATACGATTTCGAGTGGCTGGGCGTCAGTTACGTGAATGTCTGCGCAATACGCGGTGAGTCAGCCGATTTCCAGATCCGGGCAACCGGGGAGGGCATCCGGCGGGTCATTGCCGGTGAATCCGATGCCTTTGAAGCGGAGTATCCCTGTCACGGCCCCACCGAAAGGCGCTGGTTCATGATGCGCATTGCCCGGCTAACGCACCCCGGATCAAGGCTCTGCGTGGTATCCCATATCAATATCACCGCCAGAAAGATCGCCGAAGAAGCAATGGAGGCGTTGAGCGTCACGGATTCATTGACCGGGCTTGCGAACCGCCGTCGGCTCGACGTGTTTCTCGCGGACGAGTGGCGCCGGGCACTGCGCCAGCGTACGCTGCTCAGCCTGATCGTTTTCGACGCGGACAATTTCAAGCTGCTCAACGATACAGCCGGGCACGCCGCGGGCGACACCTGTCTGCAGGCGATCGGGAAAATCCTCATTCAGTTCACCAAACGCCCTACCGATCTCGCCGCTCGATTTGGCGGTGAGGAGTTCGTCGTCGTACTGGCTGACACCAAGGTGGACGACGCGCTGGTGGTCGCCAACCTCATTCGCGAAGCCGTCTACGGGCTGGACCTTCGTTTCGGCGACGGCCGCCGGCTCACGGTCAGTGCGGGCGTGAGTTGCTTGCGCCCGGATAGGGACGGTACAGGCGCCTGCCTTGTCGAGCAGGCGGATCAGGCTCTGTACCGCGCCAAGAGAAACGGTCGGAATCGCGTCGAGCGCAGTGAGGACGCCGATCGCGGCGACCGGCACGCTGCCAACCCTCGGACGCCCAAGGAAGCGTTTCAGTAGCGCCACTACAGGGGCAACGTTTCTGCGCTACTCAAGACGAGACTATATTAGTAATATTATCGTATACACATAAATTTACTAACTTAGCTATAATATCCCTCAATGGATCCCGTTTCAAACCCCTACGCACCAGGCGCAGGTACACCGCCGCCGGAGTTGGCTGGGCGTGATGACCTGCGTGAAATGGTTCGGATAGCGATCGAACGAGTGCGTCGCACCCTGCCGACAAAGAGCGTCCTCATGGTTGGCCTGCGAGGCGTGGGTAAAACGGTCCTGTTGGACCGGATTCGCGAAGATGCCGAGGCTGCCGGCATTTACACGGTCCGCATGGAGGCGCCGGAGGAGCGATCACTTCCCGCGCTTCTTGCCCCACAACTTCGGCAGGCGCTGCTGAGATTGAGCCACAACGAGCTGGCCAAGGACCTCGCGCAGCGAGCGCTACGCGCCCTATCCGGCTTTGCCCGATCCCTGAAGATCAAGTATGCGGACATCGAAGTAGGACTGGACTTCGAACCCGAGGCTGGGCTGGCCGACAATGGCGACCTCGAGCATGACCTTCAGGCTTTGCTTGAGACCGTGGGTGCTGCATCCCATAGTGCTGGCACTGCCTTGATCATGTTCATTGACGAGCTCCAATACGTAAAGGAAAACGAACTAGCCGCATTGATTACAGGTCTGCATCGATGCGCCCAGCGCAAGTTGCCGATCTCGCTGGTTGGGGCAGGACTGCCGCAATTGCGAGGGCGGATGGGAGCAGCAAAATCCTATGCGGAGCGGCTCTTTGATTTCCCCGAAATAGGCCCCTTGCCAGAACCAGCGGCCAAGCTCGCAATCAGTAAGCCCGCTTTGGAACAAGGTGTCGTATTTGAAGATGCCGCGGTGACGCAGATTGTTGCGCAAACCAAGGGTTACCCTTATTTCCTTCAGGAGTGGGGGAAGCACTCATGGGACGTTGCGCGGCACTCTCCAATCACTCTTGCAGACGTAACCAAAGCCTCGGCATCCGCAATTGCGGCGCTGGATGAAAGTTTCTTCCGGGTTCGCTTTGATCGTCTTACGCCTGCCGAAAAGAAATATCTCCGCGCGATGGCTGAACTGGGTCCTGGGCCGCATCGTTCAGGGGACATTTCCGATTGCCTCAAGCGCAAGGTGACTTCCCTCGGCCCAACCCGCAATCAGCTGATATCTAAGGGCATGATTTGGAGCCCCAATCACGGCGATACGGCTTTCACAGTGCCGCTCTTCGACGAGTTCATGCGGCGCATCATGCCAAACGAAGAGTGGCGTATCTAACTTGCTCCCCACCGGCAAGTACCGTCACTACAAAGGCAACGACTACGAAGTCGTAGGCGTTGCCACGCACTCCGAAACCCACGAGCCGATGGTCGTCTACCGTCCACTCTACGGCGAGAGGGCCCTCTGGGTCCGCCCCCTGGCGATGTTCATGGAAGACGTGACCGTGGACGGCAAAACCGTCCCCCGCTTCGCGAAGATTTAGGACCTCGTCAGAAAAAGCTTGCCAAACAGCCTCTTACCCCTCATACTTTGTTTGTGCGATGCAGCAGTTCGAGTACTGAAGTACTAAGCATCGCCTAGTTCACTGTCCCTGACCTCCTCGGAAGACTTAGCAACAGCGTCTTCCTGCAGCGTTCCTTACCCATAGGATTGCGATTCGGTTGGTGCCGGTGTTTTTAATTGGCACCAGGAGAATCCATGACTGCCGTCAGCGAAGTCGTATTGCCTATTACTTTTGAATCCCTCGGCCTGGCCGCGCCCATCCTTGAAGCGATCAAGGCCGCCGGCTACACCGAACCGACCCCCGTGCAGGCCCGCGCCGTCCCCGAAGCCATCAAGGGGCGCGACCTCCTGGTCTCGTCGCAGACCGGCAGCGGCAAGACCGCCGCCTTCATGCTGCCCGCGCTGCAGAAGCTCATGGTGCAGCACGAGACCCCCGGCCGCGGCCCGCGCATCCTGGTGCTCACGCCCACGCGTGAACTCGCGGTGCAGGTGACCAAAGCCGCCGACACCTACGGCCGCAATATGCGCGTGAAGACCCTCTCGGTCGTCGGCGGCATGCCCTACCCGCTGCAGAACCGCATGCTGAAGAACGGCGTCGACATCCTCGTGGCCACGCCGGGCCGCATGCTCGACCAGATGAACTCCGGCCGCATCGACCTCTCGCGCCTGCAGTTCCTGGTGCTGGACGAAGCCGACCGCATGCTCGACATGGGTTTCAAGGACGACCTCGAGGCCATCCTCGCCAAGGTCCCGAAGACGCGCCAGACCATGCTGTTCTCGGCCACGATCGAGCCGAGCATCGTGCGTCTCGCGAGCTCATTCCTGCACGACCCGCTGCGCATCGCCGTCGACACCGCGCAGACGCGCCACGTCAACATCGAGCAGCGCCTGCATTTTGCGGATGACATGGGCCACAAGAACCGCCTGCTGGAGTCCATCCTCGGCCAGCCGGACATGCTGCAGGCCATCGTCTTCACCTCGACCAAGCGCCACGCCGACCAGCTCGCGCAGGACCTGCACGGCAAGGGCCACTCGGCCGCGGCCATGCACGGCGACATGCACCAGGGCGCGCGCAACCGCACGCTGCAGGCGCTCCGCCGCGGCGGGCTGAAAGTGCTCGTGGCGACCGACGTCGCCGCGCGCGGCATCGACGTGCAGGGCATCTCGCACGTCATCAACTACGACCTGCCGATGCAGGCCGAGGACTACGTGCACCGCATCGGCCGCACCGGCCGCGCGGGCCGCAACGGCATCGCCATCAGCTTTGCAAGCTCCCGCGACAGCCACCTCGTGCGCGACATCGAGCGCCTCACCACGCAGAAGATCGAAGTCAGCGTCATCGAAGGCCTCGAGCCCAAGATGCGCACTTTCTCCAAGCCCGCCACGCGCAATACGCGCCCCGGCGGCGGCAAGTCGTCCTACGGCAAGCCAGGCGGTGGAAACAGCGGCGCCCCCGGACGCCGTGAAGGCTTCAGCGGCTACGCCAAGCGCGACGGAAGGCCGGCAGCACGTTCGCCGGCACGGACGAGTCCGTATCCGAAGTAACTGCTAATCGTCAGGAAGGGGTACGGGGGAACCTGGGTTCCCCTGTTCCTAGTAGTGCGGCGGGATCTCGTCCCGCAGCGCGGTCGGTGACCCGGCCGCGCCCATCGCCTCCACCTGGTCGCGCATCGCGCGCAGGTCACGCTCGAGCCGCTCGATATGCTGCTGCTGGCGGTACACCGTGGTGTTCAACGTATCGAGCAGATCCTCGGCCAGCGTGAGCTTGGACTCGATCTCGGCAAACCGTACGTCGGAGTTGCTCATTTCAGGGCGCCTTCACAAGTATCGTAACGCCCTGGCAGGTCACGGATTGCCCGGCGCGGATCTTCGCGGTCTTGCGGCTCTCGGGCTGGCCGTCGACGCTGACTTCGCCGGCAGCAACCAAGTGCTTGCCCGCCCCGCCGCTCTCGGCAATGCCCACAGCCTTGAGCAACTGGCAGAGCTCGATGTGTTCGCGGCTCAGCACGAACTCGGTGGACTGCTTACCCACGGATCGCCCGCCACACTCGCTCAGGCGTCGCCGGCATGTCCATCGCCGTGACGCCATGCACCGACAGCGCATCGATCACCGCGCTCATCACACACGCCAGTGACGCCGTGCACCCCGACTCGCCCACGCCTTTGACGCCGAGCGGATTGGTCTTGCAGGGCACCTCGTTACGCGCCCAGCCGAACTGCGGCACGTCGTCCGCGCGCGGCAGGCAGTAGTCCATGAAGCTGCCGGTGAGCAGCTGCCCCGACTCCGGGTCGTGCGAGAGTTGCTCCAGCAGCGCCTGGCCGATGCCCTGCACCAGCCCGCCATGCACCTGGCCTTCGAGCAGCAGAGGATTCACCACCACGCCGAAATCGTTGACCGCCGTATACGAAACCAATTCGACGTGCCCGGTCTCGGGGTCGACCTCGAGCTCGCACACATGGCATCCCGACGGAAAACTGTAGGTCGTGGGCTTGTAGAAATCCTCGGCCTCGAGCCCCGGTGCGATCTCCGGCGGCAGGTCCCCGCCGTGCGCGGCTTTGGCCACATCGACGATGCCCACGCGCCGGTCGGTGCCGGCGATCACGAATGAGCCGCCCGCATCGGTCACCTCGAACTCGACGTCCGACGCCGGCGCCTCGAGGAGGTGCCCCGCGATCAGTCGCCCCTTCTCGATGATGATCCGCGCGCAATGCACGATCGCCGTGCCGGTGACGGTGGTCTCGCACGAGCCCACCGAGCCGACGCCCACGCCGACCTTGTCGCTGTCGCCGGACACATACCGGATGCGCTCGGCCGAAAGCCCCAGCTGCTGCGACACCACCTGCTTGAACGTGGTCAGGTGCCCCTGCCCGTTGGCGGTGGCGCTGGTGGCGAGAGTGAGGATCCCGTCGGCGTCGAACACCGCGCCGACGTGGCTCTCGTAGTACCCGTCCGGCTCCTGGTACACAGACAACCCGTAACCGCGCAGCTTGCCGCGCGCGGCCGCCTCGGCGCGCCGCGCCTCGAAGCCGTCGCGATGGGTGAGCGTCAGCGCGTCGTCCATGTTTTTGCCGAACTCGCCGGAGTCGAACACCAGCCCGACGGGCGTGGTCCACGGCATCCGGCCGGGCTGCACCATGTTCAGCCGGCGCAGCAGCGCGCGATCGCGCTTGGTCTCGCGCGCAGCGGCATCCACGAGGCGTTCGATGAAGTAGGTGAACTCGGGCTTGCCCGCGCCGCGGTAGGCGGCGATGGGCACCGTGTTCGTGAACGCGACCTTGGTCTCGGCGTGATAGCACGGCAGCGCATACACCCCCGTGATGCAGCGCACGCCGCCGGTGGTCGGGATGCTGAAAGCCGGCGCGGTCACATACGCGCCCGCGTTGCCCACGATGTGCGCGCGCACCGCGAGAAACCGCCCCTGCGTATCGAGCGCAAGCTC
>CAIVPW010000167.1 GCA_903907895.1 uncultured Alphaproteobacteria bacterium
GGCTGGCGTCTCAGCGGCTATCGGCTTGCCGTGCCCTATGGCGCGCAGGCGCACCGCGTGCTGCTGGGTGCCCGCACCGATGCCGGCGTGATCGCCGTTCTGCTCGATCCGCAGGCTGCGGGCGTCACGCTTACCGCGCTGAACACCACCACCTATGAACCGCAGTGTGCGATGTCACTTGACGGTGTGCGCGTCGAATCCGCGGATGTGCTGGCCGGGCCCGCGGAAGGCGCGGCTGTGCTCGCCAGCGTCGAGCGCCATATGAGCGCCGCGACCTGCATGCATCAGATCGGTGTCACGGACTCCCTGATGCGCATGACGGCCTCCTACACCACCGAGCGCAAGCAGTTCGGCGTGCCGGTGGCCACGTTCCAGGCCGTGGGGCATCGCGCTGCGAACTGCTTCATCGATGTCGAGTGCCTGCGGCTCACGGCCTACCAGGCCTGCTCGCTGCTGGCCGAGGGGCGCGATGCCGCGGTGGAAGTGGAGATCGCCAAGGTGTGGGCCGGCGACACCGGGCACCGCGTGAGCTATGCCGCGCAGCACCTGCACGGCGGCGCAGGCGTGGACCGCGGCAACGCGCTGTGGCGCTTCTGCCTGTGGGCCCGCCACAACGAGATGAGCCTGGGATCTGCGGCGCAGACGCTCGCCCGCCTCGGGGGGCGTTGCGCGAGCGGCCTGGCGGTCGTCAACTGAGAGCATCTTTTTTCCAGGCGCGCCGCCCGGCGCGCCTGTCGCGAATCTGTCATCCGATCATCATCCGGCTGTAAGCACCGCCCCCGAATCTGCCTTTGGGGCGCGGATGGCTGCTTGTAACACCTCCGATGCCCTGCGAACGCATCCTCGTCCAGCGACCTGTCACAGGCGCTGCAGACACGACGTTGCGCTCGCCCAGCGGTTCCAGACACACCCATCGGAGAGACCCCATGAGCAGCAGTTTCCACCCCGATCACGCAGGGCACGAAGACCGCCCCATCAGCAATCCTTCCGACTCCGCCACGCTCGGCGACATGATCGAGCGCCGCGTGTTCTCCCGGCGCGGCTTCCTGCGCTCGTCCGTTGCCACGGGCGGCGTGGCCCTCGCCGCAGGCACCGGGCTCGCGGCTCTCTCCAACGGCGCTGAGGCGGCACCGCCGCCGATTGGCGGTATCGGCTTCGCCTCCGTTCCCGCCAACGTCGTACCCATGACGGACGGCGTGACGGTGCCCGATGGTTACACCGCCCGCATCGCGCTCGGCTGGGGTGATGCGCTGGACAACGGCCCCAACTGGGATCCCTCGCTCCCGATGGACGAGGCCACGCAGTTGCGCACCTTCGGCGCGCACTGCGACGGCATGCACTTCTTCCCCTATCCGGGCGTGCGCGGCAATTCCCGCGGCCTGCTGGTGGTCAACCACGAGTACGTCGATACGGCGCTGCTGAACGGCATCACGCCCGCCTCTGCCTATGCGACGGCAGCGATCAACAGCGACATGATCCGCGCGCAGCAGGCCGCACACGGTCTGAGCGTTGTCGAAGTCTTCGCCCCGCCCGGAGGCAAGTGGAGGGTCAACCGTTCCTCCCCCTTCAACCGTCGCGTGACCGGCAACACGCCGTCCCGCATCACCGGCGCTGCCGCAGGCAACGCGCTGATGCAGACGGCCGCTGACAGCACGGGCCGCCGCGTGCTCGGCACCCTGAACAACTGCGCCAACGGCTACACGCCGTGGGGTACTTACCTCACCTGCGAGGAGAACTGGAACGGCTACTTCGGTTCGAAGGATTCGGCGTTCACGCCGTCTGCACACCAGGCCCGCTACGGTGTGAGCCGTACGGGCTTCGGCTATCGCTGGCACGAGGTCGACGAGCGTTTCGATCTCAGCCAGAACCCCAACGAGCCCAACCGTTTCGGCTGGATCGTCGAGGTGGATCCGTGGGATCCCCAGGGCCTGCCCGTCAAGCGCACCGCGCTCGGCCGCTTCAAGCACGAGAACGTGGTGCCGGTCGTGGGCGCCAACAACCGCATCGCCTTCTACTCCGGCGATGACGAGCGCAACGAGTACCTCTACAAGTTCGTCTGCACCGGCAAGTACAACGCGGCCGTGCCCTCGGCCAATCGCGGCCTGCTCGACAACGGCACGTTGTATGTCGCGCGATTCAACGAAGACGGCAGCGGCCAGTGGCTGCCGCTTGTCTTCGGCCAGAACGGTCTCACGCCGGAGAACGGCTTTGCTGACCAGGCCGAGGTGCTGATCAAGACCCGGCAGGCCGCTGATCGCGTGGGCGCCACGATGATGGACCGTCCGGAGTGGATCGCGGCGCATCCGCGCACCCGCGAGATGTACATGACCCTTACCAACAACAGCCGTCGCGGCAACACGCCGGCCTCTGCCAACAAGGCAGACGGCACTTCGACGTCAGCCTCCGCCAACCCGGTGGTGGACGCGGCCAACCCGCGTCCCGACAACGACTTCGGCCACATCATCCGCTGGCGCGAAGACGGCCAGAAGGTCGAGGCGATGACCTTCAGCTGGGACATCTTCGTGCAGTGCGGCGACAAGGCCACCACCAAGACCCTCGGCGGCTCCTACACTGCCGGCGAGTTCGGTGGCCAGAACGTGGGCTACTTCGGGAACATCAACGGCGATGACTACGGCGCACCGGATGGCCTGTGGTTCGACAAGGGCGGCCGCCTCTGGATCCAGACCGACCAGGTGGGCAACGCCACTGGCGACTGGGTGAACATCGGCAGCAACACGATGATGTGCGCCGATGTCTACACCGGCGAGACGCGCCGCTTCCTCACCAGCCCGCGCAACTGCGAAGTCACGGGTGTGGCCTCCACACCGAACGGACGCACCATGTTCGTCGGCATCCAGCACCCGGGCGAGGACTGGGCCTCGGGCTTCACCGACAACTCGACCTGGCCCGACAGCGGCATCAACGGCCCCACCCGCATGAGCGCGCGCGGCCCGATCAAGCCGCGTTCGAGCGTTGTCGTCATCACCAAGGA
>CAIVPW010000168.1 GCA_903907895.1 uncultured Alphaproteobacteria bacterium
CACGGCGTTGCCCACCCGGCGGCGCTCGATCGCCTGGGGCTTCACCTCAATGCCGCTGCACGCGGAGTGAAGATCCAGGCATGCGCGCACCTGCGGGTCCAGGTCGGACCGGCTGATGGAAGGCGTCGGCATGAACCGTTGCTGGAGTTCGAGGTACGAGAGTACCCGCACATTCTGGCCATGCTCCGGATCAAAGCCGAGGTCCTTGAGGTCCTCGGTCAACGTGCGGCCGGGCTGCACTTTGTCATAGGCGTGCTTGGCCGCCTCGAACGACGCCCAGGGCGTCTCGGTGCTTTCGCTGCTGCGCGGGAGCACGCCGCTGCAGCCGGTGATGGCAAGGGTCAGCGCGCCGGAGAGGAAGAATCGAAGGAGGCGCACGGACTTCTCTCGGCGTCTAGGAGAGGAACGCTGGGGAGAGCACGGAGCCCCTCGCGGCCGGCCCAAGTGGGAGAACTTGGCATCCGGTCTCTTCCCTGTAGCAAGCGTGGAGCGCCGGCGAAATTCGGCCCATCACGTACGCACGTTTCCGGATAGCGGTTGTAGGTCGGCCGCGTCGCGATATGCGGGCACCACACAGTTCCAGCCGAGTTCCTCCTGGATCCGGCGCCGCAAGGCGTCTGCTGCCGCTGGCTCCCCATGGGTCAGGAAGCAGTGTCTTGGCGCCGTCCCCTCTGAGCGCAGCCACGCCATGAGGCCATTCTGGTCGGCGTGCGAAGAAACGCCGCGTAAGGCCAGGACTTCGGCCGCAACTGGCACATGGTTCCCGTGCACCTTGATCTCCTTGGCGCCGGCTTCCAGGGATGCCCCACGGGTGCCGGGCGATTGAAAGCCCGCCAGCACGATCGCGTTGCGCCGGTCGGGCGCCATCGCCTCCAAGTGGTGCAGAACGCGTCCACCAGTGGCCATGCCGCTCGCCGACAGGATCACCACGGGAACTTTGGTGGCCGCAATTGCTTTGGACTCGTCCGCAGTCCGTGTGAGGCGTGGCAGCGAACAAACGGCGCGCGTTTGCTGCGCGCTCAAGCGATGTTCCCGGCGGAATCTCTCGAAGATCGCAGTGGCATCGATGGCCATCGGGCTGTCCAGAAAGACCGGCATCCGCGGGACTCGGCCTGCTTCGTACAGCTGCTGCAGATGGTAGAGCAGCGTTTGCGACCGCCCGACTGCAAAGGAAGGGATCAGGACGCTGCCGCCGCGGCCGGCGACCCGTGGCAGCAACTCCGCCAACTGCTCTTGCGCAGCTGCCTCATCGTGCAGACGGTCGCCATACGTCGACTCGACCACCAGCACGTCACATACGGGGCGCTTGACCGGCGGGCGCATGATTGCGTCGTCGTTGCGGCCGAGGTCGCCCGAGAACACGATGTGCCCGGACGGAGTCGCAAGGGACACGATTGCGGCACCGAGCAGGTGACCGCCGTAGTGAAATGTCAGGCCGACGTCGCCAATCGCGACACGCTGCTCGTAGTCCACAGTCTGCAGCCGAGTAAGCGCAACGCGCGCGTCCGCCTCCGTAAACAGAGGCAACGCCGGGCGGTGCTTTGAATACCCGTACCGGTTTGCCCGCTCGGCGTCGCGCTCCTCCAGGAACCCGGCATCCGGCAGCAGGATTTGCGACAGGGCGTCGGTCGGTGGCGTGCAGTAGACCGGGCCGCCGAACCCGTCGCGCACCAGGACAGGCAGGTACCCAGTGTGGTCGATGTGCGCATGGGTCAGGACCACCGCGTCGATGGACGCGGGAGGAATGGGAAACTTGTCCCAGTTGCGCAGCCGCAATTGCTTGAAGCCTTGGTAGAGGCCGCAGTCGACGAGGATGCGCTGACCGCCTGCTTCGACCAGGTACTTCGAGCCGGTGACCGTTCCAGCGGCGCCAAGAAACGTTACCTTCAACGAACACTCCTACGTTTGACACGCTCAAGCTCCGCCACGCCTCCCACTCCCGCAACCTTTGTTCGCGGCATACGCAACCGTACCTACGCGCGCGGCCGAATGCTGACTGCTACACGGCGGGCCACAGTGTCGCGCGTCGTACAAGGATGGACGTCCGGTGACCTCGTTGCTGTTGCTCGCGGCCCTGCAGGTCGTGGTGCCTGCTGCGCTCTCGGCCTGGCTTTGTTAGGGGAACCCTAAGAGCCGTGTGGAATGGCTGGCGCGATGCGCCTTCGCTGCCGGCGCGATCCTCGCCCTCGTCGCGGGTGTCTGGACGTTCCCGCCGATCTGGACCGGATACGTCCTCGCCGGCACCCTGCCTGTCGCCATGGTCCGCGCGTGGGGCCGAACCGCCAGCGCCCAATACGACGCGCGGCTCAAGCTGTGGCTGGGGCGAGTAACGCTTGCGGATACCGCGGCATGTGCCGCATCAACCTGGTTCCATGGAGTGGACGCGCGGGGTTGGCTGCCTCCGCAACCCGGAAGGACATTCTGGACCTCTTGGCGTTCATCCAGACGATTCGCCCATAGCCGGCGCAGAGGTCAGTGGGAGAAGAACACCGGGACCGGCGAATTGCGCATGAGGTGACGGGTCACCCCGCCCAGCACGAGTTCCTTGAGCCGGCTGTGACCGTAGGCGCCCGTCACCAGCAGGTCGGCCTTCAGCCGCGCGACCTCCGCAAGCAGAAGCTCGCCCGCCGCCGCA
>CAIVPW010000169.1 GCA_903907895.1 uncultured Alphaproteobacteria bacterium
CCGAAATTGATCGTGTAGTTGGCAATCTGCACTTCGGCCATGGCGTTAGCCCCGCACCATGCGCTTCGGCGCGTCTGGCGGTGCCTTCTCGTCGCCGGGAAGGATGTATTGCGCGCCCTCCCACGGGCTCATGAACTCAAACTTGCGGAATTCCTGCGTCAGCGACACGGGCTCGTACACGACGCGTTTTTGCTCTTCGTCGTAGCGAACCTCGACGTATCCGGTGAGCGGAAAGTCCTTCCGCATCGGATGACCTTCGAATCCGTAGTCCGTCAGGATGCGGCGCAGGTCTTCGTGGCCCGAGAACAGCACGCCGTATAGGTCCCAGGCCTCGCGCTCGAACCAACCCGCGGCGCGGAATATCCCGGTCGCCGACGGCACCGGAGTTTCCTCGTCGGTGGCGATCTTCACACGGATGCGCAAGTTCTTGTTCATCGACAGCAGGTGGTAGACGACGTCAAAGCGCTGCGGCCGCGCCGGCCAGTCCACCGCGCACAAGTCGATCAACTGCGTGAATTGCGTCTGCGGGTCGTCGCGCAGGAACGTCAGCAGATCAAGAAGATCTGTGACGGTCGTTGTCACCGTCAGCTCCCCCACCGCGGTATTCGAGGAAACTACGCTGTCCGGCCGCGAAACGTGGACATGCTGGGACAATTCCCGGAGTGCTGCGTCTTGATCCATCGCAGTCCATACACGACAAGCCAGCGCCCTCAGCGGGCGATGGTGCCGGTCCTCCGGATCTTCTTCTGCAACTGAAGGATGCCGTAAACGAGCGCTTCGGCCGTCGGCGGGCAGCCAGGCACGTAGATGTCGACCGGCACGATGCGATCGCAGCCGCGCACCACGGAATAGGAATAGTGATAGTAGCCGCCGCCGTTGGCGCAGCTACCCATCGAGATAACCCAGCGCGGCTCGGCCATCTGGTCGTAAACCTTGCGCAGCGCCGGCGCCATTTTGTTGGTGAGCGTGCCGGCGACGATCATCAGGTCGGACTGGCGCGGGCTGGCGCGCGGCACGACGCCGAACCGCTCGAGGTCATAGCGCGGCATGGACGCGTGCATCATCTCGACCGCGCAGCAGGCGAGACCGAAGGTCATCCACCACAGCGATCCGGTACGCGCCCAGTTGACGACATCGTCCACCTTGGCGACCAGGAATCCCTTGTCGCTGAGATCGGCGGCCATGGCGCCGAACGCGTCGTTCCCCTCGGCCGTGCGCGGAGTCCCGACGGCGCCGGGCGTCGTCATCACTCCCATTCGAGGGCTCCCTTCTTCCACTCGTAGAGGAAGCCCACCGTGAGCACGCCCAGGAACGCCATCATCGACCAGAAGCCGAGCCATCCGATTTCACCGAGGCTCACGGCCCACGGGAACAGGAAGGCGACTTCGATGTCGAAAATGATGAAGAGGATGGCGACCAGGTAGAAGCGGACGTCGAACTCGTGGCGGGAGTCGGAAAACGTGTCGAAGCCGCACTCGTACGGCGAAAGCTTCTCGGGGTCCGGCTTTTGATGGCCGGCAAACCACGACGCCCCCACGAACACAGCTGCCATACCGCCGGCGATGGCCATGAAGACCAGAATCGGCAGGTACTCCGCCAGTAACGCCTGCATGTAATTAGGCCCGCCCCGACAAAATGCGCCAACTCCCCGCTAGCGCAGCCGCTCAGGTCTCCTCCCCGTGAACGGCTGCCGAAGTATAGGGGGGAATCGGAGTCGGGCAAGGCTGGCCTTGGCGCGATGCGGCCGCGCGCCGCAGTCCCGCGCACAACGCAGTGTGTGCGCGAGCGGTGGTGCCCTTAGCCTTTGTAGGGAACTGGCGGGAGCGACGGGGCTCGAACCCGCGACCTCCGGCGTGACAGGCCGGCGCTCTAACCAACTGAGCTACGCCCCCATTGCCAGTGCCGGGGGGTGTAAAGCAGCCCCACCCCAGGGTCAAGCACGGTTGCGGCTGAGGCTGCACTTCGCCACGGGTCCGGTTCGTCTATAAGCATGGGGGAGCGGCGCACGAGCCGCCTTGGGAGCGCAGCGCGCGCAGAATGAAAGCCTTCGTCGTCGGCGTCCTCGAGCTGTTTGCGTGGCTGCTGTTCTTCGGCACCGCCGGCGGCTGTGCCGCCGCCGGCTACGTCGTCGGCCGCGACCAGTGGAACCAGCCACGGCCCGGCCTTGCGATCGGGCGGTTCGCCGGCATCGTTGTGGGATCGGTCGCTACCGGACTTTTGTTCTTGCTGGTGCAGATGCGCGATCTCCTGACCGCGATCGCGGCCCACCTCGATAACCGGGACCGGCCATGACCGCCTCTGTCATCGCGGCCTTCGTGACCTTCCTGGTGGTCATCGATCCACCGGGCATGGCGCCGATCTTCGCGGCGCTCACGCACCACTACGCCCCGGCCGAACGCCGGCGCATCGCGTTGCGCGGC
>CAIVPW010000170.1 GCA_903907895.1 uncultured Alphaproteobacteria bacterium
CGGTCCACCCCTGGGGGGCTCCGTCGGTCGCGGCAAGGGCGGTGGCCGAGTCGCGCTCGAACCTGCGGCGCAGCGATTCGATCGGCGGTACGCCTTTGGCAGCGATGGAATCGAGCACCAGCAGCGCTTCCTTCAAAGCGATGTCGTCGATGTCACCGGCGGCGGCGCGGAACGCAGACAATTCGGCGGCGAACGGACCGGAACGCGCCATGCGATCGCGCAATTGCGTCGCGGCGACCACGACTCCGGCACGTGTTGCCGCCGGGTCCGGCGCGCGCTCGCGTGCTTCCACTTGCTGGAGGCGCGCTTGCAGTGCAGCCACTTGCCGGTTCGCCGCGTCTGCCTGGGCGCGCGCTTCGTTGGCCGCCGCCGCGGCCGCGGTTATCACCGCAGGATCGGGCGACGGACGGTTCTGCAGGTCAGCCAGCGCTGCGCGCAAGTCGCCAATGCCCGTTGCCAGATCGTTGGTGCGAGCAGCCGCTACGGCCAGCGCGGCCGGGTCTGCCGTTGTCGGCTGCGATGTGTTCAAGCGCTCGGCGAGAGCCCGCACCTGGTTTTGCAGTGCGGTGAGTTCTTCGGTGCGGACGCGGTCGCCCTCGAGGGTTCCGACCCTCTCCGCGACCTTGGCAAGGTCGCTCCGCGCGGCCGCGACGTCGGCGCTCAAGCGCTGGCGCTCCGCGACTTCGGCAGAAAGGCGTGCATCCAGCCGCTGCAGCGCGTCGTTTGGAGCGCTGCTCGGAAGCGCATCGCGCTCGCCTTCGCTGGCGAAGTATCCGCCGGCCGCGGCACCCGCTCCGAGCACGATGCCCAGCAGCAGTGGGCCTGCGATGCTGCGGCGCGGCGCGGGCGGCGGCACGCTCGCGGGCGCCGGCGTCTCCGACGGCAGTGTGCCCTCCGGTGTGGAGTCGATGGTCATGGGCGGAAGGTCCCGGCCGGCAGAAGGGCGAGCAGCGACTGCTGGTTCGGTTCCGCTGCAACGCGCACCGCCACCCACGGCAGCGCCGTCGCTTTGGCGGCAACGGCGTCGCTGAGGCAAAACACGGTAAGCGTGCGGCAGCGGTCCGCGAGCCCAGCCTTGGTAACAAGACTAACAAACGCCTCGGCGGTGCGGGGAGAGAAAAACAGGACGCCCTCCAACGGTCCAGACTCCAGGGTGCTTCTTCCCTCTTCCGACAGAGTTACAGCCTGGACCGCTTCGTATAGGGCGAGGCGCTGGTAGCGAAATCCACGCACCGCGAACAGGGCCGCAAGGTCGCCTGCGACATGCGCCCCGGCCGCGTGCAGCAAAAGCCCGTGGCGCGCGTCGGCGTGCTCCGCCACAGAATCGACGAGCGCAACGCCGTCGCCCCGCGCGGACCGGACGGTGGCAAACCCGGCCTCTTGTGCCGCGGCTGCCGTGGCATCGCCCACGGCGAAGGCCGCCATATGGCGTTCTGGCGATAGCCGCGCAAACGCGCGCACGCCGGCACCGCTCGTGAACAGGAGCGCCTGCACGCCGGTCAGGTCAACGGTCGCTTCGCGGAAGCGAATGTCCAGCATCGGACACAGCACCGGCACGTGTCCGAGAACGCGCAGAACCCGCGCCAGCGCCACCGACTCGGGTTCGGGTCGCGTGACGAGGACCCGCATGAGGATCAGGTGTTGAAGAAGCCGGGGCCTGCGCGCTTGCGCAATTCTTCGCCGGCGTCACGGCCCATGCGTTCGGCGTCCGTGTCGGATCCTTCGCGCGTGGTGTCGTAGCGGACCTTGCCGTCGGGAGAGAAGATCGATGCGCGCAACGACAGCGCGCCGTCGTTCCACTCCGCCAGTGCGGCGATCGGCGTGCGGCACGAGCCTTCGAGGGCCGCAAGGAGCGCGCGCTCCGCTGCCACTGCCCGTTCCGTGGGATTGTGCGTCAGGGTGCCGAGAGTGGCCACCATGGCAGGATCGGCGGCACGACAGGCGATCGCGATGGCGCCCTGCGCGACCGCCGGCAGCATATCGTCCGTGCTGAGCACCACCCCGCCCGCCTCGTCGAGGCCCAGACGGTGCAGGCCTGCGAGCGCGAGCAGCGTAGCGTCTGCTTCACCCGCCTCGATCTTGCCCAGGCGCGTCTGCACGTTGCCGCGCAGGTTGACGATCTTGACGTCGGGCCGCCGCTGCAGCACCTGCGCTGCGCGCCGCAAAGACGACGAGCCGAGACGCGCGTTGGGGGGCAGGCCGGCAATGGAGTCTGCGCCGATCAGCACATCGCGCGGATCTTCGCGCGGCAGCACCGCCGCAATAATGATACCGGGCGGCAAATTGGTCGGCAGGTCCTTCATCGAGTGCACCGCAAGATCGATTTCGCCACTGAGCAGCGCCTCATCGATCTCCTTGGTGAAAAGGCCTTTGCCACCGGCCTGGGACAGAGGTCGATCTTGGATGGCGTCGCCGCTGGTGGTGATGATGCGCAGTTCGGGCGGGTCCATCATGCCGCCGCTGGCAGCGATCAGGGACCGCGCTACCTCGCTGGCCTGGGCCAGCGCCAGCGGGCTGCCGCGCGACCCGAGGTAAATCAGGTCGTCGTTGCGGTCGTCGAAGTCAGGTTGCCTGGCCATGGGGGTGGTGCTAGAGCCACCGCACCCAAAACGCAAGGCGGCCAAAACGCCGCGCAGGTGGCAGCTTGGGCAAATCTGGGGCGGCACCCTGAAAGTCCTCGGCATCGAGACCAGCTGTGACGAGACGGCGGCCGCCGTGGTCACCGGCGAGCGTGAGATTCTGTCCTCGGTGGTGCTCTCGCAGCTCGAGGACCACCGGATCTATGGCGGCGTGGTGCCCGAAGTGGCCGCCCGTTCGCATATCGAGCACCTCGATGGGCTGGTGGAACGGGCCCTGGCCGAGGCGGGGGTTGGGGTGCGGGACCTCGACGGCGTCGCCGCGACCGCCGGGCCGGGCCTGATTGGCGGCGTACTCGTCGGCTTGGTAATGGGCAAAGCCATCGCCGCCGGGGCCGGTCTGCCGTTCGTGGCCGTGAACCACCTGGAAGGGCATGCTCTTTCGGCTCGGCTGTCCCACGACGTACCGTTTCCCTACCTTCTGCTCCTGGTGACCGGCGGACACTGTCAGTTGGTCGCTGCCACCGCGTTAGGGAAGTACGAGCGCCTGGGCACCACCATCGACGATGCGATCGGCGAGGCCTTCGACAAGTCGGCGCGGCTGTTGGGCATGCGCTATCCGGGCGGCCCCGAAATCGAGCGCGCGGCCGCGCAAGGGGATGCCAAGCGCTTTCCGCTACCGCGACCCATGGTGGGTCGCGATGACTGCGACTTTTCCTTCTCGGGCCTGAAGACGGCGGTACGGCGCGTGGTGGAAGAGCACGCGGATGCCGAGGGCGCCTTACCGCCGCAGACGGCGCGCGACATCGCTGCGTCGTTCCAGCAAGCCGTGGGCGACAGCGTGGTGGATCGCGTGACGCGCGCCATGCGCCGATTTGCAGCGCAGCATCCGAACGATCGCCGGCTCGTCGTGGCCGGGGGAGTCGCCGCGAACAAAGCTCTGCGCACGCGCCTCGAACAGGCGGCAGCGAAGCAGCGCTTTACGGTGATCGCCCCGCCCTTGTCGTTGTGCACCGACAATGCAGCAATGATCGCCTGGGCCGGCGTCGAGCGCATTCGGGCAGGCCTTCTGGACTCACTCGACGCGCCGGGCCGTGCACGTTGGCCACTGGCCGAGCTAGCATCGCTGCCATGAACATTTCGCGCATCGGCGTGATCGGCGGCGGAGCGTGGGGAACCACGTTGGCCCTGCTTGCCGCCCGGCGCGGGTTGAAAACTTCGCTGTGGGTGCGCGAGGCGGACGTCGCCGCCGCCATCAACCAGCAAAGCCGCAATCCGTTCCTGCCGAGCATCCCCATCGAAGGCGTGACGGCAAGCACGGACTACAGCATCGCCGCCGGTTGTGACGCGCTCCTGCTCGCAACGCCCGCGCAACATTTGCGCAGTGTGTGTCGCGGCCTGCGCGCACATGTGCGCACGGCAACGCCGGCCGTGATCTGCGCCAAGGGCATCGAAGAGAACTCGGGCGCGCTCCTCAGTGACGTCGTCGCGGCAGAATTGCCGGGAGCGATCATTGCGATTTTGTCGGGGCCGACATTCGCTCCGGAGGTTGCACGCGGACTGCCCGCGGCCGTGACCCTCGCTTGCGCCGATGCGGATGTCGGACACGATCTGATCGACGCCGTCGGTTCACCCACCTTCCGGCCCTACTTGTCTTCCGACATCGTCGGTGCACAGGTTGGCGGCAGCGTGAAGAACGTGTTGGCGATCGCCTGCGGCATCGTCGCCGGGCGGCGGCTCGGCGACAATGCGCGGGCCGCGCTCGTCACGCGCGGGCTCGCGGAGATCCAACGTCTAGGCCGTGTGCTGGGCGCCCAGCCGGCGACCCTGATGGGCCTCTCGGGTCTTGGCGACCTTGTGCTCACCTGCACGTCCGAGCAGTCGCGCAACTTCAGCCTTGGCGTCGCACTCGGGCGCGGTCAGTCTGCGACCGATGTGCTCGCCAGCCGCACGTCCGTTGCCGAGGGCGTTGCCACTGCGGGCGCCGTGGTGACGCTGGCAGCACGGCTCGGCATCGAAATGCCGATCTCGGCAGCCGTGGACGCTATCGTGAATCGCGGGGCCGGCATTGACGAAGTCGTCGCCTCGCTGTTGTCGCGGCCGTTCCGCGGTGAAGAGGAGTAAGGCTCTCCGATGCTGTTCTGCATTGTCGCGATCGATCGTCCTGGCCGCTTGGATCGCCGCAAGGCGACGCGGCCCATGCACCTCGAATACCTCGCGAAGCACGCCGAGCGGGTCCGTCTTGCAGGCCCATTCCTATCCGAGGAAGGCGCACCCACGGGCAGCATGCTGATTGTCGAGGCGAACGACTTGGCGGAAGCCGAGGCTTTGGTTGCAGGCGACCCTTACACGAAGGTTGGCTTGTTCGAGAGCGTAACCGTGCGGGCGTGGAACCACGTGGTTGGCACCGGTCTTTCGGCGGCGAAGCCCTGATGCAGTACTGGCTCCTGAAGACCGAACCGGAAGAGTACGGCTGGGACGACCAGGTGAAGAAGCGCATTGGCGGTTGGGACGGCGTGCGCAACACGCGCGCCGCCGCGTACCTGAAGCGCATGGAGAAGGGCGACCTCTGCTTCTTCTATCATACTGGCAAGCAGAAGGCGGTCGTCGGCATCGTGCGCGTGCACAAGGAAGCGTACCCCGACAAATCCGATCCGACCGGCAAGTTCGTGATGGTGGACGTGGAGACGGTCGAGCCGTTCAAGACGCCCGTCTCACTGGCGCAGGTGAAAGCCGATCCGAGATTCAGCGAGATGCAACTGGTGCGCATCGCGCGGCTGTCGGTGCAGAAGGTCGAACCGGAACAGTGGGAAGCCATCCGCAAGATGGGAGGCATGTCGTAGTCGAGCCGCCACCGCCGGGAACAGTGCTGTGCCGCCTGTCCGACCTTGCCGACCCGGGCGGCCGCGGCTTCACGTTCGGCCAATTCCCACAGCAGTTCTCGATGTTCGTAGTGCGGCAGGGGGACCACGCATTCGCCTACGTCAATGATTGCCCCCACGCGCGTTCGCCGCTCGACTGGGTGCCGGACCAATTCCTGGACCACTCCCGCACGTACATTCAGTGCGCTACCCACGGCGCGAGATTCCGAATTAATGACGGATACTGCGTAAGTGGTCCCTGCACAGGCGACGCTCTGAAGCCCATATCCATCGCGATTCGCAAGGGCGAGGTTGTGATCGCGGAGGTCTGATTGCGCATGCAAGACCTCGCTGTAGCTAGGCTGCGAGGAACGTCCGGTAGTCAGCCGCTAGATCCGCGACCACAACGTCCAAGAACTGCTTGCCGTGCTCGGGCCGCGACAGCGCCGGGTGCGAACCCATGCGGCCATCCGGAAAGCGGCGGCGGAAGTCGAAGGCATCGGCGAAGTCGAGCGTCGCCGGCGGGGCCGGCAGCATGTCAGCCTTCTTGATGTGGTCGCGGTAGACGTGCTGCGTCAGCGACACTTCCGATGGTGTCGCATGCAACCCTTCGTGCTCGCCGTACAACTCCTTGGCCAGCTTCACCACGGGCGGACGCAGCCACCAGTTGCGCAGCGTGCACTGCACACCGCCGCGATTGTCCCCGGCGCGCCCATCGTCTCGTGGCGCCATGCTGGTCTCGGCATAGACCTCGCCGAACGCCGACTGCACGATGGCGATGTTGCCGCCGTGGCCGTTCACGAAATAGAAGCGGCGGAAGCCGTGCGCCGCGAGGGACACTACGCAATCCCGGATCACCTGGATGAGCGTGGAGGGACGCAACGTCATCGTGCCGGGGAACGCCATGTGATGTTGGGCCATGCCGACGGCAATGGTTGGCGCGACCATGGCATCCACCGCCTCACCCACCGCGCGGCCGATGGCCTCGGCGCAGATGGCATCGGTGCCGATCAGGCCGTTGGGGCCATGCTGCTCGGTCGAGCCGATTGGCACGATTACCCCGGCCGAGCGCTTCAGGTACGCCTCGACCTCGGCCCAGGTGGACAGCTGCAACTGCATTCCCGCCTCGACTTGATGAACCCAGGGTTCTCCTCATACTAGTTCACCCAGGGGAGGGAACACACATGTCGGACGCGGTGGTGCCAGTCAGCCCGGATTGGGCGAAGCGCGCCTGGGTCGATGCGGCCAAGTATCAGGCGATGTATCGCCGCTCGATCGACGACCCGGAGGGCTTCTGGGCCGACGAGGCCGAGCGCATCGACTGGATCAAGCGCCCGACCAAGATCAAGGACGTCACCTACCGCGGCGACGTGAGCATCCGGTGGTACTGGGACGGCATCCTGAATGCCTCCGCCAACTGCCTGGACCGCCACCTGGCCAAGCGCGGCAACCAGACGGCGATCATCTGGGAAGGCGACGACCCCAAAGACTCGAAGCGCATCACGTACCGCGAGCTGCACGCCGCAGTCTGCAAATTCGCCAACGCGCTAAAGGCGCTTGGCGTAAAGCGCGGCGATGCCGTGACGATCTACATGCCGATGATACCCGAAGCGGCGATGGCGATGCTGGCGTGCGCCCGCATCGGCGCCATGCATTCGGTGGTGTTCGGCGGCTTCTCGGCGGAGTCCCTGGCGAGCCGCATCCGCGACTGCGCGTCGAACGTCGTCATCACGGCCGACGAGGGCGTGCGCGGCGGGAAGAAGATCCCGCTGAAGGCCAGCACCGACGAAGCGCTGAAGTCGTGCCCGACGGTGCAGAAGGTCCTGGTGGTGCAACGCACCGGCGGCGCCATCAATTGGGTCCAGGGCCGCGACGTCTGGTACCACGAGGCCGTCGCGTCTGTGTCCGCGGATTGCGCGCCCGAGCCGATGGGCGCTGAGGATCCGATGTTCATCCTCTACACGTCGGGCTCCACGGGGAAGCCCAAAGGCGTGCTGCACACCACTGGCGGCTACATGGTGTTCGCCGCCATGACCCACCAGATCACGTTCGACTACCACGACGGCGACGTCTACTGGTGCACGGCCGACGTCGGCTGGGTGACGGGACACAGCTACATCGTCTATGGACCGCTCGCCAACGGCGCCATCACCCTGATGTTCGAGGGCGTCCCGAACTACCCGGACAGCTCACGCTTCTGGCAGGTGATCGACAAGCATCAGGTCAACACCTTCTACACGGCGCCCACCGCGATCCGCGCCCTGATGCGCGACGGCGACGGCCCTGTGAAGAAGACCTCGCGCACGTCGCTGCGCCTGTTGGGCAGCGTCGGTGAGCCGATCAATCCGGAGGCGTGGTGGTGGTACTACCGCGTCGTCGGCGATTCGCGTTGTCCGATTGTGGACACGTGGTGGCAAACCGAGACGGGCGGACACCTCATCACCCCGCTGCCCGGCGCAACACCACTGAAGCCCGGCTCCGGCACATTCCCCTTTTTCGGCGTCGAGCCGGAAGTCGTGGATGAGAAGGGCAACGTGCTGAAGGGTGAAGCTACTGGAATGTTGTGCATCGCCGACTCTTGGCCGGGCCAGATGCGCACCGTACTCGGCGACCACAAGCGATTCGTCGAGACGTATTTCAGCCGCTTCCCCGGCAAGTACTTCACCGGCGACGGAGTGCGCCGCGATGCAGATGGCTACTACTGGATCACCGGTCGCGTTGACGATGTGATCAACGTGTCGGGCCACCGCCTCGGTACTGCCGAAGTCGAAAGCGCACTCGTCGGCCACAAAGCGGTCGCCGAAGCGGCCGTCGTGGGGTACCCGCACGACATCAAAGGTCAGGGCATTTACGCGTACGTCACCTTGAAGGCGGGCGTGGAGCCGACCGAACCTCTGCGCAAGGAGCTCGGCGAGTGGGTGAAGAAGGAGATCGGTGCGATCGCACGCCCCGATTTGATTCAATGGGCGCCCGGCCTGCCGAAGACGCGCAGCGGCAAGATCATGCGCCGCATCCTGCGCAAGATCGCAGAGGACAACTACAGCGACCTCGGCGACACCTCGACGCTGGCGGACCCATCGGTGGTTGAAAATCTCGTGTCCAACCGCATGAATCGGCGGAGTACCTAGGGTTCGCGCCGTTTCGACCGTTCGCGCTTTGCAGGCCGGCTGCGCGCGCGGGCTTGTAAACGCACGACCGTTCTGCAACTAATCGCCCTTCGCTTTGCGGGGGCGCATGGGCAATAAGGGAGCTCGGACCAGGGAGTCCATCCTCGAGCGCGCGATGGCGATCGCCAGCCGCGACGGGCTCGAGGGACTCACCATCGGCGGGCTCGCCAAGGAGCTGGACTTGTCTAAGTCCGGCCTCATCGCCCACTTCGGCACCAAGGAAGCCCTCGATCTCGCGGTCCTGCAAGCGGCTGCGGGACTGTTCGGGAACGTGGTTATTGTGCCGGCGACCAAGGCAGGCTCCGGTGAGTTGCGCCTGCGCGCCCTGTTCGACGGGTGGTTCCGGTATGCGAGCCACAAGCAGATGCCGGGGGGCGACATCTTCCTGGCTGCTGCCTCCGAACTCGACGATAAGCCCGGCGTCTGCCGCTACTACGTCGCCCGCGTCCACAAGGACTGGATCACCTCGATCGAGAGCGCCACGCGGGAGGCGATGGCCGACGGCCAGTTCCGCAATGACCTCGATCCCGGCCAAATCGCCTTCAACGTGCTGGCCATCCTGGGCGCTTACCACACCTATCATCGGTTGCTGAACGCCGGGAACGCCGAGGCCCGTGCCCGCGCCACCTTCGAATCACTGCTCGCCCGCGCCCGCGCCGAAGGCCGCGAGGCCCAATTCGCCCCGCCGCCCGCCCAAGCGGCGTCGTAAGCGCCCGCTCCCGAACAAAGAAATCCACGGTTTTCCTACCTCCAAGGTGTAGGCCTGAGGAGAACTTCGTGAACTGGGCGCGAACAATTTGAGAACGGTCGGCCCGCTGCGCCCGGTTCGGTCCTAGCCGTACCCATGGACGCGCGGTCGCTCGCCCTTTCCGTGCTTGCTGCGACGCTGGATGGCGAGTCCCTCGACACGGCGTTCGCCGCCGGGGACCGCCGCGCCAAGTTGGAGCCCCGGGACCGCGCCTTCGC
This sequence comes from uncultured Alphaproteobacteria bacterium, assembly GCA_903907895.1. Lineage (GTDB taxonomy): Bacteria > Pseudomonadota > Alphaproteobacteria > UBA2966 > CAIVPW01 > CAIVPW01. The sequence continues at coordinate 9,571 of CAIVPW010000170.1, forward strand.
GCACTTGCTGGTCCTGACGGGGCTGCGGCGGCTGGGCCAGATCGAGGACGCCATCGGCCGGTGCGTCGAGAAGCCAAACCAGCTGCCGGCCCGCGAGCGCAATATTCTTCGCCTGGGCGCCGCCCAACTGTTGTTCCTCGGAACGGCGCCGCATGCGGCGGTGAATTCTGCGGTCAACGGCACCCGCGATGCGCGGCTCAAGGGCTTGGTGAATGCTGTGCTCCGGCGCCTGTCCCGCGAAGGTGCCGCCATCGTCGCGGCACAGGACTCAGCCCGGCTCAACACCCCCGACTGGCTTTGGCGGCAGTTGGTCGCCGAGGTGGGCGAGGCCCGCGCACGCGCCGTAGCCGAAGTCCATCTCCACGAACCGCCGCTTGACCTTTCGGTCGCAGGGAATGCGGCGGACTGGGCGGTGCAGCTAGGTGCAGTTGTACTTCCGACCGGCTCTTTGCGCCTCATCAGCCACGGCGCTGTCGATGGATTGCCCGGATTTGCGGAGGGCGCATGGTGGGTGCAGGACGCCGCGGCCGCCCTGCCCGCCCGGCTGCTGCTGCACGCACTGCCCGGCGCCCAGGGTGCGCTGGTGGCCGACCTGTGCGCGGCACCGGGCGGAAAGACGGCCCAACTGGCGGCAGCGGGAGCCCGCGTCTCAGCCGTCGATCGCGATGACACTCGCCTCGCTCGGGTCGGGGAAAACTTGCGCCGCCTGAGGCTGCCGGCGACCCTGATCGCTGCCGACGCGAGGCAGTGGCAGGCACCGCACCTGTTCGATGCGGTGCTGCTGGATGCGCCGTGCACGGCAACGGGCACCATCCGCCGCAACCCGGATGTGCCCTGGCACAAGGATGCCAAGTCGGCCCTCGACCTGGCACCCGTGCAAGAGGCGCTCCTTGCCGCCGCGGCGCGCATGCTTCGGCCGGGCGGCGTGCTGGTGTACTGCGTTTGCTCGTTAGACCCACGCGAAGGGCGGGAGCGGGCAGAGGCGTTCCTCGCGGCACACCCGGCGTTCCAACGCCTGCCCATCGCCTACGACGAAGTGGCGAACCTCGATGTCGTCTCGGCCGAGGGGGACCTGCGCACCTATCCGTATCACTTGGCCGAACAGGCCGGCATGGACGGCTTTTTTGCCGCCCGCTTCAAGCGCTTGGCCTGAGCGCCGCTCCTTGCTGCCCCTAGGCGAAGCTGGTACAGACTTCGCCCCATGAAACAGCGCGTTCGCATTGCCCCCTCGATCCTCTCTGCCGACTTCGCCCAGCTCGGCGAAGAGGTGAAGCGCATCGACGCCGCCGGCGCCGACTTCATCCATGTCGACGTCATGGACGGCCACTTCGTGCCCAACATCACCATCGGGCCGGGTGTGGTGAAGGCGCTGCGCGCGCACACCAAAAAGACGTTCGACGTGCACCTGATGATCTCGCCCGTCGATCCGTACATCGAGGAGTTCGCCAAGGCGGGCGCCGACATCATTTCGGCGCATCCGGAAGCGGGACCGCACCTGCACCGCACGATTCAGGAGATCAAGCGGCACGGCAAGAAGGCAGGCGTCGTGCTCAACCCGGCGACGCCGCCGCAGGCCGTTGATCATGTGCTGGGCGACATCGACCTCATCCTGGTGATGAGCGTGAACCCGGGCTTCGGCGGCCAAGCGTTCATCAAGAGCCAGCTCGATAAGCTGCGTATCCTGCGCCAGAAAATCGACAGCATCGGCCGGCCGATCGACCTTGAAGTTGACGGTGGCATCAACTTCGAGACGGCGCCGCTCGCCATCGAAGCGGGCGCAGACGTGCTCGTGGCCGGCACAGCTACCTTCACGGGTGGCCCCGCCAAGTACGCCGACAACATCCGAAAGCTGCGCGGCGAGGCTTGACCGACCGCGAGCCGCTCGGGTCTTCCGCGGCTCGGCCGGACCAAAGTACTGCGTCCGCCTTCCGGGCCCTTGCCGGTCTGCGTGTCTTGAACACCCTCCGCCATCGGTTGCGCGAGAGCATTTTCGCGGCCTCGTTTTACCGGCACACGCTGCGCGCCAAGCCGCGCCAGTCCCTTGCCGCCTTTCCGCAGGATCCGTGGCGCGGTGACGCCGCGCGCGCCAATGCCCTGTTCCAGGGCCGCTACCGCTTCGCCGGCTCGGAAGTGCAGTTGTTCAACAAGGCGCCGTGGACTTCGCCGGCGCCCTCCACTGCATGGTTGCTGGAGGCTGCCGGGTTCGAGTGGCTTCGCGACTTCCGCGCGGAAGGCGGGGAGGCTGCCACCGGCCGTGCGCGCGCTCTGGTGCGCGGGTTCATCGAGTCATACGGCGAGTGGGACCCTGCGCTTTGGCGCGCCGACGTGCTCGGCCGCCGCATCCTGAGCTGGATCAGTCACGCCGACTTCATCCTGCAAGGCGCGGACCCGGCCTTCCGGCAAGGGTTCCTGATCTCGCTCGAACGCCAGGCGCGTCACTTGCTGCGCGCCGTAGCGCTTGCGCCGGAGGGCTCGGGTCGCATCGTCGCGTTGTGTGCCGTCCTGGTGGCGGACGCCGCGTTCGGTGGCCTTACCCGTTCTGCGCGGGGCGCGGCGGGCGAGCTCGACGCCGAGTTGCGCGAGCAGGTACTGCCCGATGGTTGTCACATCAGCCGCAACCCCTCCGAGCACCTGCGCGTTCTGCGCGACTTGTTGTGGCTGCAACATGGACTGCGGGCAGCGAATGCACCGGTGCCGATTGGCGTGCATGCCGCGACGGAGCGCATGGGTGCCATGCTGCTGCTGTTCCGTCACGGTGACGGTGCTCTGGCACTGTTCCACGGCAGCAACGAAGAAGAACGCAGCATCGTCACCGAGACGTTGGCCGCCGTGCCGGCGCGCGCAACACGCGAGCCGATGTCGCAAGATTCCCACGCCGGATCGCACAGCGGCTACGAGCGCATGGCCGCCGGCAATCTGCTCGCCATCCTGGATGCCGCGGCGCCGGCGCCCGAGCCCTTTGCACAGGCTGCGCATGCCGGCACGCTCGCCTTCGAGCTGTCGGTGGGCCGCGATCGCCTGGTCGTGAATTGCGGTCACCGTGTGGGCGAACGCTGGACCAACGCCAGCCGCGCGACGGCAGCGCATTCGACGCTTGTGTTGGACGACGCCAATTCGACGGAGATAACGAACTCCGGCCTCTCGCGCCGCCCCTCGGTCACCCTCCGCCGGCAGGAGGATGACGGCAGCGTTTGGGTTGATGCAGACCACGCCGGATACGCGGACCGCGCGGGCTGGCTGCACCGCCGTCGCGTCTACCTTGGCGCCGCCGGTGACACGTTCCGCGGCGAAGACACGCTGGATCCGGCCCCGGGCAAGCACCCGCAAGCCGACTTGTCGTTCGCGGTGCGTTTCCATTTGCACCCGGAGGTGCAGGTATCGTTGCTGGCCGACGGTGCGCTATTGCGCCTGCCGAGCGGAGAAGGCTGGCGCTTTCGCGCGGCCGGCAGCTCGATCGGTCTTGAGGAGAGCGTGTACCTCGGTCGCATCGGCGAAATGCGGCGCGCCGAGCAGATCGTGCTGACCGGCACCACCGCAGCCGACGGCGCCACCATCAAATGGGCCTTCGGCCGCATGGAAGCGGAGCGCTAGGTTGGCGCACGGCGAACCGCAGTTTCGCCGGCTGGCCGAGAGCCTTATCGCCACGTTCGAGCACATGTCGGACAAGCCCGGCAACTGCTGCTGACGCGCCACAACCAGGAGGAAGCCGCGGCCAAACTGCTGCTGTCGGAGCCGAGCCGCATCTATCACTACACACTTCATCGACGAAGTGTGCGGCGCCCACGGCATGAAATGGCGTGATGGACCTCGTCGTAGTCGAGCTGCACGCCGTTGTCGGTTTCCACCACCCAGAACGGACCCCAGCGCTGCGGGGCCGGGCGCCCGAGAATCTCGGCCAGAACCTGCGCCGGCGTTTGCGCATGGGTGCAGTCGATGGTGGTGTGGTTGAGCTGCATCGCGGGCGATATGCGCTGCGCTCAGAACAAGTGGAACGTGCCGCCCACCACGGCGATGGGCCACCGACCATGCTCGAACAGGGCGAACTTCGGCACGAATGCGTGTTCGGCCTCGGCACCCGCCGCAAGGACGAGTGCGCGCTGGTGTGCCGCCTGCACCGCCGAGCCGATCGCGGCGTTCGACAGGGAATCGTCGTCTAGGCTGGCCATCGCAGCGGCCTCGCGGACGCCGCGCTTGGCACCGTTCGCGGCGCGGTCGGACAGGCGCGTCAGCGCGATCTGCAGTTCGGTCTGATCGAGCAAGGCCAGGGCATCGCCGGTGAGCGCCGCGCGCAATTGTTCTTCGGTATCCCACCAGGCGGTGTCGAAGCCGGGATTCTCGGCCGCGAATGCCGCCTCTTCCCACGACTGAACCGGCACCAGCTCCGCATCCGAGAAGCCGAGCGCATCGAGGTATTGCCGCGCCAGTTCGCGCTCGCCTGCAAGCAGTGGTTGACCGACATGGGTGAACCACGGAACCTGCAGCAGCCGCGAACCCAGCCGCTCAATACCGACAAGACGCGCCAAGCCCTCCTCGATGCGCTCGTCGGCAGGAATCGCGTCTTCGTCGTCGTCCCAGGTCACGGGCGCTCCGGACGGCGTTCGGGCAGGAAGAACAAATCTGGGTCGATGCGGGTGTTGATCTCGGAGTTCGTGAGCGAGATCACGGTGCTAAGGCCGGCGGCATCTACGACGGTCCATTGGCGCAACTCAAGCGGCTGATCGGTGAACACCAGCGTCAAGGAGCCTTCGTCGGCGCGCACCGGATCGACCAAGGTGATGCGCACACTGCCGGGCTCGCGTTCC
>CAIVPW010000171.1 GCA_903907895.1 uncultured Alphaproteobacteria bacterium
GTCCCGGCCTGTTGCTTCTCGGCCGGCAGACGCCGGACTGGTCCAGCGCGCAGACCGGGCCCATGGTCGCAGCGCTTCTGCGCTGGGCCCAAATCACCCGCGCAGTGTCCCTGAGCCTCGCGGATACGCGCATCACCGCAGGCCGCCGGGGCGAGGCGGGCATCGAAGCGGTGGAGGCGGAGTTCCCCTGCGTCGTCACGGCCGATCTGCCGCTTGGGCAGTTGCGCTTCGCTAACCTCAGCGCCGTGCGGGCCGCCCGCAAAAAGGCAATTGGCGTGTTCCCTGTACCCGACACGGCGCCGCGCGCTGGCCTCGACCGCGTCAGCGCCGCGGAACCCAAGCGTCGCCGCATACGGGTCGAATCGGCGCCTGAACTCGTGCAGCACCTGCGGAATGAGCGTCTGTTGTGAGGGTGCTCGTCTTCGCGCTCGGAGAGGACGACGCGCCGCGCGTGGTGCAGTTTGCGCGGCAGCTAGGGGCAGTCGTCGATGTCGTGGTCGCTGCCTCCCACCTGTCTTCGGGTGCAGCACGGATCGCGGGTGTTGGCCGCGTGCTGGCACCGGATCGACCCTGCGATGGATCGGCGGAGGCTGTCGCGGCCCTGCTTGCTTCGCTTGCGTCCGAGTACGACGTCGTTGCCGCCGAGGCCAACTCGCTCTGCGGCGACGCCCTGCCGCGCGCTGCGGCGCAATTGGGTGCACCGATGGTGTCCCACGTCGTGGCCATCGAAGATGGCGCCTTGCTGCATCCGGTGCAGGCTGGCCGCGCCATCGCTGCCACGCGCGTAGATCCGCTGTTCTTCTGCACCGTGCGCGGCGATGCGTTCGCGGCCGCCCCACTTGGCTCGCACCCGGCGCCGATCGTGCCGGTGCCGGCGCCGCCGGCCGGGGACACGATTCGTCTGGTGCGCGCGGCTGCACGCCATACCGACAGCGGCCTCACCCAGGCGCGCGCCGTCGTCGGATTGGGCCGCGGCGCGGCCAACCCGGCGTTCAGCGCGCGGGCAGCAGCATTGGCGGAAGCACTGGGCGCCGCGGTTGCCGGAACGCGCCCCGCCGTGGATGCAGGCGCAGTGCCGGAGTCCGCCCTTGTTGGCCAATCGGGCCGCTCCATTTCGCCCGACTTGTACATCGCCCTAGGCGTTTCCGGGGCTTGGCAACATTTCGCCGGCGTCCGCGATGCCAAGACGATCGTCGCGATCAATTCCGACGCGCATGCCCCCATCTTCGAATGGGCGGACTATGCTTGGGTGGCAGACCTGGAAGGCGCCTTGCCCGAACTCCTCGCAGCCCTCAAGCGATGATGAACGTCCAGCAAATCGGCGTCATCGGCGCCGGCCCCATGGGGGTGGGCATCGCCCAGGTGTGTGCGCTCGCCGGTCTCGATGTGGTGGTGCACGACATCGACGTCGCGCGCCTCGCCAAAGTGCACGCGCATGCCGAGGCAAGCCTGCGCCGCCAGATCGGCCGCGGCGCCTTCACGCGCGACCAGGCCACCGCTGCGCTGGGCCGTATCCGCACGTCCGATCAACGGAAGTCTCTCGCCGACTGTGACGTCGTCATCGAGTCGGTGAACGAGGACGAAGAGGTAAAGCGGGCGCTCTACGCCGACCTGAAGGGCGTGCTGAAGGCCGACGCCATCCTGGCCACCGACACGTCATCGATCTCCATCACCCGCCTCGCGGCCGCCACCGACCGTCCACAACGCTTCGTCGGCATGCACTTCATGAATCCCGTTCCGGTGATGGAGTTGGTCGAAGTCATCCCGGGCATCGCCACGCTGGCCGAGGTGACCGAGACCATCACCGCGCTCACCAGGCGCATCGGCAAGGTGCCGGTCGAGGCGCAGGACTTCCCGGCGTTCATGGTGAACCGCATCCTGGCGCCGATGATCAACGAAGCGATCTACGTCCTCTACGAGGGCGTCGGTTCCGTCGAAAGCATCGATGCCGCCTGCAAGCTCGGCTTGCACCACCCCATGGGACCGCTGGCGCTGGCCGACTTCATCGGCCTCGACATCTTCCTGTCGATCATGACGGTGCTGCACGAGGGCCTGGCGGACCAAAAGTACCGCCCGTGCCCGCTACTGATTAAGTACGTCGAAGCCGGCTGGCTCGGCCGCAAATCCGGCCGCGGCTTTTACGACTACTCCGTGGACCCGCCGCGCCCGACCCGCTGAACTTCAGCGCGCCCCGAAATGCTTGAGCAGCGCCTGCGCCTCGGGTGAGTCCCACTCCGCCGGTCCGACCATGCGTCCGACCACGCGGCCCTCGGCGTCGATGAGCACGGTCGATGGCAGGCCGGTGACGGCGAACGCGCGCTGCGAAGCGCCCGTCTGGTCGATGTAGAGCGGAAGTGCGGCGATGTTCACCTGGTCGTAGAAGGCGCGCACCTTCTCCACCGCGATCTTGTCCTGGGACAGCGGCAGCACGTGAAACGCAGGCGAGCCGAGCGCGGCCTCCAGGCGGTCGAGTGACGGCATCTCCTTCTTGCAGGGGACGCACCACGTCGCCCAGAAATTCAGCAAAACGGCCTGCCCGCGAAAGTCGGCGAGCGTCTTGGGCGTGCCGCGTTCGTCTGTGAAGGCGATTTGCGGCGCTGGCTCCGGCACGTCGTAGAGGATAAAGTTCGCCACCTCGCCGACGGCCAAGGCTTTTGCCGCCAGGACCAGAGGGTCGGGGGCGGCCGCGCGCTCGGACGCCGGCTTCTGCCAAAACGAAACGGCCACGGCCACACCGAACACGACCACCGCCGCCAAGGGCAGAAGCACACGCGACGCCCGGGTCATGAACCTACCTGTCTAGACAGCATGTCGAACCGCAAGTCCGCCAAGGGCCAACCGGCCAAGAAGAAGGAAGCCAACGCCCTGTGGGGCGGCCGCTTCACCACGGGCCCCGCGGCCCTGATGGAGAAGGTGAATGCGTCGATCGGCTTCGACAAGGCCCTCGCGCCCCAGGACCTTCGCGCCAGCCGCGCGCACTGTACCATGCTGGTCGAGGCCGGAATTCTCAGCCGGAAAGATGGTCACGCCATCTTGAAAGGGCTCGATCAGGTGGAGCGTGAAATTGCCGCAGGCACCTTCACGTACACGCCGGCGCTCGAGGACATCCACATGCACGTGGAGTCGCGCCTCGCCGAGTTGATCGGCGATGCTGCCGGCCGGTTGCACACCGCACGCTCGCGCAACGACCAAGTCGCGACCGACTTCCGCCTGTGGGTGCGCGACGCCATCGACCGCCTCGATGCCGACCTGCGCGCCCTGCAGGCAGCCTTGGTCGCACGCGCCGAAGAACACGCCGAAACGATCCTGCCCGGCTACACGCACTTGCAGGCCGCGCAGCCGGTTACGTTCGGTCACCACCTGCTCGCCTATTTCGAGATGTTTGACCGCGACCGCGGCCGCCTGCGCGATTGCCGCGCGCGTCTCAACGAATCGCCGCTCGGCGCCGCCGCCCTTGCAGGCACGTCGTACCCCATCGATCGCAAGGCGACGGCAAAGAGCCTCGGTTTCGATGCCCCTATGGCGAACTCCATGGATGCAGTCTCGTCGCGCGACTTCGCCCTCGAATTCATGAGCGCGGCGTCGATCGCCGGAGTCCACCTCTCGCGCCTTGCCGAGGAAATGGTGCTGTGGGCGAGCCAGCGCTTCCGTTTCATCGGCCTGTCCGATGCGTTCTCGACCGGCTCGTCGATCATGCCGCAAAAGCGCAATCCAGACGCGGCCGAGCTCGTGCGCGCAAAGGCTGGCCGCATCATCGGCTGCCTCACCAGCTTGCTCATCACCATGAAGGGCCTGCCGCTCACCTATTCCAAGGACATGCAGGAAGACAAGGAGCCGACATTCGCCGCCGCCGACCAGCTCGAGCTGTGCGTGCAGGTGATGGCCGGCATGGTCGCCGACATGAAGGTGAACAAGGAAGCGATGCTGGCCGCCACCAGGCAGGGCTACCTCACCGCAACCGACCTCGCAGACTGGCTGGTGCAGGAGCTCGGCATGCCGTTCCGCGAGGCGCACCATGTTGCCGGCCGCACCGTTCGCATCGCCGAGCAGCGCGGCGTCGGCTTGGAGGATCTGGCGCTTGCCGACCTGCAAGCGATCGAGCCGCGCATCACCGCCAAAGCGCAACGCGTCCTGCGTGTCGAAGCATCGGTCGCCCGCCGCACCAGCCTTGGCGGAACCGCGCCATCGCGCGTGAAAGCCGCCGTAAAGCAGGCGCGACGGCGCCTGGGCCAGGCATGATCGCGCGCGCCGCGCTCATCGCTGCGCTCGCGGTCGGCCTCAGTCTCTCGGCTTGCGGCCGCAAAGGCGATCTCACGCGCCCCGAGGCGGGCGTTACGCAGCCGAGGTAGCGGACTGCGCCCGTTCGACAGGGGTGCGGAAACAGGATCTGGACTTGTCGCAGCATGCGACGCGGACACGGACGTTCAGCAGCAAGATGGACCACTTCAACTATCGCGACGGCGAACTCTTCGCCGAGGACGTCCCGCTGGCGCGCATCGCGAAGCGCGTAGGCACGCCGTTCTATTGCTATTCGACCGCCACGTTGCAGCGGCACTATCGCGTCCTCGCCGAGGCGCTGGCGGGCGTCAAATCCACGATCTGCTACGCGGTAAAGGCGAACGGCAATCTGGCGGTCGTGCAAACGCTGGCGCAAATGGGCGCCGGCGCCGACATCGTCTCCGAAGGCGAATTGCGCCGCGCAATCGCCGCCGGTGTTCCCGCCGAGAAGATCGTGTTTTCGGGCGTCGGCAAGACGCGCGCCGAAATGGCGTATGCGCTGACCGCCGGCATCGGGCAGTTCAATATCGAGTCGGATGCGGAACTCGTGGCGCTCGATGACGTCGCGCGTGGCTGGGGCATCCCGGCGCCGGTCGCCGTGCGCATCAACCCCGACATCGACGCACACTCCCACGACAAGATCTCCACCGGCCGCAA
>CAIVPW010000172.1 GCA_903907895.1 uncultured Alphaproteobacteria bacterium
AGACGCCTTGCAGCGCATCAGCGCGCTGGCGCCGCAAAGCTCGGGTGGGGGGCTCCTAGGCTAACAGCGGGCCCATTCGGGCCCGGCGCTCTACTCGGCCGCCCCGCCTCCGGCGCGCTTGCGAGCCGCGGCGGGTTGAGCGGCCGGGCGGGCCTTGCCCTTGGGTACGTCGAGGCCTGGTATGTCCGCCGGGCCACGGGAAACCGTGCGGCCCGGTGGAGTCTGCAGGCGCCGCCGGCGCTGTTGCCCCATGCCGCCAGCCTGCAGGGCCCAGAGAAACGCCCAAATCGCGCCAACGCCGAGCACGAAGATCAGAGGGACAACATACAGTAGGGTCATACCGCAACCATTACCCGATTTTGTAGACCGTACCGGGTGGTATCACATCCCCCGGAGGGCGACGAGATCGAATTTCATCAATGCGCCCAATGGGTAAGCGTCCGAGCGCGGCCGCAGGCCGCAGTTTTTTGTGTTGAAAACGCGGGAAAACCCACAAGGGCGAGGCAAAACGCGCCTTGTCGTTGTTCAGGCGCCGCGGCGGGCGGGGCCACTTTTTTTGCCGACCGTTGCCATGAAGCAACACTGGGGCGTGGCCGAAAGCGCGCATCGCGAACGGGTCGCGGGTCCACACCCATGGTAGTGTGCTGACACCATGCCGCGGCGCTACCAGGGAGGGGTTGCCGTGTTTGAACGGTGGTCGACGTTGGCCAGCGCGTGCTTTGGCGCGCTGCTGGTAGTTTGTGCGCTTGCAGTCGCGCCCTCCGCGCTGGCCCAGCAGGCGAAGCCGGCGGCGCCGGACCCGCTGTCGGCGCGCCTGAAGCCAGAGACAGTGCAACAGCTGTTTCCGGGCGCCGAGACGCTCACCCCCACCGCAACGAGGCCGTTGGCCCTCGAGGTTCGCATCGGTGGCGAGCTCAAGGGCTACATCTTCTCGACGCTCGACGTGGTGAACGCCACCGGCTATTCGGGCCGCCCGTTCGACTTCCTCGCGGGCATGACGACGGACGGCAAGATCACCGCCGCCGTACTGCTGACCCACTCCGAGACGATCATCGGCCGCGGCGTGCCGCAGGCGCGCGTCGACCAATTCCTGCAAGGCTTCGCGAGCACGTCGATCGACTCCTGGCGCAACGCCAATCCGGACCTGCTGCGCGGCGCCAGCATCTCGGGACGCGCACTGAAGGCGGGGATGCAGAGCGCGGCGGAGCGGGTTTACTCCGCGCACGTCAAAGGCGAGGCCCTGCAGGTCATCACCGAGCCGCAGCTCGACCGGCGCGGCTTCACGCCCTTCCCTGCCGAAGCGATGCTGGCGCAGAAGTCCATCGCGCAGTACCGCATCTCAGTGCGCGAAGTCTTGAAGCTGTTCGAGAAGCACGGCGGACCAAACTCCAAGCCGTCGCAGCAGATGTACCAGATCCAGTCGCTGGACGAGCCGTTCGTCATCTTCATGACGGCGTTGGCGACGCCCGCCTCCATCGGCAACAACCTGTTCGGCGACACGCGATTCCGCGACATGGTGCAGCGCGAGGGCGAAGGGCTCACCGTGTGGATGGGCGCCGACGGGTTCTTCTCGTTCGCCAGCAACAGCCACTTCAACGCGGCGTCCGGTTACCTGTTCGACCAGGTGAAGATCGTCCAGGGCAAGACCGAGATCCGCCTCAGTCGCGACCACTATCAGCGCATGGCACCGACGGCGGCGCAGGGCGGCGTGCTGCCGCGCCGCGACAACATGGTGTTCTACATTCCGGCAAGCGCGGGGCTCGATCCGCTGCAGCCGTGGTCCGCCGTGCTGATGATCCCCGGCGCCGACTCGACCGGGCAGCCGATGACGGTCGAGGTACCCGTCCGCTACGACCTGCCCGACGCCCACAAGCTGCTGCCACCCCCGACGCCGAAGCCTGCGTGGATCGAGGCATGGGAGCACCACCGCATCGACATCTACATCCTGCTCGCGCTGCTCACGACCGTAACGTTCGTGTTCCTGCTGCAGGACCTGCTCGTGCAAAGCCGCATCGCTTACAACGTGGTGCGCGTCGGCATCCTCGCATTCACCCTGGGCTGGCTCGGCTGGTGGCTGGGCGCGCAATTCTCGATCATCAACATCCTGGCCTATGTCCAGGCGCCGCTGACGGGAACAAGCTGGCAATCGTTCCTGCTCGATCCAATCTTCCTGATCCTCGGCATCTACATTGCGCTGTCCCTGTTCCTGCTCGGCCGCGGCGTGTTCTGTGGCTGGCTGTGCCCGTTCGGGGCGCTGCAGGAGTTGACGAACAAGGCCGCCCTCCTGCTGCGCGTGCCGCAGATCAAGGTGCCCCGCGTGCTGCAGGAGCGCTTGTGGGCGATCAAGTACGTCGCTGCGGTGGGCATCATCGGCGCCGGCCTCTACTCGGCCGACCTCGCCAACGATCTTGAAGAGATCGAGCCGTTCAAGACGGCGATCAACGTCTACTTCGTGCGCGAGATGCCGTTCGTTCTGTACGCCGTGGCGCTGCTCGCGGCCGGCCTGTTCATCGAGCGGTTCTATTGCCGCTTCCTGTGTCCGCTGGGCGGCTCGCTCGCCGTGCTGGGGCGCATCCACATGTTCCAGTGGCTGCGCCGCAAGCCGGCCTGCGGCACGACCTGCCGCATCTGCGAGGCGGATTGCCCGGTCGGGGCCATTGATCCGTCGGGCAAGATCAACATGAACGAGTGCCTGCAGTGCCTGGACTGCCAGGTCGACTACTACGATGACCACAAGTGCCCGCCGCTGATCGCCCGCCGCAAGCGCAAGGACGCGCGCGCCGACGCGGGCATCGGCGCCGGCCTGCCAAACCCGGTTCCCGCCGAGTAGGCCTCCGATACACTTAAGACGTCCTCTTCGTCGGGAGGACGGCCATCGAGGTCCGCATGACCACCGTTGCAGCGCCTGCCGCACGAACACAGTCGGGAGGCTGGGTGTTGCCGCTCTATGCGCTCACCCTGTTTCTCAGCGCCTTCCTGTTGTTCTTCGTGCAACCAATGTTCACGAAGATGGTGCTGCCGCGCCTCGGTGGCGCGCCGACCGTCTGGAACACCGCGATGGTGTTCTTCCAGGCGACGCTCCTCGCCGGGTACTTTTATGCGCACTTGAGCACGCGCCTGCTGGGGCTGCGGCGGCAGACCATCCTGCACGCCTTTGTGCTGCTGCTCGCCGCTGTCTCGCTCCCCATTGGCATCGGTGCGGACTGGACCGCGCCCACGCCGGGCTACGAAATTCTGTGGCTCCTTGGGTTACTTGCAGTGTCCATCGGCCTGCCGTTCTTCGCGGTGTCGGCGACGGCGCCGCTGTTGCAGCGGTGGTTCGCGCACACGGATCACCCGGCGGCCGGCGATCCCTACTTCTTATATGGCGCCAGCAATGTCGGCAGCCTGCTGGCCCTGCTTGCCTATCCGGTGCTGATCGAGCCCACCATCGGCGTGCGCGATCAGAGCCTGGCGTGGACGGCCGGCTACGCCGCCCTCGCCGCCCTGATCGGCACGTGTGCTGTGCTGTTGTGGCGCCGCTACCGCAGCGCCAGTGCCGAAGTCGTTCCGGCCACCGCGCCCAGCGACCTGGTGCAGACGGTGACGTGGCGGCTGCGCGGGCGCTGGCTGGTGCTCTCCGCGGTGCCGTCCGCGCTGCTGCTCGGCGTGACGCTGCACATCGGCACCGAGATCGCCGCGGTGCCGTTCTTCTGGGTGGTGCCGCTCGCGCTCTACCTGTTCACGTTCGTGTTGGTGTTCGCACGGCGGCCGCTGTTTTCGCATGCCTGGATGCTGCGCGCGCAGATCTTGGTGATCGCCGCGGTCGCGGGCTTCTACATCATCCCCAATCTCTACTTGGTGGTGGGGCTGCACGTACTCGGCATGTTCGTCACCGCCATGGTCTGCCACGGCGAACTCGCGCGGCTGCGCCCGCGTCCCGACAGGCTGACGGAGTTCTATTTGTGGATGTCGATCGGCGGCGTGGTGGGCGGCTTGCTCACGGCGATCGTCGCGCCGCTCGTGTTCAACGCGATCTACGAGTACCCGCTCGCCCTGGTTCTCGGGCTGCTGGTGCGCCCCGCCGCGCAAAGCCCGTTCCGCCGCTGGATCGCGCCAACGGTGCTGTCGCGCGCGATGGGCATCGCCCTGGACGTTGCGCTACCGGCCGCATTCCTGTGGGTGATGTGGTCGGGTTGGTGGGCGGCGGCACTCGAGTTCCTGTGGACACCGCTCGTCGCGCTGCTGGAGCGCAACGACTGGCTCGGGTACCAGGAGGCGGCATGGAACGCGTATCAGCCGTTGCTCTTCACCGTCGTCTTCATCGTGGTGATGGGTTGGCGCAAGCTGCGCCTCGCGCTCAGCGTTGCTGCCGTGATCTTCATGCTGACGCAGACGCTGGGCAGCTCGATCGACCGCAGTCGCACCTTTTTCGGTGTCTACAACATCATCGAGACGGAGCGGCCGACGGCGAGGTACCGCTTCCTCTATCACGGGCGTACAAATCACGGCGGCCAGATCGCCGGCCAGCCACGCCGCGGGATCACGTACTACGGCCCGCAGGGTCCGGTGGGGCAGATGTTCCTCGCGCAACGGCGCAGCGGCCTGCCGCTGCGTCACGTGGCTGTCACGGGCCTGGGCGTGGGCGCATTGGCCTGTCACGTCGATCCCGGCCCGGAGCGCTCGCTCACCTACTTCGAGATCGATGCCGAGGTCGAGCGCCTCGCGCGCAAGCACTTCGACTATCTCTCCACGTGTGGCGAGAACGTGACGGTGAAGATCGGCGACGGGCGCCTGTCGATGCAGCAGGAACCGGACGCGCGGTTCGACATGATCCTGCTCGACGCCTTCGCGGGCGACGCGGTGCCGGCGCACTTGCTGACACGCGAGGCATTTCAACTCTACCTGCAGAAGCTTTCGGCAACCGGCTGGCTTGTCATCCACATCACCAATACCTACGTCGATCTCTTGCCTGTGATGGAGGCGACCCTGGCCGACTTGGGCCTGGCCGGCCGGACGATCGACTATCGTGACGCATACACACCGGACGTTCAGTACAACTCGCGCTGGGTGGTGGCGGCGCGCAACGCGGAACTCCTTGACCGGTTTGACATTGCTGCAAGCCGGTGGGAACCGACGGGTCTACCTACCGGCCAGCAACCCTGGACGGACGATTTTTCCAATCTGTTCCGCGCCCTGCGATGGAGTGAAGCAGGCGTATTCGCTCGCCAATGATTTTGAACGTGCTAATTTAAGGGGAATGACACTGCGATTGGTCCTTAGTTTGGTGCTGGGATTTATCGTCGTTTTCGGCGTGCAGCCGAACCGCGCCCACGCCCTCGTTTCGCCACCCGTCGTGGCCGCGTGCGCCGCCGTGGCAGAGCTCGCTAACGACAGCGAAGCGCCGCGCGTGACCATCAACATGCAGATGCTCGATGCCGAACCGGACAGCAGCCTGCAGTTCGACGGCATCGCGGCAGACATGTTTGCCTTCGCGGCCGGCTTCAGCGGCCCGCCTTCCATCGTCTGGGTCGAGCGTTCCCGCGCGATCCTGATCGGTCCGGATCCTTACCCTCCACGCTCGCTCGCGCTCTAGCCGAGCCTGCTGCGCAAAGCGCTGCACGGCTCGTTCGTTGAGCCGCTCGTCCTAGG
>CAIVPW010000173.1 GCA_903907895.1 uncultured Alphaproteobacteria bacterium
ACCTCGCTGCCCATGGTCGCCGTCATCGCCGCCTGCGCCGTCGGCGCGTTCATCCTGACGCGCCTCACGGTGGGCGGCGGCCGGGCCGACATGGCGGTCCAGCCCGCCGAATAAGTTGATTGCACGTTGATTCCTGGCCCCGGGGGCGCGACCATGCGCCGCCACCGGGGAGGGTGCCTATGAACGTTGCCATCATTATCGGCGTCGTCGTTCTTGCGTTCGTCGTGTTCATCGCGCTGCGGCCGGGCAAGTTCCGCCTCGCGCGCTCCACGACCATCCAGGCCCCCGCCGATCCGGTGTTCCGCCTGGTCAACGACTTCCACGAATGGCCGGCCTGGTCGCCGTGGGAAAACCTCGACCCGCACATGCAGCGCACCTACGAGGGCGCCAACTCGGGCCGCAACGCCGGCTACCGCTGGGACGGCAACAACAAGGTCGGCTCGGGCCACATGCACATCCTGGAATCGGTGCCGCCCGAGCGTGTCGCCATCAAGCTGCAGTTCTTCCGCCCGATGCGCGCCACCAACATCACCACCTTCACCTTCGTGCCCAAGGGCCTCGAGGCGACCGACGTGACGTGGGCGATGGAAGGCAAGAACGGCTTCGTCGCCAAGATCTTCACCCTGTTCATGGACATCGAGAAGCTCGTCGGCAAAGACTTCGAGCGCGGCCTCGACCAGCTCAAGGCCACCGCCGAAGCCAAGCACTAGTTCGCGCAGGCCTTCGCACGCTGCAGCAGCAGCGTGCGCTCGCGCTCATTGCGCGTCATGCCCGCCGCCCGCTCGAACTCCGCGCGCGCTTCCTCCATGCGGCCAAGCTTGGCCAGCAAGTCGGCGCGCACCGCCGGCAGCAGGTGATAGCGCTGCAGCGCCGGCTCTTGCAGCAGCGGCTCGACTAGCTGGAGGCCGGCTTGGGGCCCGAACGCCATGCTGTGGGCGACGGCGCGGTTCAGCTCCACTACCGGTGACGGCGTGACCTCGGCCAGCGCGTCGTAGAGCTTGGCGATGCGCTGCCAGTCGGTCTCGTCCGCCTGCCTCGCCCGGGCATGGCACGCGGCGATCTCGGCCTGCAGCACGTATTGCCCGCTCGGCTTGCCGAGCGCAGCCGCACGCTGCAATGCCGCCAGGCCGCGCCGGATCAACATCTGATCCCACCGCGCCCGGTTCTGCTCCAGCAACAGCACCGGCGCACCGTCCGCTGCCACGCGCGCCGCCGTGCGCGACGCCTGAATCTCCATCAGCGCGACCAGCCCATGCACCTCCGGCTCCATCGGCGCGAGCTCGGCGAGCGTGCGCCCCAACCGCAGCGCCTCGTTGCACAGCTGCGGCCGCATCCAATCGTCGCCCGCCGACGCGGTGTAACCTTCGTTGAACACGAGGTAGAGCACCTCGAGCACCGAGCCCTGCCGCGCCGTGCGGTCCATGCCGCGCGGCACCATGAACGGCACCTTTGAGTCGGCGAGCCCGCGCTTAGCCCGCACGATGCGCTGCGCCATCGTCGGCTCCGGCACCAGGAAGGCGCGCGCGATCTCGTCGGTGGTGAGGCCGCCCATGACCCGCAGGGTGAGCGCGATGCGCTGCTCGGCGGGCAGCACGGGGTGGCAGGCCGTGAAGATCAGCGCCAACAGTTCGTCGCCGACGTCGTCATCGAGGGCGGTGTCGTAGTCCGGCACCGTGTCCTGCTGCTCCTCGAGCTCGCGCCCGAGTTCGGGGTGTTTCTTGTCGGCCATCTTGCGGTGGCGCAGGCGGTCGAGGGCGCGGCGCTTGGCGACCTGCGTGAGCCACGCGGCGGGGCGGTCGGGTACCCCGTCGATGGGCCAGCGCTCCAGCGCCATCACGAGTGCGTCCTGCGCCAGCTCTTCCGCCGTACCGACGTCGCGCACCATCCGCGCAATGGCAGCGATCACCTTCGCCTGCTCCATGCGCCAGATGGCGTCGATCGCGCTGTGGACATCGGATTTGGAATCGGGGGCCATGCGCCCCCGATTTAACCACGACATCCAGCGGACAAGGACCGCGTCCGCGTCCCTACTGCTTCTTGCCGACCGACTCGACCTTTGCTACCCGCTGCTTCAGCGGCTCGGGGAGGTTGGTGAAGTCCTCGACCTCCTGCACGCGGCGCACCTCGATGACCTCGTTGTCGAGGGCCGGGCATTTCTTGGCCCATTCGATGGCTTCGGCGCGCGACTTCACATCGATCATCCAGTAGCCGCCGAGCACTTCCTTCGCCTCGGCGAACGGCCCGTCGGTGACCTTTGGCTTGCCGGCTTTGAACGACACGCGCGCGCCGGAGGAGGGTGGGTGAAGGCCGTCTAGCGCCAGCAGCACGCCGGCCTTCTGCAGGTCCTCGTTGAACTTGGTCATGGCCGCGACGTGCTTGACGTCCGGCAGAGCGTCCGGCGCGGCGGTCTCGTAGCCGCCCGGGATCATCAGCATCATGAAGCGCATGGCTTAGTCTCCTTTTGCGAGCGGCTACTTGCGCTGCTGCTTGGCGACGGTGGCGCGCAGTTCGTTTTCCTTGGCGATCTGCTCGGGCGTCGCCGTGGTGAATTCCTCGCTCTCGAAGACCGGCCGCACCTCGACTTCACCATCCTCACCGAACGGAATGCGGCGCGCCCACTCGATGGCCTCGGCCATCGATTTGACCTGCAGGATCTAGAAGCCCGCGATCAACTCTTTCGTCTCGGCGAACGGACCATCGACCACGGTGGCCTTGCCCTTGCCGAACTTCACCCGCTTGCCCTTGTTGCTCGGGTGCAGGCCTTCACCGGCCAGCATCACGCCTGCCTTCACCAGGTCTTCGTTGTATTTGCCCATGGCGTTGAGCAGGTCGGTGCTCGGCATCACGCCGGCCTCGCTGTCCTTATTGGCCTTCACGATCATCATGACGCGCATTGTGGTGTCCTCCTGAAGTCCGGAGCCGGGGTTGGCTCTACCCATACGACGAACGGGCCGGGGCCTAATCGACAAAGGCCTCCAACTTTTTTGGCCCGAAAACACTAGTGTTCTCCGCCACTTAAGATCGGCGCGCGATTCATAGTACAAGGGCGGCCTCGATGAGCGCCGCGACCCCGCCCCATCCGACCTCCAGCTTCGCCGCTCTGACGCGCCTGCTGCGGTATGCCCGCGCCCATCGCGGGCGGGTAGTGCTGGCGACGATTCTCTCGACCCTCAACAAGCTGTTCGACATCGCGCCCGAAATCCTCATCGGCGTCGCCATCGACGTGGTGGTGAATCGCGAGGCGAGCTTCGTGGCGCGCTTCGGCTTCGACACGCCGCACTCGCAAATCTACGCACTCGCCGTGCTGACGTTCTTCATTTGGGTGGGCGAGTCGATCTCGGAATACGGTTACCAGATCGTCTGGCGCAACCTCGCCCAGCGCCTGCAGGCCGACCTGCGCCTGCACTCCTATTCCCACGTGCAGGAGCTCGACATGGCGTTCTTCGACGGGCGCTCGTCGGGCGAGCTGGTCGCTATCATGAACGACGACATCAACCAGCTCGAACGGTTCCTGGATGGCGGTGCCAACGGGATGATCCAGATCCTGGTGGCCGTGGTGTCGGTCGGCGCGGTGTTCTTCTTCATCTCGCCGCTGATCGCCGTGCTGGCATTCACGCCGGTCCCGGTCATCCTGTGGGGCGCGTTCGTGTTCGAGCGCAAGTCGTCGCCGCTCTACGCCACGGTGCGCGCGCAGGTGGGTGCCATCGCCACGCGCCTGACCAACAACCTATCCGGCATGGCCACCATCAAGAGCTTCACGGCCGAAGCGCGCGAGACCGAGCGCCTGCGCGTCGAGAGCGAGGCCTATGTGGATGCGAACCGCAAGGCGATCGCGGTGTCGTCGGCATTCATTCCGGTCGTGCGCATGGCGATCCTGACCGGGTTCCTGTTCACCTTGGTGGTCGGCGGCGTGCTGGCGCTCAACGGCACGCTCAACGTCGGCGCGTACGGCGTTCTCGTCTTCCTGACCCAGCGCCTGCTATGGCCGTTGACCGGCATGGCGCAGATCATCGACCAGTATGCGCGCGCCATGGCCAGCACCCAGCGGGTGCTGGATCTCATCGAGATGCCCATCGGCGTGCAGGACACCGGCACCCGCGCGCTGCCGCGGCCGGTGCACGGTGCCGTTCGCATCGAGGACTTGTCGTTCCGCTACAAGAATACGAGCGCCGGCGCCATCAATGGCGTCAGCATCGACGTGCCGGGCGGCACGACGCTGGCGCTGGTCGGCACCACGGGCGCCGGCAAGTCCACCTTGATGAAGCTGCTGCTGCGCTACTATCAGCCGGACGCCGGGCGCATCAGTATCGACGGCATCGACATCCGCGACCTGACGCTGGCCGAACTGCGCGGCGCCATCGGTTTCGTGGCGCAGGACGTGTTTCTGTTCGAAGGAACGGTGGCCGAGAACATCCGCTATGGCCGGCCGGAGGCAGGGGAAGCCGAGGTCATCGCCGCCGCCAAGGCGGCTGAGGCGTGGGAGTTTGTCGAGAAGCTGTCGCAAGGGCTGCACACGACGGTGGGAGAGCGCGGCGTGCGGCTGTCGGGCGGTCAGCGCCAACGCATCTCGCTAGCGCGCGCGCTCCTGAAGAACCCTCCGATCCTCATCCTCGATGAGGCGACCAGCAGCGTGGACAACGAGACCGAGGCCGCCATCCAGCGGTCGCTGCACCGTATCGCGCACGATCGCACCGTGTTCGTCATCGCCCACCGCCTCTCGACCATCGTGGATGCGGACCAGATCGCCGTGCTCGATGCCGGCCGCGTGGTCGAACTCGGCACCCATGCCCAGCTGCTGACGCGCGCAGGCGCGTATGCCGCGCAGTGGCGCGTGCAAACCGGCGGCGCGGCCGAAAGCGCGCGAGCCGCGGAATGACCGGCCAGCAGGCGCAAGACGAACTGCGGGCGGCGCTCGAAAGCATCATGGGTGTGCCGTTCACCGACGGTAACGACATCGTTCCGTTCCTGAACGGCATCCGCATCTTCCCGCCCATGCTGGAGGCCATTGCACGGGCCAGGCACCGTATCGAGTTGCTGACTTACATCTACTGGACGGGCGACGTCGCGACGCAGTTCGTGGACGCGCTGTCGGAGCGGGCGCAGGCAGGCGTCGAGGTGCGGCTGTTGCTTGACGGCGTCGGGGCTCTGCCGATGCCGCGCAAATACCTCGACAAGATGATGGCGGCAGGCGTGCAAGCGCGCTGGTTTCGTCCGCTGAACCGATTCCGTATCGGCCACCTCGCGCATCGGACGCACCGCAAGGTCTTGGTGGTGGACAGCGAGATCGCCTTCACCGGCGGCGTCGGCATCGCGGCCGAATGGGAGGGCGACGCCGAGAACCCAAAGCACTGGCGCGAGACGCACTTCTCGTGCCGCGGTCCGTGCGTGCGCGGGCTGCGCGCCGCCTTCTACCAGAACTGGCTGGAAACCCACTTCGACACGATGCCTGCCCTGACGCCGGTGACGCCGACTGCAAAGGCGGGCGACATGTCGGTACAAGTGGTGAAGTCGTCGGGTTCGATCTCGTTCAGCGACATCGCCGTGCTGCACGAGGCGCTGGCGGACTTGGCGCGCACGCGGCTGCGCATCGTCACGCCGTACTTCGTGCCGACGGATGCAACGGTCGGCAGCCTCGTGCAGGCGCGCGGGCGCGGTGTCGAGGTCGATATCGTGGTACCTGGCGACCACACGGACAACCGCGTGTCTGACCTCGCCGGGTCGGATGCGTTCGACCCATTGCTGCAGGCGGGCGTGCGCATCTGGCGCTATCAGCCGACGCTGGTCCACGCCAAGATCATCACGCTGGACGGGGTTCTGTCCTGCGTCGGCTCGGCCAACTTCAATCAAAGGTCGGCAAACCAGGACGAGGAAGTCGCCCTCAACGTGCTGTCGCCCGCTCTGTGCGCGCAACTCGACCAGCACTTTGAGGAAGACCGGCGCCTGAGTGAGCGCGTGACGCTATGGAAATGGCGGCGTCGCGGCTTCTTTCGCCGCCTCGCCGAAACCGCCGCGTACCTGATCCGCCCGCAGACCTAAAGCCCGACGGACAAGTCGCGGCCGGCGCCGGGCTACAAGGCCTGACACCGAGCAAAACCGCCGCTGCTGGAGCCAGAGCCTGCAAAAGCTCGACGATCTCATCTCGGAGAGGAGCTAACGCCATGACAATCGCAGGGATGAAGATCGTGCCGCATCTGTGGTTCGACAAGGAAGCGAAGGAGGCGGCGAACTATTACGTGTCCATCTTTCCCAACTCGCGCGTGACACATGTGCAGGCCATAGGCGGCACGCCCTCGGGCGAGGTGGACATCGTCTCGTTCGAGTTGTCGGGGCAGCCGTTCATGGCGATCAGCGCGGGTCCCATGTTCAAGTTCAACGAGGCGATCTCGTTCATGGTGTATTGCGCCGACCAGGCCGAGATCGACTTCTACTGGGACAAGCTGAGCAGGGGCGGCACGGCGCAGCAGTGCGGGTGGTTAAAGGACAAATACGGCCTGTCGTGGCAGGTGGTGCCCACCCGCATGGACGAGATGCTGGCCAAGGGCAGCAAGGCGCAGGTGGACCGCGTCACGCAGGCCTTCCTGCCCATGAAGAAGTTCGATCTCGCCGCGCTCGAGAAGGCGTACGCCGGCA
>CAIVPW010000174.1 GCA_903907895.1 uncultured Alphaproteobacteria bacterium
AGCACGTCTCGACGGCGACGTCCTTCGCCAATTCGCGCAGGCGGTCGGTGCGCGGATCGACCGCCGAAATGCGGCATCCGTCGGCGGCGAAGTTCCGGGCATGGCGCCGGCCGACCGAGCCGGAGCCGACGATCAGAATGTGCTTCGCCGTCATCAGATGCGACCCTGACAGCGGAAGTAGTGCTTCTGCACCGTGCGCGGCTTCAGGCGCAGCACGTACACGAGTGTCGCGACGATCGGCGCGAGATACGAGTTCTTCTGCGAGATGCCGTAGGCGACTTCATCGACCGTCTTGAAGCGTTCGCGCAAGACCGCGCGGATCGCGTCCAGCTCGCCCATGTTCTTCTTGCCGAAGTTGATGAGGAGGGTGCCGCCCTTCTTCACTTTGTCGCACACGCCGACCAGGGCTGGCACGGCCTTGTCGAACGAATAGTGCTTCGAGAACACCTGCACGCACACGACGAAGTCTCCCGCCGGATACTTGTCGTGGTCATCAATGCTGCAGTGGATGGTCTCGGCCTCGGGGTATTTCCGCTTGCCGGACTCCAGTGCCGCCTGGTCGAGATCGACGCCGACGTAGCGCCGCGTGGCGAACACCGGGCGGTTCTGCATGCGATTGCAGCCAAGGTCGAGGCCGACATCGTACTGGCGCGACAGGCGGCCATCCCGCTGCAGCAACAAGAACAGGTACTGTTTGGTCGCCTTGGTTGTCAGCCGATAGATCATGCGTTGTCCTGCTAGCGCAGATTCTCGACCATCTGCTGGTAGGCGTCCGCATCGAACGGCACCTCGATGAAGGCCGGGCCGTCGCGCCAGCGCCACGCTTGCAGGGCCTGCTCGAACTGCGCGGAGTTCTCGGCGCGCGTCGCCGGCATGCCGGTCGCACCCACGATGCCCGCCCACGACGCGTCCTGCATCCACAGCGGCTTCTGGGTCAGCTTGTCCTTCACCGCGCGCGTGCGCACCGAGCCGAAGCCGCCGTCGGTGAGCAGCACGACGAGCAACGGCAGCCTGTGCCGCACCGCCAGCCGCAACTCGCCGACGTGCGTGCCGATGCCACCGTCACCCAGGAACGCCACAGTCGGCACGCTCTTGTCGTGGAAGGCGGCGCCGAGGGCCATCGGGATGCCGGTGCCCATGTAGCGGCCCTGGCCTGAAATCAGAAACCATTCGGCCTTCTTCGGGCGCCAGGCGTGCTCGCCGATGGTGCAGAAGTAGCCGGTGTCGAACACGGCACGCACGCTGCCGGCAAAGTGGCGGTCGACAGAGCCGAACACGTGCGCCGGCAAGAACGGTCCAGACGCGAACTCCCCCACAAGCCGTGCAAGCGCGGCCTGGATGCGGTCGCCCTGCCATTGCTTGACGGCAAGGGCGGCGAATACCGCGTCGGCATCCGACGTCGTGGCGGAAAAGTTGAACACGCCGGCCGACGGCACGGTGTCGACGTTGATGGCCGGGCAGGCAAACGGCTTGGCCGCCAGAACTTCGCCAGGACGCAGGCCAAGGCCAACGATCAGGTCGCAGTCGCCGAGCTGGCTCTCCGGCGCGCGTGCGAGGCCTACCCCGGTGTAGACGCCGGCCGCATGCGGCAGCGTCTCGTCCACCACGCCCTTGGCAGAGGCTGTGGCGAACACGGGCACCTTGAGGGCCGCGAGCTTGGCAGCCCAACCCTTGCGGATCGCGAGCGTGCCCGCGATCACCACCGGCCGATGCGCTTTTTCGATCAGCGCCGGCGCGCGCGAATCGGCGGGAACCGCTGGCGCCACGGGCGCGAACGCGGCTTCGCCCGCAACAAACTCGGCAATCACCGGCCCGGGCACTTCGGCGGTGGCGAGCGCCGACAGTTGGGTAAAGTCCGTCTTGCCATGAATCGGGATGCGCCCCTTGGCGATGACGCCCGACAGCGACGCCTGGTCGATGCCCTTGTGACGGATGCGCCAATCGACGTTCGACGGATAGGCCTCGGTGAACGCGACAACCGGAAAGGTCTCGAACCAGCTGGCAGCCAAGCCTTGCGCCAGGTTGGCAAAGCCCGGGCCCTTGATCGACAGCGCCACGCCTGGCACGCCGGACAGGCGGCCGATGGTGCCCGCCATCAGCGCGGCGGTGCCCTCGAAGTACGTCGTCGTGAACTGCACGCCGCGCTTTTCCAGCGCGTCGATCAGCTCCAGCGTCGGGCCGGAGCCCGGGACGCCGAAGACGTGGCGGATGCCGGCCGCGGCGATGCCGTCGGCCATTCCTGCGTTGATGCTCACAGGCGCCCCGTCACAGTCCCAGGTGCTCCATGATCTTTTCGCCGGCGCGGCGGCAAACGATACGTACGGCGTCGGGGCTGAACCCGCCGATGTGGGGGGTGATCAGCACGTTCGAGTGCGTGCGGCTGTACTCCACCAACGGGTGGTCGGCCGTCTTGGGCTCGCCCTCCAAAACGTCCAGGCCCGCGCCACCGATGCGGCCGGACTTCAAACCATCGAGCAGCGCGCGCTCATCGACAATGGCGCCGCGCGATGTGTTGAGGAACACCGCCCCCGGCTTCGCCTGTTCGAGCAGGGCGCGCGTCACCATGCCGGTGGTCTCGGGCGTCAGATG
>CAIVPW010000175.1 GCA_903907895.1 uncultured Alphaproteobacteria bacterium
ACCCGGTCGGCGAGCGAGCTTGCCACCTGCCCCATGACCGGACGTTTGCCAGGATCACGATCGCCGCCGCAGCCGAAGACGATGGCGAGCTTGCCGCGGGCGTGGGGACGCAGCGCGCGCAGCACTTTCTCGATGGCGTCCGGCGTGTGGGCATAGTCAACGTAAACGCGCGCGCCGTTGATTTGGGCGACCTGCTGCATGCGGCCAGGAACGCCTTCGAGCTGCTCCAACGCACGGAGCGTCGAGGCCATCTCGCCGCCGCTGGCCAGGACGAGGCCCGCTGCGCACAACACGTTCCAGACCTGGAACTCGCCAACCAATGGAATCCGGATGGTCTGCGTCGGACCGCCAACGCTGACCTCGACATACGTGCCGCTGCCGTTCGGCCGGTGGCCGACCACCCTCAACTCCGACGCGGCACGGCCGTAGGAGAGCGTGCGCACGCCACGGGCGCGGCAGTCGGCAACGATTGTCTTGTATTCCGGGACGTCGGCGTTCAGAACCGCGACGCCGTCGGCCGGCAGAACGGACTTGAACAGCAGCCGCTTGGCGTCGAAGTACGCCTCGGCGGTGCTGTGATAGTCGAGATGGTCGCGTGTGAGATTCGTGAAGGCGGCAGCACGAAGGCGCACGCCATCGAGTCGGCGCTGATCGAGGCCGTGGCTCGATGCCTCCAGAGCTGCATGGGTCACGCCGCCGGCGGCAAGCTCGGCAAGGATGCCGTGCAGCTCGACCGGATCGGGCGTCGTGTGGCGCAACGGCTTGCGGCGTGCGCCGGCCAGCACACCCAGCGTGCCGATGCTCGCTGCCTCGTTGCCGGTCACCTGCCAGATCTGGCGAACGAAGTTTACGGTCGAGGTCTTGCCGTTGGTGCCCGTGACGGCGACCACCGTGTGGGGTTGCCGGTTGAAGAAGCGCGCGGCCGCCAGCGACAGGGTGTGCCGCGCGTCGTCGACCTCGATGAGGGACGCGCGACTGGCATCGATGCGGGATTCGCGGTCGGCCAGTATCGCTACGGCGCCGCGGCCGATGGCGTCGGCCACATATTGGCTCCCGTCGGACTTGGAGCCCTTGAGCGCGGCGAAGAGGTAGCCCGGCTGCACGTCGGCGGAGTGCGCAGCGATGCCGGCGATGTCGAGGTCGCGGGCGCCAGGCAGCGCTTCAAAGCCGAGCAGCTTAGAAAGCAACACTCGGAGTCCTCCGGCCGTCCAGGGACACGAACAACTGGCGCTGCACGTCGGGCGACTTCACATCCACCGGGGCGACACCGAGCAAGGGCCCCGTGCGCAGAATGATGCGCGAGACGATCGGCGCGGCCGTCCAGCCTCCGGTCGCGAAGCCTTGTGTGTTCGACGTGCCGTTCGGTTCGTCGATCATCACCAGCACGACGTATTTCGGATCGTTCATCGGGAATGCGGCAGCAAACGACGAAACGAGCGCGTTGCGCTTGTACCCGCCGGCAACCGCCTTCTCGGCCGTACCGGTCTTGCCGCCGACGGCATAGCCCGGCGCCTCGGCCTGCCTGCCGGTGCCTTCCTCGACGTTGAGACGCAGCAAGCGCCGCATGATGTCGGACGTCTCCTGCGACAGAACGCGCGTGGGTGGAGCGTTCCGGCCGCCGGCCAGAAGCGTGGGACTGATCTTGAACCCGCCGTTCACCACAGCGGCCAACCCGGCGGAATACTGCAAAGGACTCATGGCGATTCCGTGGCCGAACGCGATGGTCACGGTGCTGATTTCCCGCCAAGGGTCCGGAACCAGCGGCGCCCCTGCCTCGGGCAGCTCAATTTCGGGCTTCTTGAGGAGACCAAGGCGGTCGAGAAACGCCTTGTGCTGGACCGGACCGACCTCCATCGCCATGCGGGCCGCGCCGATGTTCGAGGAGTAGATGAACACCTCGGGCACCGTCAGCCATTTGTTCTTGGCGTGGTCGTCGTTGATAGTGAAACGCGAGATGCGCAGGGGCTTCGTGGCGTCGAAGCGCTCCTCGAGCTTGGCGGTGCCGAGCTCGAGCGCCATCGCCACCGTGATGACCTTCATGGTCGAGCCCGGCTCGAACACACCGAGCGTCGCGCGGTTGAAGCGCGCGTCCGGGTCGGTGTCGCCGGCGCGGTTGGGGTCGAAGTCGGGCACCGACACCATGGCGACCAGCTCACCGGAGCGCGCGTCCATGACGATGCCCGTCACGCCCTTGGCGCGGAAGTCGGCCATGCCGTGCAGCAACTCCTCGCGCACCGCGAACTGCACGCGGCTGTCGATCGACAGGCGGAGCGCGTTGTTGATGCCGGATTGCGGGAAGGCCCGCAGCGCGCCGTCGAAGTACTGCTCGATGCCGGCGATGCCCTTGTTGTCGATGTCGGAGAAGCCGACGACATGGGACGTCAGCGCGCCGAGCGGATACATGCGGCGCTGCTCTTGCTGAAACCCGATACCCGGAAGGCCGAGGCGGTTCACGTCCGCCTGCTCCTTGGGTGTCAGGTGGCGCTTGAGCCAGACGAAACTGCGGCCCGAAGCCAACTTGTTGCGCACCTCGGCTTCGTTGAGGTCGGGCACTGCCGAGACGAGACGTGCCGCGGACTCCGCAGGATTGAGGATGACGCGCGCGTCGGCAAACAGCGACGCGACCTGCAGGTCGGTGGCCAGCACAACGCCGTTGCGGTCGGTGATGTCGGCGCGCGCACGTACCACGGCGGGCACGTCGCGCTCCACGAATTTGGGCGCAGACTCTGGCCTGCTGGTGGCGAGATCCACGAGGCGGACCCCGATCACCGAGAAGCCGAGCGCGAAGCACGCGGATACGATCAGAAGGCGCCGATGCGCGGTTTCCAGTGCAGCACGGCCAGAGCGCGGTTCAGAACGCGACTCTGAGCGAGGGCCGACGCGGACCTGCCCCTCGGGAGGAGATGGGTGCAGGTCCGCGTCATGCCTCGCCATGAGTGTGGGCGCACTCATGGTGCCTCTCTCTTACCGACCTGGGTCGCTTGGGCGGGCGACAGGGCCGGGGTATACCGGGGGAGAGGCACCCGGTTTTCTGTCTGCGCAGCGGTCTGCTGTTGCTGCTGCGCAGTCGGGCGGAACGGCAGCGTGTCGATCGCCGTGAGCTGGCGCACCGCCACCGGTTTCAGATCGAGATGCCGCGCGGCGAGTTCCTTCAGGCGCTCGGGCCGGTTCAGGAACGTCCACTCGGCTTCGAGCACCTGCAGCATTTCTTCCTGCTGCATCAGCTTGCGTTGCAGCGCGGCGAACCGCTCGTCGAGGCGTTCGACCTCGTATTTCATGGCGTACACGCCGATGGACAGCACCGAGGCCGTCACCACCGCACCGGCGAAGATGAGGCCCGCGCGCGTCACGCTGCGATCCTCCATGGTGGCGCCGCGGTGCGGACCGCCGCTCGCAAGCGTGCAGAACGCGCGCGCGGGTTGGCCGCAACTTCGGCATCGGTTGGCTTGTGTACGCCGCGATGCAACAGCTGGAACGTCGGCTCGTGGGCGCGGACGGCCGGCGGGGCGTGCCGGCTCGGGTTGGCTTCACCGCCGGAGCGTTCGATCAGGAACTGCTTCACGGCGCGATCCTCAAGCGAATGGAACGCGACGACCGCAAGGCGGCCATCGGGGGCGAGCAATTCCTCGGCCGCCTGCAGTCCGCGCTCCAACGAGCCGAGCTCGTCGTTCACCAACATGCGCAGCGCCTGGAAGGTGCGCGTGGCCGGGTGAATGGAGGGGCCGCGGGAGCGGCGCTCCGCCGGCGCGGCGCGCGCAACGACTTCCGCAAGATCGCGCGTGCGCTCAATGCGCCGGCGGCCCCGCGTCTCGACGATGGCACGCGCAATACGCCGCGCGTGGCGCTCTTCCCCTAGCTGGAAGAGCGCATCGGCGAGACTAGACTCCGAAAGCGTGTTGACGAGGTCGGCGGCCGTGGGGCCTTCGTGGCCCATCCGCATGTCGAGGGGGCCGTCCTTCTGGAACGAAAAGCCGCGCTCGGCTTCGCCGAGCTGCAGCGACGAGACGCCGAGATCCATGGCGATGCCGTTGACGTGTTCGACGCCGCGGGCCCGCAGCGCGTTGGCTGCGTCGGCGAAGTTCGTGTTCACCGCGTGCAGGCGGCCTGGGTACTGGATGGCGAGCTTTTCAGCGCGCGCGGCGGCTGCCGGATCGCGGTCCAGGGCCCAGACGATGCAATGGGCCGCATCCAGCAGCGCGCGCGTGTAGCCGCCGTCGCCATAGGTCATATCGACCTGAATGCTGCCGTCCGCAGGAGCAAGGACGGCAACGGCTTCGGCGGCCATGACGGGGACGTGGGACAGGGCGGATTCGCGCTCGTCGCTCATGCCGCCGCTCCGCCCGTGGGCAGCTTGAGGTCTTCGCGGCCTTCGATGGCGCGCTTGCGGGCCTGCTCCTGCAGCGCCTTGAAGGCGCCGGGCTCCCAGATCTGGAACGTCGGGCCGCGGCCGACGAAGGCGCAGGCCTCGGTGATGTTGCCGTAGGCGAGCAGGTCCTCGGGAATGACGATGCGGCCCTCGGTATCGAAGGGCAGCTGCACCGCATCTGCTAGAATTGAATACGTGAAGTCGTCGCGCTGGTTCGAGAACGGGTTGAACTGCCGCTCGATGCCGCGTGCAAGCTCCTCCATCTTCTGGGAACCCCAGCCTTCGATGGCCGGGTGCCCGATGGAGCGGAACAGGAAGGTGCCGTTGTAGCCTTGTTCAGACAGCGCGGTCCGAAAGGTCGCCGGGACGCTGACGCGACCCTTCTTGTCGACCTTGTTGACCGTCGTTGAAAGGAACAACGCCATCTACGCCCATCCCCAGCGGCGCCCCTGCCCAGGGGCTCCGCTTGCGCGTCCGACGATCGTCCGAGCCTGGGTTGGCCTGGGTTTTCATGGGACTATTTGGGCTAACATGCCCCGTGATGGGTGTCAATTCACGCAAGCCCCTAGTTGTTCGTTTTTCTTGTGCGCGATTGGACGGCCAAGTCCTCGCAAGCACGAATTCTGTTCTTGTCTTGTTCTCATTGAGCACTGAACCGCATGGGACGGCATGGGCAAAGCGCGTTGACGTCTGCGCGGTGGACGCCTAGCTATCGCGTGCGCCAGAGAGCTAGGTGACTGCTGCGCCAAGTGGGGAAACCCCGGCGGAGAGGAAAGTCCGGGCTCCACGGAAACACGGTGCCGGCTAACGGCCGGCGGGGGCGACCCCAGGGAAAGTGCCACAGAAAACAGACCGCCTCGCTTCGGCGAGGTAAGGGTGAAACGGTGCGGTAAGAGCGCACCGCGCGACCGGCAACGGAAGCGGCACGGCAAACCCCACCGGGAGCAAGACCGAATAGGAGCGTCATGCCGGCTTGCCGGACAGCCCGTTTCCGGGTGGACGCTCGGGTAGGTCGCGCGAGGCGTCCAGCAATGGACGTCCCAGAGGAATGGTCATCGCCCGCGCGGCAACGCGCGGTGCACAGAACCCGGCTTATCGGCTCTCTGGCGCATTTGTTTCCCAGCGCCCGCCCAGGCTTGCAGCACCCGGGGCGCTGGGGCCTTGGAACGGAGTCAGCGATGATCACGCCCGGCCGCTATCGCCACTACAAAGGCAACGACTACGAAGTGATCGGCGTCGCCAAGCACTCCGAGACCGAAGAGGAGTTCGTCGTCTACCGGCCTCTGTACGGCACGGTCGGCGGTCTATGGATTCGCCCGCGCGCGATGTTCGAGGAATCCGTCACGGTGCAGGGCAAAACCGTGCCCCGGTTCGCGAAGGTCGGCTGACCCCCACCGCGCCGATAAAAGAGGTTACGCCCCCGCCGGCGCCACGTTCTTGGCGAGCAAGCCGCGTTCGCGCGCGATGCGGTCGTAGGCGGCGTTGATGGCGGCGACCTTTTTGGTCGCCACATCGACGAATTCCTGCGGCACACCGCGCGCAACCAGGGCATCGGGATGGTGTTCGCGCAGCAGCGACTTCCAGCGCTTTTTGATGTCGTCGGCGGACGTGTCGGGGGTGATGCCGAGCAGCCGGTACGGATCCGCGGCGTCGGCGCCGGCGTGGGCCTCGCGGATGCGGGCGAACTCCGCGTCTGAAAATCCGAACAGCTGCGCCACCGTGCGCAAATAGCGTTCTTCCGCGTCCGCTAAGCGGCCGTCAGCACGCGCGATGTGGAACAGCCCATCGAGCAGGTCTTCCAGCACCTTGGGCTGGTTCTTGAACATCGTGCCGATCTGCGTCGCGTAGCTTTCGAAGCCGGCGACGTCGCGGCGCGCCAGGTTGAAGATGCGCGCGACATTCTTCACTTCGGATTCGGGGACCTGGAAAACCTCGCGGAACGCTCGCACCTCGTCGGCCGACACGACGCCGTCGGCCTTCGCCATCTTGGCGCCGAGAGCGATCACCGCGATGGTGAAGGCGATCGAGTTGACGTCACCGGGCTTGGTGTCGTCCTGGCCCTTGTCGTAGGCGTGGCCGGCGATACCGCCCAACAGCGCGCCCAACGGGCCGCCAACAGCGAGGCCTGTGACGCTACCGACGATCTTGCCCCAGATGCTCATTCGTTACCCCTGAGCCACCATCGTGGCGGCAGCGTGGCAATTCCACTCCGGTCAAACGTACACGATCCACCGGGAGGCCTATGGGAACCGCACCCTACCCACGCCCCCCGCCAAAGTCCCGCACCGGAAAAGTAGTTCTATCCAAAGGCATAGAAGGACCCGGTCGGGCGCTAGCGCTTGTAGAGGGCTTTGGAACGGGCCGCGCCCCAGCGGGGTCACGCCCAGGACGAATGAAGATCATCGGGCCGAGCGCAGCCACGCCCAGCGGCCAGCCAAAGATTCGCATCGCCGTCAGCCTCGTCGTCGCGTTGGAGTCAGGCGAGCTCGTTGATCTTGGCCGCCAGGATGAAGTCGTTTTGGTGCAGGCCGTGGATCTTGTGCGTGTACAGCACGACCTTGGCATAGCCCCAGCCGAACGTGACGTCCGGGTGGTGTCCCTCCTGTTCGGCGATACCGCCCACCGCGTTCACGAACCGCAACGCCTGGGCAAAGTCCTTGAACGGGAAGGTGCGCTCGATCCAGACCGCATCCTCGCTCAGCATCCAGCCCGGCGTCTGCTGCAGGTACGGCTCCGCCTCGGCGCGCGTAAGCGCCGGCACGCCGCCGCGGCAGGGGACGCAGGTTTCCTTGGAAAGGCCCATGGAGGCGCGACTCTAGCGGCTCGGCGGTACTGCGCAATGGGCCTCGCGCGTTGCGGGGCAACCGGCGCGAAGGCTAGGTTGCGGGCCATGTCCTCCATCCTGATCACCGGCTCCAACCGCGGCATCGGCCTGGCGCTCGCCGAGAACTATGCCGCCGACGGCTGGCGCGTCTTCGCCACTGCCCGCGACCCCGCGCAGTCGCGCGCACTGCAGGCGCTGGCCAAGAAGCAGCCGTCGGTGTCGCTGCACGCACTCGATGTTGGCGATGGCGACGCCATCAAGGCACTCGCGCGCGAGTTGAAGGCAGAGCCGATCGACGTGCTCATGAACAACGCCGGCATGTACGACCCCTCTCCGCGTTTCGGCCATACCGACTACGACGCGTGGATGGAGGTGTTCCAGGTGAACACCATGGCGGCGCTGCGCATGGCGGAAGCGTTCGTCGAAAACGTCAGCCGCAGCCAGCGCAAGATCATGGCCGGCATCTCGAGCGGCATGGGCAGCATCGCCGACAACGGCTCGGGCGGGTATTACGCGTACCGCACGTCGAAGTCGGCGTTGCAGATGGTCATGCGCTCGCTGGC
>CAIVPW010000176.1 GCA_903907895.1 uncultured Alphaproteobacteria bacterium
ACGCGCCCTGGCCCACAGGATGCGCCATACGCGTTATGTGGGATTGCGGCGTCCGACAGGGCATGAGCAATCCGTGTCAAAGAGCGCACAAAAGGGCGCGCCGACCGAAGCCGGCGCGCCATCGTCAAAGCGTCAGGCCGGCGCTAATTCTGCGGCGGGTCGATCTTCACGATCCGGCGCTGGGTGCCTTCCAAGTTGTACGAAATTCGTACCCGCTGGCCGGCTTGCAGGGTGTTGATGTCGAAGTTGGTGGCGAGGAAGTAGGCTTCGCCATTGTCCATAGTCACCGAACGCGTGTCCTTGTCGATGGCCCGGATCGCGCCCGTCGCGTTGGCCAGCGCGTTCATGTCGACATCCGAGTTGGGGCCCGGCATCGGAATGGCGTTGGCCCGTTCGTTGCCCGGGTTGGCCGTCGCGCCAACGTTGCCGCCCGCACCAACGCCCGCGTTGCCACCTGCCGCTGCCTGGCCAAACGCTGCGCCGGCGAACGACACGACGACGGCAGCTGCCAGCGAAGCCGCAAGCCAGCTAGCGCGAGCAGTGCCGCGCACTTCCATGTTCTTCATTGGGTCTTTGCTCCGGTTTGGGGAAGCCTGTCGTCCCCTTCGCGCCGGCATGCGCGAACCGGGCGAAGGAGCACCGGCAAAACCTAGAGAGCAGCATTGCTTAGGGGTGTGTGATGCGAGTGGCGCGCCGTGACCGAATCGTGACAGACAGCCGGCACGCACAAAACAAAACGGGCGCGGTGTGCACCGCGCGCGTTTTGTTTTCGCAAGCGACCGCTACATGCCGCCCGGTGCGACCGGCGCCACGCCACCAACGCCGCCCGGTGCAGGAGTTGCACCGGCTGCCGGGACGATGCGAGTAACCATGTTCTGGTTGCCGTTGGCGTCGAACGTCAGCGTGATGCGCTGACCCGCCTGCAGGCACGCGCCCGACAAATCGGCGCCGCGCAGATCCACCTGCGGCATCGACGTCTTGCGCAGGCTCGCCGACCGCAGCGACGCCGATGCCATGTTCGCATCGGCAAGACGCGCGCTATCGAGGTTCGACGACTCGAGCTTCGCGCCCGACAGGTCTGACCGTTGCGGACGCTCGGCTCCCATCATGGTGCCGGCCCGCAGGTCCGCGCCGGTCAGCCGTGCCCCGGACAGATTCGCATTGCGGAACGACGCGCCGCGCAGGTCGGCGCCTTCCAGATTCGCGTTGGTAAGGTCCGCGCCTTCGAACACCGCCATGAACAGGTCGGCGTAGCGGAAGTCGGAGTTGGGCAACACGCAACCCGAGAAGTCAGCGCGGGCCAGTGTTGCGCTGCGCAAGTTGATCGACGGCAACTTCAGCTTGGCGAACGATTGATCGCGCAGGTCGGCGCGCACGCCGCCGCTCTGGGCGCGCACAAACTTCTCGTGCCGCTTCAGTGCCTCGACCAGTTGCTGGGTGGAGAGGGCCACGGCGGTCATGGAAACCGAACCAGGGCCAGGCCTTTCGAGCGGCGGGGAATGCCGCTATCTGGGTGAATGCGTATGACCGAGGCGCCCCCGAGCGCAGGAAATGTTTCGAGGCGCCGTGCGGACCCCTCGCGCCCGGCGAGGCAGAATACCACAAGACGCCGACGCCGCAGGTAGCCCGCCGCCACAATCGCCGGTGGCGGCAACATCACGGAAGCCAGTGAAGGTTGTGTCAGGCGGGCGTAAACACGTGCAGGCCGACCACGCCGACGTCGCTCGTGCGCTCGACGATGCGCCGCGCACTCCATCCCGCGGGCACCTCGGCGGCGGATGGGAACCCCTCGGTCATCAGGACGTATTCATTGGCCGGCACGCTGTTCTTCAGCAGCCGATGCACCAGAATGACGTCCTCCCCCGCCAGCTCCTCGAACTGGCGGATTTTGCGGAACGCCGCTTCGCCGATGTGGGCGATGGCCTTCAGGCGCAGGTTGCGGATGTTCTGGCAGGCACCGCACGGGCAAGCATCCCGCGCGCCGGCGAGTTCACTCACCTTGGCGCGAAAGGCGGGAAACACCGCGAAGACTTGCCGCGCGACGTCGCGCGCGGCGTGGGCTTCATCGCCGTGTGTGTCGGCATACAGGAAGGCGGCGTCGCCCTCGAACTTGTTCAACACCATTGGAAAGTCGGCGCCTTCGACAACGTGCTCCAACAGCTGCGACACAACTTCGTGCGCGTGCCCGAGCGTTTCTTTGTTCCGCCGGATGAAGTCGGTGTATCCGCTGATGTCGAAGATCACCAGCGCAACGCGCTTGATTTCCATAGGCCCCCCCTCGGGGTCAGCCTAGCAAACTTGGAACAAGCCAAGCGCCAACGTTGCGGCGGCAGGTGCAGGCCGCGCCACGTCAGAGACGTCGGGATAAAAGAAAAAAACTGGAGCGGGAGAAGGGATTCGAACCCTCGACCCCAACCTTGGCAAGGTTGTGCTCTACCCCTGAGCTACTCCCGCGCCCCAGGCCGCCACCCCGCAGCGAAGGGGGTAGCGTCGGAAGCGCGGATCATAGCGGCGAAAAG
>CAIVPW010000177.1 GCA_903907895.1 uncultured Alphaproteobacteria bacterium
AAGGCGACGCGCGACGGCTGCTTCGGTTCGCCCTGCCACGGCTCGACCACCGAACGCGTGACGCCAAGCCGGTCGAGCAGCGTCTTCATCGCGAACTGCGGATGCGCGGGATCCACCTGCGCCCATGTTTCTTCCGCCATCTCGACGTCGAGGCCCGGCAGCACGATGCAACCCTGCGGCAGACGGCCGATGGAGCGCATCAGGCGCGCGGCGGCAGGCACGGTGCCAGTCGAGCCGGCGGCAATCACC
Source organism: uncultured Alphaproteobacteria bacterium (assembly GCA_903907895.1). Taxonomy (GTDB): domain Bacteria; phylum Pseudomonadota; class Alphaproteobacteria; order UBA2966; family CAIVPW01; genus CAIVPW01. Next base: position 250 of record CAIVPW010000177.1, read on the forward strand.
GGACCGGGCGGCGGATTCGCCTCCCAGGCGGCGGCCTGCGCATCCAACAGCTTGCTGCGACGGACGGCCGAGTCCTGCGCGCCTTGTTCTTGCAGCATGGCGGGCCAGTGCTGCGACAGGATCGTCAGGAATTCGAGGACCCCCTGCCAGTGGGTGGCGAGGTCGGCGGGCACGATGTTGCGCAGGGCTTCGAAGGGCACCTCTTCAATCTGCATCTGATCCAACAGCCGCGTGAGTTCGCCGGCCAAGAACAGCGCCTGGTCCGGCGGCGTGCCCGGCTGCTTGCGCAGGATCAGCTGCGACAGCAACAGCCGCCGCCGCATCGGCGACAGCGCGGGGGCAAGATCGAGCGCGGCAGCAAGGTCGGACCCGTCATCGCCGGCAAAGCCGAGCAGCAGTTCGTCCTCATCGACATCGCCGATCGGCCGCAACGACGGCAGCAGCGTGGGGCGGCCGCCCGAGGCGCGGAGGAAGGCGTCGCGCAGCGCGCGGCAGGCGCGCCGGGTCGGCAGCAGCACGATGAGGGCGCTGAGGGCCACCGGGTCGTCGCCGTGGCGGGCGCGGATGCCTGCGACCAGCGCATCGACGAACGACACGCCGGCCGGGATCGTAAAGACTGTCGGCGATGGCTTCATGGGAGGCGGTCGGCCCAGTCCCCGTGCGGCACCACCTCGGCTACCCGGTCCCCCGCGGGTGACAACGACAGGGCGATGTCGAGACGATGACGCGGCAGGTCGGCACCCAGGCGTTCGGGCCATTCCGCCAGGACGACGCCGGCTGCCAGGGCCTCGTCGAGGCCAAGCTCGCCCGCCTCGGCCGCATCCTTGATGCGATAGAGATCGAAGTGTGCGACCTCGAGGCCGCCGAGGTCATAGCTTTGCACCAGGGTGAAGGTGGGGCTTGGGACTTCGGCCGGCGGCCGGACCCGGCGCACCGCGGCAGCCGCATGCAGGAAGGCGCGCGCGAACGCAGTCTTGCCCGCGCCTAAGGGGCCGGACAGCGCGATGAAATCCCCGGGCCGCGCCCGCGCCGCGACGCTCGCCGCCAGGCGCTCGGTGTCGGCCATGCTGTGCAACGGAACCCGCAACCTCGCCCCCGCCTGCCGCCATCATAGGCGGCGGCAGGGGGGCGGCGCCGCCCTGTTTTGTGTCTTTCTCACCCCTTGCGCGGCGGCCTTTGCAGCGGCCAAGGTATGCCCCGTGAAGACCGCCGCCGCCCTGCTCTTGCTGCTCGCCGCGCCCGCGCTGGCCGCGCCTTTGCCGGCCGCGATGCACGCACCGGCGGCCGGTGTGCAGGTGGCCCAGGCGGCGGCGACGCGCACCTACCGCAATGCGGAGATGGGCTATCGCCTGGCCTTTCCGGGCGACTGGACGGCAACGCCGGGCGACGGCACCGACAACAACGTACGCCTGACGCTGACGCCAGCCACGACCGGAGCGGTGTGCACGGTCGCGATTGCGGACTCCGAGCGTTTTCGCGGCTTGAGCCAGGCGCAACTCGATTGGTCGATCGCCAATCACCCGTGGTTCCTCGAGGATTGGACCGACTCGCTCGGCACGCGCTTCACCAACGTCACCATCAAGACGCCGGCCACCATCAAGATCGGCCCGCGGCCGGCGCGCTATGCGATGGCCGACGCCACCGACGCCAAGGGCGCGCCGACGCAGCTGTTGATGTTCCATGCCATCACGCCGGGCCGCACCTGGCACTTTACGTGCGGCGCGAGTGGCGCGGATGCGGCCGCAGCCACCGCCGCCTTCAATGCACGCCGGAACGAGTTCATGCGCGTCATGAGCACGTTCGCCTGGGATAACTAAGCCCGGCGCCTCTTCTTCTTTCGACCTTTCGGAGCAGTCATGGACCAAGGCCCGCGCGAGCACGCCACCGACGTCGCCATCATCGGCGCAGGGCCGGTGGGGCTGTTCTCGGTGTTCGAATGCGGCATGCTCGGCGCCAAGTGCCACGTCATCGACGTGCTCGACACCGCCGGCGGCCAGTGCACCGCGCTGTATCCCGAGAAGCCGATCTACGACATCCCCGGCTACCCGCAGATCGCCGCCATCGAGCTGATCGACAGGCTGCTGGAGCAGGCGGCGCCGTTCAATCCCGTCTACCACTTCGGCCATCCGGTGCTGCGCCTGCAGCCGGCCAATCCCGGCTGGCGCCTGGAGCTCGGCGGCGGCGCGGCGGTGACGGCCCGCGCCGTCATCATCGCGGGCGGCAGCGGTGCATTCGGGCCGGTGCGCCTGCCGCTGCCGCGCGTCGAGGAGTTCGAGGGCAAGAGCGTCTTCTATCTGGTGAAGCGCAAGGCGGAACTCGCCGGCAGGCGCGTCGTGATTGCGGGTGGCGGCGATTCGGCGGTCGACTGGGCGCTGTCACTGGCGGGCGTTGCGGCGAAGGTGTGGGTCGTACACCGCCGCGACAAGTTCCGCGCCGCACCGGAAAGCGTGCGCCAGATGCACGAGCTGGTCGCCGCCGGCAAGGTCGAGATGGTCGTCCCGTATCAGATGGCCGGCCTTGAAGGCAGCAATGGCCGCCTGAGCGGCGTGAAGGTCGCGACGCTCGATGGCGAAGAGAAGATGCTCGACGCCGACGTCGTGCTCGCATTCTTCGGCCTGGTGAACAACCTCGGCCCGATCGCCGAGTGGGGCATCACGCTCGATGCCAGCAAGCACATCGCGGTGCGCCCCGACACGCTCGCCACCAACCTGCCGGGCGTGTTCGCAGTCGGCGACATCGCCAACTATCCGGGCAAGCTCAAGCTGATCCTGAGCGGCTTCTCCGAGGCGGCGATGGCCGCGCACGCCATCCACCCGATCCTGAACCCCGACAAAGCCCTGCACTTCGAGTACTCGACCTCGAAGGGCAAACCCGGTTCGGCGTAGCGCCTTAGACCTTCACCACGCGCTGGGTGCGCGGCAGTGTTGGGTTGAGGGGGCGATCGGCCGGGAGGAAGCCGCAGGCGATGCCGGCTTGCTCTTCGATGACGACCTTCAGGCTGGCGTTCGAGCGGTCGATGAGGCTTTGACGCACGGCGCGGGCCGCACCGCCGAAGGTGTCGCCACCCAAAGCAATCGCGGTGTCCACGAGTTGCAGCGACTGCTGCAACGCGGCGAACTCCTGACGCTCGAGGGCGTTGGTGCGGCCGCGCAACAGCTGGAAGTCTTCCTGCGACAACGTGCAGGGCACATCGACGTCCATGGCGAGACGCTGGGGACCGCCCAGAGCACTCTGGCAACCTGCGAGTGCGACGGATAAGGCGACGAGCGACATGGGAACTACACGCATGCCGACACGGTACGCTTGCGGCCGGAGCGGAAGCCAGGCGCTTCCGGGCTACTCCAACGATGCAGGAGCGACTGCCGCGCTCTCCCTCCCGGCCACGACTGCTGGCCCTTCGGTCACGTCCAAGTACGTGTACAGCGTGTTGCCGTCGGGCAGCGGGCGCGAAGCGAACTTGAGCGCAAGTCCGTTCGCCAGCACGAGGCGGCCTTCGCGCGCGTGGCGGTCGAGCGTGCGGCTGACGATGCGTTCCTTGGTGGCAGTCCAGCCGCCTGGGCCCGCGCGGAAGCGCAGGCGGCAGCGTTCCGCCACTTCGGAGACATGCGGCTCGCCAGCCAAGAAGGCTTCTTCCAGGCCCCAGACGCGGGCGTAGCCCTTGTTGAACAGCTTGAGGCGGCCGTCGGCGCCGAACACGGCGACTGCTTCGAACAGATGGTCGAGGGTGGCGCGCTGGACCGCGGCGAGCGTATTGCGCGCGCGTTCGAGTTCGAGGCGGTCGGAGACGTCTTCATAGATGAACAGCAAGCCGCCGAACGGATGCGGCGCGGTGATGACGCGCAGGGCGCGGCCATCGGGCAGGTATTGCACCTCTTCTTCCGGCTGCAGCACGTTGGCGTAGAGGTTCAGCACCTCGGCCTTGTAGGCGCGGAAGTCGGCTTGCTCGGGGATGGTGCGCGCTTCGCGCAGAACTTCGAGGATCTCGACATGGGCGGGCGAAGACGCCAGCCAATCTTCGTCGAGGCGCCACAGGCGCGCGTAGGCCTCGTTGAAGAAGCGCAGCTTGCGGTCGGGGCCGAAGATGGCGATGGCGGAGTGCAGGCGATCCATCACCGAGGCG
>CAIVPW010000178.1 GCA_903907895.1 uncultured Alphaproteobacteria bacterium
AACGTCGAGGACGGCTTCTATTACGACTTCGCGCGCAAGACGGCGTTCACGCCAGACGACCTCGAGAAGATCGAAGCGCGCATGCGCGAGATCGTGAAGCGCAACGAGCCGCTCGTGCGCGAGGTATGGCCGCGCGACCAGGCGGTCGCCTACTTCGAGGCGCAGGGAGAGAAGTACAAGGCGGAGCTGATCCGCGGCTTCCCCGCCGGCGAAGACATCTCGGTGTACCGCCAGGGTGAGTTCCTCGATCTCTGCCGCGGCCCGCATGGCCCCAGCACGGGCCATATCGGCCAAGGCTTCAAGCTGACGAAGATTGCCGGCGCCTATTGGCGCGGCGATGCGAAGAACGAGATGCTGCAGCGCGTGTACGGCACGGCGTGGCGCGACGAGAAAGAACTCGCCGCCTACCTGACGCGCATCGAGGAAGCCGAGCGCCGCGACCATCGCCGCATCGGCAAGGAGATGGACCTGTTCCATTTCCAGGAAGAGGCCGCCGGCATGCCGTTCTGGCACGCCAAGGGCTGGACGCTGTACCGCATCCTCGAGGACTACGTCCGCGCGCGCCTCAAGCAGGCGAACTACATCGAGGTGCACACGCCGCAACTGATCGACCGCTCCCTGTGGGAGCAGTCCGGTCACTGGGAGAAGTTCGGCCAGAACATGTACACGACCGAGTCGGAAGACCGGACGTGGGCGCTGAAGCCGATGAACTGCCCGGCGCATATCCAGATCTATAAGCAGGGGCTGAAAAGCTATCGCGACCTGCCCCTGCGCATGGCCGAGTTCGGCTGCTGCCACCGCTTCGAGCCGTCGGGCGCGCTGCACGGGCTGATGCGCGTTCGCGCCTTCACGCAGGACGATGCCCACATCTTCTGCATGGAGCAGCAGATCACGCCCGAGACGAAGGCGTTCTGCGAGCTCCTGCTCGATGTCTACAAGGACTTCGGCTTCACGGACGTGCGCGTGAAGTTCTCCGACCGTCCCAAGGTGCGCGCCGGCACCGACGACACGTGGGACCGCGCCGAGGGCGCCCTGCGCTCGGCCGCCGAGGCGGCTGGCCTCAAGGTGGAGCTCAATCCGGGCGAGGGCGCATTCTATGGCCCCAAGCTCGAGTTCGTCCTGCGCGATGCCATCGGCCGCGATTGGCAGTGCGGTACCCTCCAGGTGGACTTCGTGCTGCCCGAACGGCTTGGCGCCCAGTACGTCGCCGAGGACGGCACGCGCCAGCGCCCCGTGATGCTGCACCGGGCGATTCTTGGCTCGCTGGAACGGTTTACCGGTGTCCTGATCGAGCACTACGCCGGCCGCCTGCCGTTGTGGCTGTCGCCGGTGCAGGTTTCGGTGGTCACGATCACGGGAGAAGGCGATGCCTACGCCGCTCAGGTGGCGGACCGATTGAAGGCCGCCGGCCTGCGGGTCATTCTGGATACGGGTGCCGAGAAGATTACGTACAAAGTACGCGAGCACTCCCTGGCCAAGGTCCCGGCGATCCTGGCCATTGGCAAGCGCGAGGCGGCCGAGGGCACGGTCTCTATTCGCCGGTTGGGTTCCGACCGGCAGGAGACCCTTGCGCTCGAAGAGGCTGTGGCTAGACTTGCGGCCGAAGCGCGGGTTGGCGGCCAACGGCCGGCCACCGCAGCAGCCGCAGAGTAGAATCCAACGCGGGCGCATGGTGCGCCCGCACTTTTTGAGGGAGCTGGTCGATTCGGAGACCACAAACGACGCCGCCCGTCCGTAAGGGCCCGCGCATCAACGACATGATCAACGTCGCCCAAGTGCGACTCATCGACGACACAGGCGAGAACGTAGGTGTGAAGAGCACCGCGGAGGCGATGGCGATGGCCGCCGCCGCCGGGCTCGACCTCGTCGAGATTTCCCCCAATTCGGATCCGCCGGTCTGCAAAATCCTCGACTTCGGCAAGTTCAAGTACGAGGAGCAGAAGAAGGCGAACGTCGCGCGCAAGAAGCAGAAGGTCATCGAGATCAAGGAGATCAAGCTGCGCCCCAACATCGACATTCACGACTACGAAGTGAAGATGAAGGCGGCGAAGAGTTTCCTTGAGGAAGGCGACAAGGTGAAAGTCACCTTGCGCTTCCGTGGCCGTGAGCTTGCGCACCAAGGCCGTGGCCTTGACGTTCTGCACCGCGTGCAGAACGAGTTGCAGGCGCTGGCCAAGGTCGAGCAATTCCCGACCATGGAAGGCCGCCAGATGACGATGGTGATGTCGCCGAAGTAGGGCTCTCAGCCAGCACAGGCCGGCGTTACCAAGCACCACCGCGAAACCGAAAGCCCCGCCCTACCGGCGGGGCTTTTTGTTTGTCAGGCCGTGCCGCCGAGTCCTTTGGGTTCCAGGACATGCGCGATGAGATCGTGCAGCACCGAGCGCACGTGCACATCCGCGGCCGTATAGAAGACCTGCTTGCCTTGCCGTCGCGCCTTCACGATGCCGGTGGCGCGCAGCAGGCGCAGGTGGTGGCTCACCAACGACTGCGTCAGGCCCAAGCCGGCGGCGAGCGCTCCCACCGATTGTTCGTCGTCCAGGCACCCAAGGACGATCGACAGCCGCGAGGCATCGCCGAGCACGCGCAGCAGGTCGGCAAGCGCCGCGGTTTCATCGGCAGTGAGGCGGACGTCGTTCTTCTTTAACATATGAAGAGTTGTTCATACGGGAAGAGCGGCAGAAAATCAAGCCTGGATGAGGAAAATGGCGACGGGGACGGCGCTTTTGGTTGCGCGCCCCCGGCCCGGCGGCTATAAGGCCGTCCTTCCGCGAGCCAACCATGTGCCGCGGATCAGGAATTAGTCATGTCGAAGATGAAGACCAAGAGCGGCGCCAAGAAGCGCTTCAAGATCACCGCCAAGGGCAAGGTGCTCTTCACGCGCGTCGGCAAGCGTCACCGCTTGATCAGCAACTCGCCGAACCAGACTCGCCGCCTGCGCGGCACGGCCACGTTGGATCCGTCCGACGCGAAGGTCGTGAAGAAGTGGATGCCGTACGGCTGAGTCGGCGGTTGAGACGCCGGCTGAGCACGCAGCGGAGATAGAGGAACACCATGTCACGCGTCACACGCAGCCCCGCACGTAAGGCCCGCCACGCCAAGATCCTGGCGCACGCGAAGGGCCAACGGAACCGGGCAAAGAACAATTACCGGATTGCATTCCGCCGCGTCACGCACGGGCTGAAATACGCCTATCGCGACCGCCGCGTGAAGAAGCGCGATTTCCGCGCTCTGTGGATCCAGCGCATCAACGCCGCCGCGCGCGAGCACGGCCTGACGTACGGGCGATTTATCAGCGGCCTCAAGGCCGCCGGCATCGAGCTCGACCGCAAGGTCCTCGCTGACATCGCCGTGCGCGACCCTGAGGCCTTCAAGGTTCTGGCGCAGCAGGCGAACACCGGGCTGACCAGCGCTTCCTAGCGGCCGCGCCTCAGCACACGAAACGAAAAAGGGGCCCCGTCCGCGCGGCCCCTTTTTCTTTGGGAATCAGACGATGGACGATCTGGACACGTTGACCACCTCGCTGCTCGCCGAGATCGGCCGCGCCGAAAGCGCGCAGGCGGTCGAGGAGTTGCGCGTCGCCGCGCTGGGCAAGAAGGGCAGCATCACCTTGCTGGTGAGGACGCTCGGCGCCATGGACGCCGAAGAGCGCAAGGCGAAGGGCCAGGCATTCAACGTCGCCAAGGATCGCATCTCGGCGGCGCTCGATGCGCGCAAGGCCGAGTTCTCCGCGCGCGAGATGGATGCGCGATTGGCGTTCGAAAAGATCGACGTCACGCTGCCGGTGCGCCACGAAGCGCAGGGCCGCATCCACCCCGTCAGCCAGGTGATCGAGGAGATCACGGCGATCTTCGCGGACATGGGATTCACGGTCGCCGAGGGTCCCGACATCGAGGACGACTGGCACAACTTCACCGCGCTGAACCTGCCGCCCGAGCATCCGGCGCGGCAGATGCACGATACGTTCTATCTGCCGTCGCGCCCCGATGACGGCACGTCGATGCTGCTGCGCACGCACACTTCGCCGGTGCAGATCCGGCACATGATGTCGGGCAAGCCGCCCTACCGCATCATCGCGCCGGGCCGCACCTACCGCTCCGATTCGGACCAGACCCACACGCCGATGTTCCATCAGGTCGAGGGCTTGGTGATCGATCGCGACATCCATATGGGGCACCTCAAGGGCTGCCTCGAGGAATTCGTGCGCGCCATCTTCGGCATTCCGGATCTCACGTACCGCCTGCGTCCATCGCACTTCCCGTTCACCGAGCCGTCGGCGGAAATGGACATCGGCTGCACGCGCGGTGGCGGCGAGCTCAAGATCGGCGGGCCGGATTGGCTCGAGATTCTCGGCTGCGGCATGGTCCATCCCAAGGTGCTGGAATACGCCGGCGTCGATCCCGCGCAGTGGCAAGGTTTCGCCTTCGGCCTCGGCATCGACCGCATCGCCATGCTGAAGTACGGCATCCCGGATCTGCGCGCGTTCTTCGATGCCGACGTGCGCTGGCTGCGCCACTACGGCTTCTCCGCCTCCGATGTACCTACTCTGGCCGGAGGGCTCGTGCGATGAAGTTCACTCTCGGCTGGCTCAAGGAGCATCTCGAGACGACCGCGACTGCGCAGCAGGTGGCCGACAAGCTCAACGCCATCGGCCTCGAAGTCGAATACGTGCGCGATCCGGCGGCGGCGCTGAAGCCGTTCACCATCGCCCGCGTCATCGAAGCGAAGCAGCATCCGCAGGCCGATCGCCTGCGCGTATGCACGGTCGAGACGGCGGCGGGCATCTTCGAGGTCGTCTGCGGCGCACCCAATGCGCGCACCGGCATGAAGGCGGTGTACGCGCCGCTCGGATCGCTGATCCCCGGATCCGGCGACGTACTGAAGAAAGCCAAGATTCGCGGCGTCGAGTCGAACGGCATGCTGGTGTCGGAACGCGAACTCTCGCTGTCCGAGGAGCATGACGGCATCATCGATCTGCCGGCCGATGCGCCGCTTGGCACGCCGTTCGCCACCTACGCCGGTCTCGACGATCCGCTCATCGACATCGCGGTGACGCCGAACCGTCCCGATGCGCTGGGCGTGCGCGGCATTGCGCGCGACCTTGCGGCCGCTGGTCTTGGCACGCTGAAGCCTCTGCCGATCAAGGCCCACAAGGGCGCGTTCAAGTCGCCCATCGGCGTGTCGTTGGACTTCACGACCGACACCAAGGGCGCGTGCCCGTATTTCGTCGGCCGCCTGATCCGCAACGTGCGCAACGGACCGTCGCCCGAGTGGCTGCAGAAGCGGCTGAAGGCCGTCGGCCTGCGGCCGATTTCGGCGCTCGTGGACATGACCAACTACATGTCGTTCGCCTTCGCGCGACCGCTGCACGTGTTCGATGCCGACAAGGTGCGCGGTAACATCCACGCGCGTCTGTCGCGCCGCGGCGAAAAGTTAGTGGCGCTGAACGGCAAGGAATACGAACTCGACGACCAAGTGTGCGTCATCGCCGACGATGGGGGCGTGCTCGCCATGGGCGGCGTCATGGGCGGGGAGCATTCGGGCTGCACCGAGACGACCACGAACGTGTTCATCGAATCGGCGCTGTTCGACACCCTGCGCACGGCGGCCACCGGTCGCCGCTACCAGATCGATTCGGACGCGCGCCACCGCTTCGAGCGCGGCGTCGATCCAGAATTCGTCGAACCCGGCATCGAAGAGGCAACACGCCTCGTGATGGAGATGTGCGGTGGCGAGCCGAGCGAGCTGGTTGCCGCGGGCGACAAGCCGAAATGGCAGCGCGAGATCACGGCGCGCGGCAGCCGGATCAAGGCATTGGGCGGCCTCGACGTGTCGCCGGCCGATGCCACCCGCGTGCTGCACGCGCTCGGCCTCACCGGCGAGTTGAGGTCTGACCTCAGCACGCTGGTGCCGCCGTCGTGGCGCCCCGACATCCAGGGCGAAGCGGACATCGTCGAGGAAGTCGTGCGGATCGTCGGCCTCGATAAGGTGCCGGCCGTGCCGCTGCCGCGTC
>CAIVPW010000179.1 GCA_903907895.1 uncultured Alphaproteobacteria bacterium
GAAGGATGGCAATGCCGGGCCCGATAGCGGGTCGCCTGGCCACAGGGCCAGACGGCCCTACCCAAAGGCCCGGCGGCAGGCCAAAGGCACATGCGAAAACGAAAAAGCCCGGGGGCGCGCCCCGGGCTTTTTCTTCTTAACGCTGCTGCGCTGGCTTTAGCGCGCGGCGGTCAGCATTTCTCGCAGGACGGCGACCGCGGCCGCGGCCCTGTGGCTGGCGAGGTCGGTCTTGGCGTCGGCCAAGTCTTCTTCGGCGTCCTTCAGGCGCTGCTCGAGCTGTGCGCGGTCGAGCGTGGCAACGTCCACAGCATCATCCGCGAGGATGGTGCAGCGATCGGACGATACCTCGCAGATGCCGCCCGAGATGAAGATGCGCTCGGGCGCCGACGTGCCCTTATGCACCTCGATCACGCCGGGGCGGATGGTGGAGATGATGGGAACGTGACCCGCGAGCACGCCGAAGTCGCCCTCGGTGCCCGGGACCACCACCATCTCGACCGCCTCCGAGCGAAGCTGGCGCTCGGGGCTCACGAGGTCGAAGCGAAGTTGTTGGTCTGCCATGCGATTAGCTAGGCGGCCTCGGCGGCCAGCTTCTTCGCCTTGGCAACGGCCTCGTCGATGGTGCCGACATACAGGAATGCGGCCTCGGGCAGGTCGTCGTGCTTGCCTTCCACGATCTCGCGGAAGCCACGGATCGACTCCTCGATCGGCACGAACACGCCCTTGATGCCGGTGAAGACTTCGGCGACGTGGAACGGCTGGCTGAAGAAGCGCTCGATCTTGCGGGCGCGGGCCACGATCAGCTTGTCCTGCTCGGAGAGCTCGTCCATGCCCAGGATCGCGATGATGTCCTGCAGCGACTTGTACGTCTGCAGCACCTTCTGCACTTCGCGGGCGACGCGGTAGTGCTCTTCACCGACGACGCGCGGGTCCATCATGCGCGAGGTCGAGTCGAGCGGGTCCACCGCCGGGTAGATGCCCTTCTCGGCGATTGAGCGCGACAGCGTCGTGGTCGCGTCCAAGTGGGCGAACGAGGTCGCGGGCGCCGGATCGGTCAAGTCGTCGGCGGGCACGTAAATCGCCTGCACCGACGTAATCGAACCCTTGGTGGTCGAGGTGATGCGCTCCTGCAGGTTGCCCATGTCGGTGGCCAGCGTCGGCTGGTAGCCCACCGCGGAAGGAATGCGGCCGAGCAGAGCCGACACTTCCGAGCCCGCCTGCGTGAAGCGGAAGATGTTGTCGATGAAGAGCAGCACGTCCTTGCCCTCTTCGTCGCGGAAGTATTCCGCGATGGCGAGGCCGGAGAGCGCCACGCGGGCGCGAGCGCCTGGCGGCTCGTTCATCTGACCGAACACGAGGGCGGCCTTCGACTCGCCGTCGAGCTTGATGACGCCCGATTCCTGCATCTCGTGATAGAGGTCGTTGCCTTCGCGCGTGCGCTCGCCCACGCCGGCGAACACCGACAAGCCGCTGTGCGCCTTGGCGATGTTGTTGATCAGCTCCGTGATGATGACGGTCTTGCCAACGCCGGCGCCGCCGAACAGGCCGATCTTGCCGCCCTTGGCGTAGGGCGCGATCAGGTCGACGACCTTGATGCCGGTAACAAGGATCTCGGCTTCCGTCGACTGATCGACGAAGTCGGGCGCGTTGCGATGGATCGGCAGCCGCTTCTTGGCGTTGACCGGGCCGCGCTCGTCGACCGGCTCACCAATGACGTTCAGGATGCGGCCGAGCGTCTCGGGACCCACCGGCATCATGATCGGGGTGCCGAGGTCGGTGACGGTCTCGCCGCGCACCAAGCCGTCGGTGGTGTCCATGGCGATGGCGCGAACGGTCGACTGGCCGAGGTGCTGCGCAACTTCGAGCACCAGGCGGCGGCCGCCGATCTTCAGCTCGAGTGCGTTCAGGATTGCGGGCAGCGCGCCCTCGGGAAACTCGACGTCGACGACGGCGCCGAGCACCTGGCTCACCCGTCCGACTACGTTGCTCTGCTTCGTTGCCATACTTGTCTCCGTTTTTCCCCGACCAGGCGCCTAGACCGCTTCGGCGCCCGAGATGATTTCGATGAGTTCCTTGGTGATGCTCGCCTGACGCGCGCGGTTGTACTGCAGCGTGAGGCGGCTGATCATGTCGCCGGCGTTGCGCGTTGCCGCGTCCATCGCCGACATCTGCGCACCCTGGAAGCTGGCGTTGTTCTCGAGCATCGCGTTCAGGACCTGGACCGCGAGGTTGCGCGGCAGCAACTCGATGAGAATGTCGCTCTCGTCCGGCTCGGCCTCGTAGGCCGCGCCGCCTTCGAGCACGGTGCCACCGCCCTCGGGAATCGCGACCGGGATCAACTGCTTCTCGGTCGGGATCTGCGCGATCACCGACTTGAACGTGTTGTAGAAGATGATCGCGCGATCAAACTCACCGCCATCGAACATCGTCGTGATCTGCTCGGCGATGCCTTGGGCATCAGCGAAGCTGATGCGGCGCATCTTCGACGTGTCCGGACCCTGGAGCAGGCGCGGGCCATGATCGCGGCGCAACGCATCGCGGCCCTTGCGGCCGATGGGCAGGATCTTGACGGTCTTGCCTTCGGCCAGCATCGCTGCGATGCGGCGGCGCGCGAGGCGTAGCAGGTTCGTGTTCAACGCGCCGCACAAACCGCGGTCCGACGTGATGATCACGACAAGAACCGTCTGGTCCTTGCCTGTCCCCACCATCATCCGAGGCATGTCGTCGGTGCGGGGCATGCCCGACGCGACGGACGCCATCACGCGGCTCATGTGCTGCGCAAAGGGACGCGCCGCCTCGGCCCACTCCTGGGCACGACGCAGCTTCGACGCCGCCACCATCTTGGTGGCCGACGTGATCTTACGCGTCGACTTCACGCTGTCGATGCGCTTGCGGAGCTCTTTTAGGCTCGGCATTCGCTAGTCCTTCGCTGCCGTAACGCGCTTAGGCGAACTTGCCGGCGAAGTCGCCGATGAGCTTCTTCAGGCGCTCGATGGTCGCATCGGACAGCGCGCGCTCGGTGCGGATGGTCTTGAGGAGGTCCGCATGGCTGGTGCGGATTTCCTTCAGGAGCGCCGTCTCGAAGCGGTTGATGTCGGCCACCTTGATCTTGTCGAGGAAGCCGCGCACGCCTGCGAAGAGCGAAATGGCCTGCTCCTCGAAGGGCATCGGCGAGAACTGCGGCTGCTTGAGCAACTCGGTGAGGCGGTCGCCGCGCGCCAGCAGGCGCTGCGTCGATACGTCGAGGTCAGAGGCGAACTGCGAGAACGCCGCCATCTCGCGGTAGTTGGCGAGCTCAAGCTTGAGCGTGCCGGCCACCTGCTTCATGGCTTTGGTCTGCGCGGCAGAGCCCACGCGCGACACCGACAGACCGACGTTAATGGCCGGACGGATGCCTTTGAAGAACAGCGACGTCTCCAGGAAGATCTGGCCGTCGGTGATCGAGATCACGTTGGTCGGAATGTAGGCCGACACGTCGCCGGCCTGCGTTTCGATCACGGGCAGAGCGGTGAGCGAGCCGGAGCCGTTCTTGTCGCTCATCTTCGCCGCGCGCTCGAGCAGGCGAGAGTGCAGATAGAACACGTCGCCCGGATAGGCTTCGCGGCCCGGCGGGCGGCGCAGCAGCAGCGACATCTGACGGTAGGCGACGGCCTGCTTGGAAAGATCGTCGTAAATGATCAGGGCGTGCATCCCGTTGTCACGGAAGTACTCGCCCATGCTGCAGCCGGTATACGGCGCGAGGAACTGCAGCGGCGCCGGGTCACTGGCGGTCGCGGCGACGACGATGGTGTATTCCATCGCGCCCTGCTCCTGCAGCGTCTTCACGACCTGCGCGACGGTCGAACGCTTCTGACCGATGCAGACGTAGATGCAGTACAGCTTCTGCTTCTCGTCGCCGGTGGCGTTGACCGACTTTTGGTTGATGATGGTATCGATGGCGACGGCCGACTTGCCGGTCTGGCGGTCACCGATGATCAGCTCGCGCTGGCCGCGGCCGACCGGCACCAGGGCGTCGAGGGCCTTGAGGCCCGTCTGCATCGGCTCGTGCACCGACTTGCGCGGAATGATGCCCGGCGCCTTCACCTCGGCGCGGCGGCGTTCCGTGGCCTGGATTGGGCCCTTGCCGTCGATCGGATTGCCAAGACCGTCGACCACGCGGCCGAGCAGGCCCTTGCCGACCGGCACGTCCACGATGGTGCCCGTACGCTTGACGATGTCGCCTTCCTTGATGCCACGGTCGTCGCCGAAGATCACGATACCGACGTTGTCGGTTTCGAGGTTCAGCGCCATGCCGCGCACACCGCCCGGGAACTCGACCATCTCGCCGGACTGGACGTTGTCCAGGCCGTAGGCGCGGGCGATGCCGTCACCAACCGAGAGGACCTGACCGACTTCCGAGACCTGCGCCTCGGTGCCGAAGTTGGCGATTTGACCCTTGAGGATCGACGAGATTTCGGCGGCCCGGATATCCATCAGGCGTTCTCTTTCATGGCGTTTTGAAGGTTGAAGAGTTTCGTACGCAGCGAGCTGTCGACCATGCGCGAGCCAACGCGCACGACCAAGCCGCCGAGAATCTTGGGATCGACCCTGGTGCCGAGGCGGACTTCACGACCCACCACCTTGGCGAGGCGCGCCCGTACCTGGTCGACCTGCGCGGCCGAGAGCGGCAGGGCCGAGGTGACCTCGGCAGGCACTTCGCCCTTGTGCTGCGAGAGCAGGACGCGGAACTGGCGGATCATTTCCGGCAGCAGGAACAGACGGCGGTTCTTAGTGACCAGCAGGACGAAGTTGCCGGCGACGCCCTTCAGGCCGACGCGCTCCAGCAAGGCGGCCATGGCCTTGCCCTGCTCGTCGCGATTGATGATGGGGCTCTTGATGAGCCGAGTGAGATCGGGGCTCTGCTCGATGAGCGAAGCCAGCTGCTCCAGCGACGCCATGACGGCATCCGCCTGCTTCTGCTCCAGCGCCAAATCGAACAGCGCCGTAGCGTACCGGCCGGCCAGGCCGGAGACGATGGTGGTTTCTGCCGTCAAGCCGAGCCGCCCCTGAGTGCCCGCGCGCGCCGCCCCAGCGCGCGTTAAGTCACTGAAATCAAACGAAAAACCATCGGCCGCGAGACCCCCGCCGATCGGGCGGGGGATACCTAACACACCCAACCCAATGGCGCAAACATTAGGCGAGCGAACGCAGTGGGGTGTGGCGGTGGGCCGCGGCCGCCGCGCCAGCCCTCGGGAGGCGTAGTACGGCCAGACTTGGCCTTTCTGGATGGCATTGACGCCATGCACCGCCTACGGTTGCGAGCATGGCATATGAACCAGCCAACGCACCGAAGTGGCGGATCCGTGCGCAACTCTTGCGCGAGCAGGCCGAGCGCGAAGCGCGGCCGGAAGCACGGGAAAACCTCCTGAAACTCGCGGTGCAGTGGGAACTGAAGGCAGCGGAAGCGGAAACGCCTCCGTTGTCATACCCAGGGCCAAGCAACTCCGGATAGGCAGGCCCGCGAGCCGCAACATCCAGACCCCACGGTTGGGCCCTGGATTGGATCGCAGTGGCGCTGCGGGAAGTGCAGCGCGCCCTACCTCGGTTAGCGCACCTGGACGATGGTGATGGCGTTCTGCTGGTTCTGCGGAATGACCGGTTGGTTGCGTTTGGTGTCGAACGCCATCGATGCGGCATTCGGGATGCCGGTGGGCTGGGGCGGGCTATTCCCAGGGGTAGAAGCGTGGCCGCGGCAGTCCATCGCGCTCACGGGTACGCGAGGTCGCAGGAGTGTGCCGTCCCATACGTGGAATGTGCCTCTAGAAGAAGCTGTACGGATCGACGTCCACCTGCAGGCGCACACCATTCGGGCATGTGCTGCGCTTCAGCCAGGCGCGCATGACGGCCTGCACGTTCACGGCACGCTGTGCGCGCAGGAGCAAACGGAAGCGATGGCGGCCACGGAGCAGCGCGAGCGGCGCCGGGGCGGGACCGAGCACGCGCACGCCCTCCTCATGCGGCGCCGTGCGTGCGAGATCGCGGGCGTAGCCCTCGGCGCGCTGAGCATTGGGACCGGACACGATGAGCGCGACGAGGCGGCCAAACGGCGGCCATGTGCCCGCGCGGCGCTCCTCCGACTCGCGCTGCAGGAAGCCGGCGCGGTCATCCGCCAGCAATGCTTCCATCACCGGATGTTCGGGCATGTACGTTTGCAGCAGCACGTGGCCCGGGCGTTCGGCGCGGCCCGCGCGGCCGGCGACTTGGCTCAGCAACTGGTACGTGCGCTCGGACGCGCGCAGGTCGCCGCCGCCTAGTCCAAGATCTGCATCCACGACAGCAACCAGCGTGAGCAGCGGGAAGTGATGGCCCTTTGCCACGATCTGCGTGCCGATGAGGATGTCCACCTTGTGCTCGGTGACTGCCCGCACCATGGCGGTGGCGTCGGCGGGGCCGCGGATGGTGTCGCTCGCCATGACGGCGGCGCGCGCATCGGGGAACAGCTGCGCGACTTCCTCCGCGATGCGCTCCACGCCCGGACCGCACGCGGCGAGCGAATCCTCCGTGTGACACGAAGGACAGGCGCGCGGCATTGGAATGCTGTGGCCGCAGTGGTGGCACTCCAGCCGCCCGGTATAGCGGTGCTCAACCAGCCACGCCTGGCAATTCGGGCACTGGAGGCGGTGACCGCAGGTGCGGCACAACGTAAGCGGTGCGTAGCCACGGCGATTTAAGAACAGCATCACCTGACTTTTTTCTGCCAGGGTCTGGGTGATGGCGTCGATCACCACCGGTGACAACCAACGGCCCCGCGCCGGCGGCGCCTTGCGCATATCGACCGCCGCGATCGCCGGCATCTGCGCATCGGCGTGGCGTTCCGGCAGGTGCAGCAGGCGGTAGCGGCCCTGCTCGACGTTCACCACCGTCTCGAGCGACGGCGTGGCGGAGACGAGCACGATCGGAAGGTGCGCGATATGGCCAAGCGCCACCGCCATATCGCGCGCGTTGTAGATGACGCCCTCTTCCTGCTTGTAAGAGGAGTCGTGCTCTTCATCGACGATCACCACGCCGAGGTTGGCGTACGGCAGGAACAACGCCGAACGCGCCCCGACGACGACTTGCGCGCGCCCCTGTGCGACGGCGCGCCACGTTTCACGGCGCTTTGCCTGGGACAGCTCGGAGTGCCATTCGGCGGGGTCGGCGCCGAAGCGGGCGCGGAAGCGGTCGAGCCATTGGGCCGTGAGCGAGATTTCCGGCACCAGCACCAGCGCCTGGCGACCCTGCTGCAATGCCGCGGTCACGGCCTCCAGGTACACTTCCGTCTTGCCGGAGCCGGTGACGCCGTCCAGCACGCTCACGGAGAAGGCACTCTCCTGAACGCGCGCGCGCAACTCGGCGGCGGCGGTTGCTTGCGCCGGAGACAGCGCGACGGCCTTTGGCACCAGCGGCTGGTGCGGCGGCGGCGTGCGGAACAGTGGCTTCTCCAGCAGAAGGCCGGAATCCGCCATGCCGCGCACGACACCGGACGAAACCTCGGCAAAGCGCGCGATGTCAGCCGCGGCGCGAATCGCGCCGTCGGCCATCACGGCGCGCACGCGCTGCCGCGCCGCCGTCAATTTCTGCGGCGACATTTCCGCCAGCACGAAGCCCGTGCGCGGACCATCGGGCACGATCGCATCGGGAACGCTGAGCGCAAGTCGCAGTACCGCGCCGGGAGCGGCGAGGGTATAATTCGCCACCCAATCGATGAAGGCGCGCGATGCTGGCGGCAACGGCGCGACGTCGAGCCGCTGCGCAACTGCGCGCAATTTTTCGGCGGCAACGTCTCCCTGTCCGCGTCCCCACACGACGCCGACCATTTGCCGCGGCCCAAGCGGCACCTGCACGAAATCTCCCGCAGTCAATACTGTTTCTTCCGGAACGACGTAGTCGTATGCACCCGCGAGCGGCAGCGGCAACAGCACGGCAACACGCGTGCCAGGCGGAAAAACCGTCGGCCCAGGGACAGAGGTGGTGGCAGCGACTGCGTGCATCCCGTAGACTGTGCCACAGCGATGCAGAACGACAAGTCGAGCAACCATCCGAACTGTCCGTGACCGCAAAATTCGACGACGCATTCCGTAGCCGGAATCGAGGGCGTGGCCCCGGGCACGAACCGGATGGCCCCGCGCCGGCGGACGTCGCTGCGTACCTCGCACGGCACCCGGAGTTTCTCAACGACCGCCCGGAATTGCTCGAAGTGCTGACGCCGCCGGCGACGCGCAGCGGCCGGCGCGTACTCGACATGCAATATTTCATGGTGGCGCGGCTGCAGCGCACCGTGCGCGAGGTGAGGGAGCGGGAGGCGGACCTGCTGAACGCCACGCGCAGCGGCCGCAGCCAGGCCTCGCGCGTGCATGCGGCCGTGCTCGCCCTGTGCGAACCCCACGCGCTCGACAACTTGATGGAGATTATCAGCAACGACCTGCCCACGTTGCTGGAAGCCGACGTCGTGGTCATCGGAGTCGAGGCCGAGGACGAGCAGCGCCGCCGTTCGCTCCATTCGACGCCCGGCGTGTACCTGCTGGGCCATGGCGCGGTCGATCGCGTTCTGGGCGGCAAGGACGTGCTGCTGAGCGAGGCGCACGACACCGAATCGATGCTGTTCGGCGGCGCCGCGACCCTGGTGAAGTCCACGGCGCTGTTGCGACTGCGCCTAGGGCGGCCGGGCAAGCCAGCACTGCTGGCGCTAGGCAGCCGCGACGAAGCGCGCTTCCTGCCGGGGCAGAGCACCGAGATGCTGACGTTCCTCGCCGAAGCCTTGGGCCGCCGCATGCGCGAGTGGCTCGACTGGGCGCTTTGAGCGCAGCGCTCTCGGCGGACCTAGAGGCCGCCGTCCACGACTGGACCCACTGGCTGACGCGCGAACGGCGCGCCTCGCCCAACACGGTTGCGGCGTATCAGCGCGACCTGGCGGCATTCACCACGTTCCTGACGCACCACCTGGGCGGCGCCGTCTCGCTGGCAAACCTGGAATCGCTGCGCGCGGCCGACGTGCGCGCCTATCTGGCCGACGCGCGGCAACGGGGCCTGCAGAGCACGTCGGTGGCGCGGGGGCTATCGACGGTGCGCGGTTTCTTCCGGTTTCTGGAACGCACCGGGCTGGTGAAGAACGCGGCGATCGCCGGGGTCCGTTCGCCAAAGCTGCCGCGATCGGTGCCGAAGCCGTTGAGCGTCGATGCCGCACAGGACGTGCTGACCGAGGCCGCAACGGCACGCGAGCCGTGGGTCGCGGCGCGCGACACAGCGCTGCTGACACTGCTGTACGGTTGCGGCCTACGCATTTCGGAGGCATTGGGGTTGCCGCGGGCAGCGGCCCCATTCGGC
>CAIVPW010000180.1 GCA_903907895.1 uncultured Alphaproteobacteria bacterium
CCAGCCAGGAGACGGGCCGCAAGTACGACGCCGTCTGCACTCCCGACTTCTTCGGCTACAACGCAAACCTCGAGTTGCAGTACCGCGGCCGCTTGGACGAATCGAAAAAGGACGCCGCGCCGAACGCCCGTCGCGAATTGTTCGAGGCCATGGTGCAGGTGTCCAAGACCGGCAAGGGTCCGGCACAGCAGGTCGCCAGCATGGGCTGCTCGATCAAGTGGCGCGAAGTCGCGCAGGCACCCGCCTCAGGGCGCAACGCGCAGTAGGAACAGGCCGTGTCCGACATCTTTCGCGAGGTCGATGAAGACCTACGCACAGACCAATACACCAAGCTCTGGCGGCAGTACGGCCGCTTCGTGATTGCGGCCGTCGTCGCCGTGATCGTCGCGACGGCGGTATGGCAGGCCTATATCGCGTGGGACCGCAGCCGCAGCGAAAGCTACAGCGAGCGCTTCATCGCGGCGCTGCAGATGCTGCAGGCGGGTCAGCCGGGCGCTGCCATCGCCGCGCTCGAGACGCTGGAGCAGGACGCGGCCACGGGCTACGCGTCGCTCGCGCGCCTGCAACGCGCCGGGGCCCTGATCCAGGCCGGCGACCGCCGCGAGGCCATCACGCTGTACGATGCCATCGCCAACGACGACAGCGTCGACCGTTCGCTGCGCGATCTCGCCAGCTACATGGCGGCGCAAAGCCTGCTGGATACCGCCGACGAAGCCACGCTCGAGCGCCGCCTGCAGCCGCTCAACCAAGATGGCAAGCCATGGCGCTTCAACGCGCGCGAGCTGCTGGCGCTCACCGCACTGCGTGCCGGCAACACGGCAAAGGCGCGCGAATACTACGCACAGCTGACCGACGATCCGGCGACGCCGCAGGCCATCCGCGCCCGCGCGGCCGAGATGCTCGCGGCGATGGCCGCCTGATGCGCGCCGCCGCCGCGTTCCTTGCTGCGCTCAGCCTGAGCGCCTGCACGGCCATCGGTGATTTCTTCGCGGGCACCGACGAGGCACCGTTGCGCGGCGAGCGGATTTCCGTGTTGACGCTGGAAGACGCGCTCAAGGCCGACCCCGAGATGGCCGACGTCGAGATCCGCCTGCCGGCGCCGTATCGCAACCCGGAGTGGGCACAGGCCGGCGGACATCCGACGCACGCCATGCACCATTTGGCGCTCGCCGACCTGGTCGCGACGCGGTGGACTGCGGATGCGGGCGCCGGCGCAACAAGGCAGCGGCGCGTGACGGCCGCGCCGCTTGCGGCGCAAGGCCTCGTGTTCACGCTCGATGCCAACAGCAGCCTGAGTGCCTTCCGCATGGATAGCGGCGCCCGCGCATGGGTCCACAATCTCGTGCCGCGCGGCGAGGAAGCGGGCGCGATCGGCGGCGGTATCGCCGTCGACGGCGCCGTGCTGTACGCCGGCACGGCCTACGGCGAAGTCACGGCGCTGCGCGCCGAAACCGGCGAACTGCTGTGGTCGCGCCGGCTCGGCGTGCCACTGCGCGGGGCGCCGACAATTGCCGAGGGGCGCGCCTTCGTCCTCACGCAGAACAACCAGCTCCATGCGCTGTCGGTCGAGACGGGCGAGACGCTGTGGATGCACGCAGGCTTTTCCGACGCCGCCGGGTTGCTGAGCGGCGCAAGCCCCGCGGTGGCGAACGGCGTCGTGCTGGCACCGTACACATCGGGCGAACTCTTTGCGCTCCGCGCCGACAATGGCCGCGTTCTGTGGTCCGACTCGCTCACGCGCAGCGGCCGCCTTGCGGTTCTGTCGGAAGTGAACGACATCGCCGGCCTACCGGTGGTGGATCGTGGCCGCGTGTTCGCCGTCGGCAACGCCGGCCGCATGGTGGCGATCGACCTCATCACGGGCGAGCGCCTGTGGGAGCAGGACGTCGCCGGCGTGCAGACGCCTTGGGTTGCGGGCGAGTACATCTATGTGGTGACCGCCGCGTCCGAGGTCGTCGCGCTGTCGCGGTCCGACGGCGGCATCCTGTGGGTGCAGACCCTGCCGCGCTTCGAGGACGAACGCCGCCGCCGCGATCCGATCAACTGGCGTGGGCCGGTGTTGGCCGGTGACCGCCTGCTGTTGGGTTCCTCGCGCGGCGAGGTGGTTGCCTTGTCGCCGTACACGGGGCGCAACCTGGGTACGTTCCGCGTTTCCGGCGGTGTTGCCGTTACCCCCATCGTGGCGGACGGCAGCCTCTACGTGTTCACGGATTCAGCCCGGCTCTACGCGCTACGCTAGGGCATGGCCCCGGCACAATCCCGCGCGGTCACGGTCGCCATCGTCGGGCGGCCGAATGTCGGCAAGTCCACGCTGTTCAACCGGCTGGTCGGCCGCCGCTCCGCGCTCGTCGACAAGACTCCCGGCCTCACGCGCGACCGCCGCGAAGGCGAAGGCCGGCTCGGCCCAAGCACCTTCCGCGTCTACGACACCGCCGGGTTCGAGGCCGGCCCCGACGGCACGATCGAGGCGCGCGCTTGGGCGCAGACCCAGGCGGCGGTCGAAGAAGCCGACGTCGTGCTGTTCGTCATCGATGCGCGCTCCGGCGTAACCCCGGCCGACAGCGACTTTGCCCGCCGCGTGCGCGTCGGAAAGAAGCCGATCATCCTGGTGGCCAACAAGACCGAGGGCCGCGCGTCGGAAGCCGGTGTCTACGACGCGTACTCGCTCGGATTGGGCGATCCGATCGCTGTATCCGCCGAGCACGACCTTGGCATGGGCGATCTGCACGAAGCCCTGATGCCGTACTTCGAGGCGGTGGAGGGCGAGGAGAAGCGGGCGCAGAAGCGCGCACGCAAGACTCCGGCCTTGCATCCCACGCCGACCTTGTCGTTCCCGCAGCCGGAAGAGGGCGACGAAGACGCGGAGGAAACCGAGCCCGACGAAAAGCCGCACGGCCCGTTGCGCCTCGCCATCGTCGGCAAGCCCAACGTCGGTAAGTCGACGCTGGTGAACCGCTTGCTGGGCACCGAGCGTGTCATCACGGGCCCGGAGCCGGGCCTCACCCGCGATGCGATTGCGGTGTCGTGGGAATACGACGGCCAGGCAGTAACGCTGGTGGACACCGCCGGCATGCGCCGCGCGGCCAAGGTCACCGGCAGCCTGGAAAAGCTTTCCACCATGGACTCGCGCCGCTCCATCGGCCTATCCGAGGTATGCGTGCTGGTGCTGGATGCCACCGAGCCGATGGGGCGCGCCGACCTGTCGGCAGCGAACTTCGCCATCGACGAAGGACGCTGCGTCATCATCGCCCTGAACAAGATCGATTCGGTCGAGGACCCGCGCGGCGTCATCCGCGAACTGAACGAAAAGCTGCAGGAATCGCTGAGCCAGGTGCAGGGCGTGCCGATCGTGCCGCTCTCGGCCCTGACGGGCCACGGCGTCGACAAGCTCATGCCCATGGTGCTGCATCAGTACGCGCTGTGGAACAAGCGCGTGAAGACCGGTCCGCTGAACCGCTGGCTCGAACGCATCCTCGAGGAAAACCCGCCACCCGTGGTGGACCGGCGGCGCATCCGCATCCGCTACATGACGCAGGCGAGCGCGCGGCCGCCGACCTTCGTTCTGTTCTCGTCGAAGCCCGCGGACCTGCCGGACTCGTACGTGCGCTATGCCGTGAACAACCTGCGCGAGCGGTTCAAGCTGCCGGGGGTTCCCATCCGCATGTCGGTGCGCAAAAGCGCGGCCGAACGCACGCGGCCGGTGAACTTGCGTCTCAGCCGACAGAAGAAGCGCGGCGGCGCTGTCCGCAGCGCGGTGAAGAAGCCGGGGCAAAAGCCCGGTCAGCAGCCCGACCGGAACTCCGCCAAGAAGCCGGGCAAGAAACCGGGCAAGAAACCCAGCAAGAAGTAGGGCCGCGCTCAAGCCGGCCGGTACTGCTGCGTGGACCTTCGGTCGCGTGATCCTCCTTGTTCGGAGAATCTCGTGCCTGACCGGTGTGTTCGCTACCCCCCGTAAGGAGGAGCGGCTGGAGCTAGGCGCGCTCTGCCAGCAGCGACAGCTGCGAAGGCTCGCCGCCGGCGAGGAAGTCGGTGAGGGCGATGGGATAGTCGCCGGTGAAGCAGGCGTCGCAATGCTGCGGCTGCTTCTTGTCGCGCGAGGGCAGGCCGACGGCGCGGTAGAGGCCGTCGATCGACAGG
>CAIVPW010000181.1 GCA_903907895.1 uncultured Alphaproteobacteria bacterium
CTGCCGGCACAGGACAAGAAGTACGCGAAGCTGCGCGAAGAGCTTGTCACGCTCATGCGCCAGGTGCGCCTCAACAACCACCGCATCGAAGAGCTGGTCGACCAGCTGTACGGCCTGAACCGCCGCATCATGGATTTCGAGGGCCGCCTGCTGCGCCTTGCCGAGAAGCATCGCGTGCAGCGCGAGAGCTTCGTCAAGAATTGGGTCGGCAAGGAGCTCGATCCCAAGTGGACGGCGCGCGTTAAGCGCCTGAAGGACCGCGGCTGGGGCAACTTCATCGCCGACGAGGCCGAGGACATCAAGAACATCCGCGGCGAGATCGTGAACATCTCCAAGGAGATTGGTCTCGACGTGCAGGAGTTCCGCCGCATCGTCTCCACCGTCCAGAAGGGCGAACGCGAGGCGAGCCGCGCCAAGAAGGAAATGGTCGAGGCCAACCTGCGCCTCGTCATCTCGATCGCCAAGAAGTACACGAACCGCGGCCTGCAGTTCCTGGACCTGATCCAAGAAGGCAACATCGGCCTTATGAAGGCGGTCGATAAGTTCGAGTATCGCCGCGGCTACAAGTTCTCGACGTATGCGACGTGGTGGATTCGCCAGGCGATCACCCGCTCGATCGCCGACCAAGCGCGCACCATCCGCATTCCGGTGCACATGATCGAGACGATCAACAAGCTGGTGCGCACGAGCCGCCAGATGCTGCACGAGATCGGCCGCGAGCCGACGCCGGAAGAGCTGGCCGAGAAGCTCTCGATGCCGCTCGAGAAGGTGCGCAAGGTCCTGAAGATCGCCAAGGAGCCGATCTCCCTCGAGACGCCGATCGGCGACGAGGAAGATTCGCATCTCGGCGACTTCATCGAGGACAAGAACGCCGTCCTGCCGGTGGATGCCGCCATCCAGTCCAACCTGCGCGAGACCACGACGCGCGTGCTGGCCTCGCTGACGCCGCGCGAAGAGCGCGTGCTGCGCATGCGCTTCGGCATCGGCATGAACACCGACCACACCTTGGAAGAGGTCGGTCAGCAGTTCTCGGTTACGCGCGAACGCATCCGCCAGATCGAGGCGAAGGCATTGCGCAAGCTCAAGCACCCGTCGCGCTCGCGCAAGCTGCGCAGCTTCCTCGACACGTAAGGCTCAAGGCCGGCGCCGGTGGCGCCGGCCGATTGCTATGTCGAAGGCCCAAGGCACCCCGGACGAACGCCTCGCCGCCCTGCGCCGCGAGATCGATAGCGTCGATGGCGAACTCGTGCGCGCCCTGGCCAAGCGCTTTGGCCTCGTCGCGCAGATCGCCGAGGTGAAAGCCATCAAGGGCGAGCCGGTTATCGTGCCGGCGCGCATCGAGGCGGTGTTGGCACGCGTTGCCAAGCTTGCCGAGGAAGCGGACCTCGACCCGCAGATCGCGAGGCGCCTTTGGCGTCAGATCATCGACGAGGCGTGTGCCCTGGAAGAGGCGCACATCGCGGCGCGCTAGCGCCACTTCAGCGACTGCATGACCGCGGCGGGCGTCATCGAGATCCGGGTCGAACAGTTCAAGCAGCTGTTCAATTCGCTGGACCCTTCGCCGTTCCGCGAACGCGACCTCGACGACAATGCCGAGGAGTACATCGTCAGCTGGGCGCGTGAGTTGCCTGCGCGCCAGCCCATCGAGATCGTCGTGCACCTGCCCGAGGCAGAAGCCCGAGCCGCCGCGCAGCACGGCATCGAGACGGCCTTCCAGCACTACTTCCAGGATCGCGCCGACATGACGCAGCGCGAGCTGCGCGAGGAGCTGCGCATCGGACGGCGCTATCTGTGGGTGGGCCTGCCCATCCTCGCCGGCTGCCTCGCCCTCAGCCAAGTGGCGCGACGCAGCATCGAGGCCGAAGGACTCTCCTTCCTTGCGCAAGAAAGCCTGATCATCTTCGGCTGGGTGGCGAGCTGGAAAGCGATCGAGACGCTGCTCTACGAATGGCAACCGGTGAAGCGAAGGCTTGACCTGTACCGCCGGCTCGCCGTCGCTCACGTCGTGGTGCGCGCGCCCACCTGAACGCGATTCCGTCAGCGTTCCTGACTAAGTTCCTTGCACGCATCTGCACATCTGCTGTGCGTTGCGCAGCACAGCGCGCCTGCGGCGCCCCGTCGCAGCGTTTCGTAACACGTTGGGAACATTGGGTTCCTAGAGTTGGTCCGTTCGGCACGGCAGCGGCACGCGCTTTGCGAATATAGGCACGAGGGCGGTTGCCGCCCGCGGTTCTGCGGGGGCACTCCCCGCCAAACTGGAGTGAGTGTGTGAACGTGGTCTCCCTCTCGTCCCGCGTCCTTCACCACCTAAGCCCGTCTCGACGTCACCGGCTCCCGCTCGCCCGGGCGGCACATCCGGTGGTCGGCGCAGGGCCGCTCCTGGTTGCAGCCGCCCTCTTGTTCTTGGTGCTGGCCGGTTCCTCCCTGTCCGGATAGCGCCTTGCGCCTTGCCAGTAGGCGCATGGAAGCGGCCGCCGGTGTCCTCCCCTCCGGCGGCCGCTTCGTTTTTGGAACCTTGAACCTAGAAGCAGCGGCAGATGCTGCGTTGCGTCAGGCGCGTGCGAGCACGAAGTCGAAGCGGCCATCGATGGTGCCGTCGGCAAGCGTGCGCTGGGCGATCAGCAGCCTCGGGCTGAAGATGCCGTCGCGGGCGTTGGTGTCCGCCGCATCGGGGAAATAGACCTGCGTGGTCAGCAAGCGGGTCTGTTGCCCCTGCAGCTTGGCGTGGATGTGCGGCGTGCGGCCGGGGTACATGGGCGGACGAATCGTCTCCAGCCGGTAGACGCCATTGGCGTCGGTGAACTGGTGGCCGCGGTACCGGAACGTGCGGTTGTCGTAGTCGCCGCCGTCGTCGCAATGCCAGAAGTCGATCACGGCATTTGCCAGCGGCCTGCAGTCCGGTGTGAGTACCAACCCTTGCAGCACGAGCTTCGGCGCGCGTTCGTTCTGCTCGTGCAGGTTCGCGCGCAACGGTGTCTGCGGCGAATAGAACGGACCTTCGGTCTGTGCTTCGGTGGCCGCGCCGCATGCGGGTGTGGGCGCCAGCGTGAGGCCGAGGTTGCCGGGCTGCGCCGGAAACGGGTAGTTCAGCGGCGCACCCGCTTGCTGCGCCCACGCCCACAGCGGAATAACCGCGGTGGCGGCACCACCCGCCACCAGCGTCGTCGCAAATGCGCGCCGCGTAACGCCGCGGGCCTGCGGTTTGTCGTTGCCCATGGTCTCTGCCTCCTGCGCAAACTCCGATGCGGGCATCCTGTGCTGCTGCCAGTTTCAC
>CAIVPW010000182.1 GCA_903907895.1 uncultured Alphaproteobacteria bacterium
CACGTCCACCGCGGCGAACACCGCCACGCCGGCATTCCGCGCTTCTGATGCAACACCTTGCCGTCACCGGCGCGCTGGACGTGCGCGACACAATCCTCGCCGCCAACGCCAACGGGACCGTGCTCGCGGTCCAGGCAGGCAACTCCAAGGCGGCGCTCGGTCATCCTGCGTCTGCCGGCGCAACCCTCGACGTCGGTGGCATCGCCGGCATTGTCGACTACGATCCCGCCGAGCTGGTGCTTACGGCCAAACCCGGCACGCCGCTTCCCGAGATCGAAGCGCTCCTCGCGCAGCGCGGCCAACACCTCGCGTTCGAGCCGCCAGCGTATGCGGCGCTGCTCGCCAGCACCGGCATCGCAACCCTGGGCGGCACCCTGGCCGCCAACGCCTCGGGCCCGCGCCGCATCTCGGCGGGGGCCGCGCGCGATCATTTCCTCGGCGCCCAGGCCGTGTCCGGCCGCGGCGAGGTGTTCAAGGCCGGTGGCCGCGTGGTGAAGAACGTCACCGGCTACGACCTGCCCAAGCTGCTCGCCGGCTCGTTCGGCACACTCGCCGTGATGACCGAGGTGACGGTCAAGGTCCTGCCCGCACCCGAAACCACGGCCACCGTGCTTGTGCGTGGGCTCTCCGCTGTGGCGGCGATACGCCGGCTCACGGAAGTGACCGGCACGTCGATCGACTGCAGCGGCTTGGCGCACCTGCCTCCTGCCGTTGCAGCACGGTCTGCGGTGACCGATGTCGCATCGGCCGGCAGCTCCGTCACCGCCCTGCGCGTCGAGGGCATCGCCGCATCGGTCCAGGCGCGCGTCGCGACGCTGCGCGGCCTGGTTGCCGGCCTTGGCGACGTTGGCCTGCTTGACCACGACGCTTCCCGCACGCTGTGGCACGAAGTGCGCGAGGTATCGCTGTTGCCGCGCCAGGGCATCGTCTGGCGTGTGTCGGTCCCGCCCAAGGAAGGCGCTGCGGTCGCCGGCGCGCTGGCACAAACGACCCAGTCCGAGGTCCTGTTCGACTGGGCCGGTGGGCTCTTGTGGATCGCGCTGCCCGGCGACGCGCCGCAGGCCGATCTCGTGCGCGCAGCAATCGCCGCGTGCGGCGGTCATGCAACCCTGATGCGCGCGCCCGCCGAAGTCCGCCGCGGCGTTGCCGTATTCCAGCCGCAAGCTCCCGCGCTCGCTGCGCTGACCCGGCGCGTCAAGGAAGCGTTTGATCCCGCCGGGGTCCTCAATCCCGGTCGCATGGTCGTCTGATGCAAACCAGTTTCACCACCACGCAGCTCG
This sequence comes from uncultured Alphaproteobacteria bacterium, assembly GCA_903907895.1. Taxonomy (GTDB): domain Bacteria; phylum Pseudomonadota; class Alphaproteobacteria; order UBA2966; family CAIVPW01; genus CAIVPW01. Next base: position 1,281 of record CAIVPW010000182.1, read on the forward strand.
CCGACCCGCACATGAAGGAAGCGGACGGCATCCTGCGCGCCTGCGTGCACTGCGGGTTCTGCCTGTCGGGTTGCCCGACCTACGCCGTGCTGGGCGATGAGCGCGACAGCCCGCGCGGCCGCATCTACCTGATCAAGGACATGCTCGAGTCCGGCGCCGCGCCGCGTGAGACGCATGTGAAGCACATCGACCGGTGCCTTACCTGCCTCGGTTGCCTCACAGCGTGTCCTTCGGGCGTTGACTACATGCACCTGGTCGACCAGGCGCGCGTGCATATCGAGCAGAACTACACCCGGCCGTTGCCGGAACGCTTCATGCGCCGACTGTTGGCGTTGGTGCTGCCGCGTCCGGCGCTGTTCCGCCTGTCGGTGCGCCTCACGATCCCGTTCCGCAAGTTCGCGTTCCTGGCGCCGGGCCGCCTGAAGCGCATGGTGGAGACCGCGCCGAAGCGCCTCGATGCGCCGAGCGACGTGAACCGCCCCCAGGTGTTCCCCGCCGAAGGCACGCGCAAGAAGCGCGTCGCGCTGCTTACCGGCTGCGTCCAGACGGTGCTGGGTACCCGCATCACCGAGTCGACGGTGCGCATGCTGCGCCGCCACGGCTGCGAGGTGGTCGTTGCCCGCGGTGCCGGTTGCTGCGGCGCGGTCGATCAGCACATGGGGCGCGAGGATGCTGCCAAGAGCTGGGCGCGCGCCAATATCGAAGCGTGGCTGCGTGCCGATGCGGAGTCGCCGATCGATGCGGTGCTCATCAACGCGTCGGGCTGCGGCACGACCGTGAAGGACTACGGCCACCTGTTCCAGCACGACCCGCAGATGGCGGCAAAGGCGAAGCGCATTTCGTCCATCACGCGCGATGTCACCGAACTGCTGACAGAACTCGGTGTGCATCGCACCACGCAGGCGCCAAGCGGCGTGGCGGTCGCGTACCACGACTCGTGCTCGCTGCAGCACGGCCAGCGCATCACGCGCGAGCCGCGCGCGCTGCTCGCCAACGCCGGCTACACGGTGCGCGATCCGTCGGAAGGGCACCTCTGCTGCGGCGCCGCCGGCACCTACAACATCATGCAGCCCGAGATCTCCGACAAACTCGGCCGGCGCAAGGCCGATTGCCTGGACGCCACCAAGGCGGATGTCATGGCCTGCGCCAACATGGGCTGCATGCTGCACCTTGGCCGCTTCACCGACCTGCCCCTCGTGCACACGGTTGAACTGCTCGATTGGGCCACCGGCGGGCCCAAGCCCGAACCGCTCGCGACTCGCGCGGCGGTGAGGTGATTTGCGCCCGCTCCAGCGCTATCCTCTGTTCATGCGCACAGCGAGCTTGATCTTGGCGGCGGCGTTGACGGTGGCGGCTCCGGCATTTGCCCAGCAGATGCAGCAGCGGCAGCCCCAGCCGGCCCAACAGACGTCACGCACCCCGCAACAGATCGCCGCCCAGGTGGAACAGCTGTTCCAGCAACTCGGCGACGCCCCCGATCCCAATCAGGCCAGCCGCATCGAGCAGACGCTGGTCCGCACCCTTGCGCAGTCGGGCAGCCCCACGGCCGATCTGTTGCTGCAGCGCGCCACCGAGGCGCTGAACAAGGGCGACCAGGAGACAGCGCTCAACACCTTGAACTCGCTGGTGAAACTGGCGCCGAACTTTGCCGAGGCGTGGAATCGCCGGGCGACGCTGTACTTCCTGATGGGCAACCTCGAGGCCTCTCTCTCCGATTGCCAGAAGGTGCTGACGCTGGAGCCGCGCCACTTCGGTGCTCTCGTCGGCATGGGGCAAATCTATGTCATCCTTAACAAGCGCGACGACGCCAAGCGCGCGCTGCAGCGCGCGCTGGCTGCGCACCCGCACCTTGCCGGCGCGAAGACCTTGCTCGAGGCGGTCGATAAGATGGACGGCGGCCGCGAGCTTTAGGCGGCGCCTGCCTTGACCATCCCCGACCCGGCCCGTATTACCGAGTCATTCGGTTAGGATTCTCGGGAATGCTGACGCAAAAGGCGAAATACGGTCTGAAAGCGCTCCTTATGCTCGCCCAGCAGGGCGGCAACGAGTTCACGCTGGTGGCCGAGATCGCCGAACGCCAACGGGCACCGCGCAAGTACCTGGAGCTGATCCTCCTCGAGCTGCGCAAGCATGGCCTGCTGCACAGCCAACGCGGCAAGAACGGCGGCTTCCGCCTGGCCCGCCCGCCCGCCGAGATCACCTTCGGCCAGATCATCCGCGTCCTTGATGGCCCCTTGGCGCCGTTCCCGTGCGCCAGCCTCACCGGCTATCGCAAGTGCGAGGACTGCGACGAGCACGTCTGCGCGGTGCGCAAACAAATGCGCAGGGTGCGCGACGCGGTGGCCGGCATCCTGGACAGCACCAGTCTTGCCGATGCCGCCGCCCCAGCGTTGGCGGCCGAAGTCCTGGAGCCTGCACTCGTCTCGGCCTGAACCCGCCCTGAAGGTTGGTAGGCGCCTTGTGGCAATTGTCTAGTAAATCCATTAGCATATACGTCAACTTAGCAGTAGACACCGACCGCGAGATGAAGCCCAATACCGCCATGGGAGGACGGGCACGTACACGGATCGCGGCAGCGATCGTGACGATCGGCGTTGTTTCGGCCGCGGCCGGAGTCCGCCCCCAGTCCCTCTGCTCCCCATCGCCAGCTCGCTCGCGCGCTTCGTCCACCGACCGCCGTTAATCGTCGATGATCGCGTTCCGCCGTCCGAGCGTGCTTCCGGGCTTTGGCCCCACGCTGGGATTCACCCTCGCGTACCTCGGCCTGATCGTGCTGATCCCGCTCGCCGGGCTGTTCCTGCGCTCCACCGAGCTTGGCGTGGACGGCTTCATCCGGGCTGTCTCGTCGCCCCGCGCCCTCGCGGCGTTCCGCCTGACGTTCGGGGCGTCGTTCCTGGCCGCCGTGGTGAACGCGTTCTTCGGCCTCGTGGTGGCATGGGTGCTCGTGCGCTACCGCTTCCCCGGCCGGCGGGTGCTCGATGCCTTCGTCGACCTGCCGTTCGCGCTGCCGACGGCGGTCGCCGGCATCGCCCTGGCGACGCTCTACGCGCCCAACGGCTGGATCGGCCGCTGGTTCGACGTATTCGACATCCGCGTCGCCTTTACCCAAGCCGGCGTGTTCGTGGCCCTCGTGTTCATCGGCCTGCCGTTCGTCGTCCGCACCATTCAGCCGGTGCTACAGGATCTCGAAGCGGAGCTTGAAGAGGCCGCCGCCAGCCTCGGCGCCACCCGCTGGCAGACGTGGCGCTTCGTGATCTTCCCCGTACTGCTGCCGCCGCTCTTGACGGGATTTGCGCTCGCCTTCGCGCGCGCCATCGGCGAGTACGGCTCGGTGATCTTCATCGCAGGCAACCTGCCCGGCCGCACCGAGATCGTGCCGCTGCTGATCTTCATCCAGCTCGAGCAATACAACTACGCTGCAGCCACCGCGATCGCTGCCGTCATGCTCACGATTTCCTTCGTCCTGCTGCTGCTCATCAACATGCTGCAGCGCTGGACGGCCAAGCGCCACACCCGGGACTAGCCGATGACGGTCACGACCCCTGAGGCGCGCACCCGCCCGCCATCTACGACCACCGAGCCGCGCGCGGTACGCACGGGCCTGATCGGCCTCGCGCTGCTCTACGTCGGCCTGTTCCTGTTCCTGCCGCTGCTCGTCGTTCTGACCGGTGCGTTCTCGCGCGGCGTGGAAGCCTACTTCACGGCGATTCGCGAACCGTACGCCCTTGCCGCGGTGCGCCTGACGTTGCTGGTGGCCGTCATCGCCGTGCCGGTCAACGTGGTGTTCGGCATGGCGGCAGCCTGGGCGATCGCCAAGTTCGAGTTCTACGGCAAGAGCCTGCTCATCACGCTCATCGACTTGCCGTTCTCGGTATCGCCGGTCATCGCCGGCCTCATCTACGTGCTCCTGTTTGGCCGTCAGGGCTATCTCGGCCCATGGCTGCTCGAACACGACATCCGAATCATCTTTGCGCTGCCCGGCCTCGTCCTCGCGACCGTGTTCGTCACGTTCCCGTTTGTCGCGCGCGAGTTGATCCCGCTGATGCAGGACCAGGGCACGGACGAGGAGGAGGCGGCGACCTTGTTGGGCGCATCCGGCTGGCAGACCTTCTGGCGCGTCACGCTGCCCAACGTGAAGTGGGCGCTGCTGTACGGCGTGCTGCTCTGCAATGCGCGCGCGATGGGCGAGTTCGGCGCCGTCGCGGTGGTGTCGGGTCACATCCGTGGCATGACCAACACCATGCCGCTGCACATCGAGATTCTCTACAACGAGTACAAGTTCGCGGCGTCGTTCGCGGTCGCGTCGTTGCTCGCCCTGCTGGGCCTCGTCACCCTGGTGGCAAAGGTCCTGCTCGAGTGGCGCTTTGGCGACGAACTCGCCAGCAACCGCACCGGCGCCGAACGGGGGAAGTCATGACCATCGAAGTCCGTGGCGTCGAAAAGGAATTCGAGAATTTCCGCGCACTGGATGGCGTCAGCCTCACCATCAAGGAAGGCGAGTTGGTCGCCCTGCTCGGCCCGTCCGGTTCCGGCAAGACCACGCTCCTGCGCGTCATTGCCGGCCTCGAGTTCTCGACCGGCGGGACGGTTCTGTTCGACGGCGTGGACGCCAGCGCGCGCCATGTCAGCGACCGCCAGGTCGGCTTCGTCTTCCAGCACTACGCGCTGTTCCGCCACATGACGGTGTTCAACAATGTCGCCTTCGGCCTGCGCGTGAAGCCGCGCGCCGAGCGGCCCTCCAAGGAAGAGATCGAGCGGCGCGTGAATGCGCTCCTCAACCTCGTGCAGGTCGAGCAGTTCGGACACCGCTTTCCGTCGCAGCTGTCCGGCGGCCAGCGCCAACGCGTCGCGCTGGCGCGCGCGCTGGCCATCGAGCCGCGCGTGCTGCTGCTTGATGAGCCATTCGGCGCCCTCGATGCCAAGGTGCGCAAGGAGCTGCGCCGGTGGTTGCGCGGGCTGCACGATCGCATGGGTCTCACGTCCGTCTTCGTCACGCACGATCAGGAAGAGGCGATGGAGCTTGCCGACCGCGTGGCGGTGATGAACCGCGGCCGCATCGAGCAGGTCGGAACGCCCACCGAGGTCTACGACAATCCCGCGACGCCTTTCGTGTACGAGTTCCTTGGCAACGCCAACCGGCTGCAGTGCCGCATCGAGCAGGGCAGGGCGCTGCTCGGCAATATCGTCTTCACCGAGGCGAACGGCTTGGCCGACGGCGCCGGCATCGCCTTTGTCCGCCCCCACGACATCGAGGTGACCGGCGAGCGATTGACCCTGTCGATCCCCGCCACGGTGCGCCAAGTGCTGGTGGCCGGTGCGGTGGCCAAGGTGGAATTGACGATGGAGTTCGAGCCCGGCCTCGTCGAAGTCGAAATGCCGCGCGGCGCGCACTGGGGCGCACAGTTCGTTCCCGGTCAGAAGGTCTACTGGCGGGCCCGTACCGCGCGCGTGTTCCCGGCAACGCCGGAAACGCTTGCCGCGGTATTGCCACC
>CAIVPW010000183.1 GCA_903907895.1 uncultured Alphaproteobacteria bacterium
CGCCCTGACCTGCACCGTCCGGTCGACGCCGCCGGTGCGCAGCGTGAGTCCCCTGGCGTTGATGGCCTCGACATGTTCTTTCCAGGTGTCGATCAGCCAGACGTCGTTGCCCCCTTCGGCCAGCGTCCCGCCCAGGGTGCTGCCGAGCGCGCCGGCACCGAGCATGCAGATTTTCATGATGGCGAGGCCACTGCGCGTCGGCGGATCGGGTCGAAGGTCGGCATGCTGCTCAGGCGGTAGTGACGACGCGTCCGGTCTTCGCTGCCTCGACGATGGCTTCGACGACGCGCAGGTTCTGCAGTCCGTCGCGGGCCCCGATCAGCGGTTTCGCCCGGCCGTGGATCACCTCTACAAACTGCGCGATCTGCCGCCCCAACGGGTCGACAGCTTCCAGCGCGATCACGCTGGTCGGCAACGGCTTGTGCCACGAGCGGGCGGCCTCCGATGGATAGCGCTGCAATCGCATGGTGGGAATCGCCAGCGAGCCCATGGTGCCGCTGACCAGGTAACAGTCATCCTCGTCGGTATGCGCCGGGTCGTAGCGCGGATCTTCGCCGGAGGTGTGCTCCCAGCTCCGGTCGGAGGCGGCGGTGTCGGAGAGCATGAAGGTGCCCAGCGCACCGCTGGCGAAGCGCAACGAGATCGCCACCGTATCCTCGACCGGAAAATTGCGCGTGGCGTTGGACGAAAAGGCCTGCACGGCGACGATCTCGCCGCACAGCGCGCGCAGATTGCCGATCTCGTGAATCATGTTGAGCAGGATGGGCCCGCCACCGGGCTGCCGGCGCCAGGTGGATGCGCCTTCGAAATAGCCCTCGTTTTCAGCCTTGTAGAACAGGACCGTGCCAACCACGGCGACGATCTTGCCCAGGGTGCCGCTACGGATGATTTCGACAGCCTTGGCGATGATCGAGCCGTGCGGGCGATGGTGTCCAACCAGTATCGGCACGTTGGCGGCTTCCGCGGCCTCGCACAGCGCGATGCCCGCGACAAGCGTGTGGGTGATCGGCTTTTCAACCAGTGTCGGCACCCCGGCTGCGACGCACTCGAGCGCCTGCTCGGCATGCAGCTGGTTGGGCGTGGAAAGGATGACCCCGTCGGGCCGGACAGCGGCGAAGAGCTCTGCCAGCGTCCGGTAGCAGGGCACACCCAGCGATCGCGCGTAGTCCGCGCCTGAAGCCGCAGAATCGACGATTGCCGATAGCATGCAGGCGTCACTCTTGAGAATATGTTCGATGTGCCGCTTGCCAATCTGGCCAGCGCCGGCGACTGCGATTCTCAGCTTGGATGTGGACATGGTCGTGCTGCGCTTTCTGGTCGGACGCCGATTACGCATCGGCGTCGAAATGCGGACTCGGGTTGAACGATAAGGTCACGGACATGTTTTGTCCATGCAATGATTGGAATAAAGTGTATTGAAATTATCAATGAAGGTTCGGAAGGGCGCAGTGCCCTCGGTTCAGGCGTGCGGATGCGGCATCAGAGCGGTCCATGCGCCGCCGTTGGCATGCGAGGCAACCGCCGCCTCGACGAAGGCCATGCCGAGGACCCCATCGCGCGCGGTGGCGAACGAGCAGGCAAGCGGATTGGCGACTCGGCCGTCGCGCCGCGCGGAGATCACTTCCGCCGCGTCCGCGTAAACATTACCGAACGCGCCAAAATAGCCTTCCGGGTTGCCGGCCTTGGTGCGCGACAGATGGCGCGCGGCGTCGCAGAGATAGGCTTCGCCGCGACGCAGGACGCGGTAGGGCGCATTGTCCGCGCGCAGGTGGAGTTCGTCCGGCCGCTCCTGATCCCAGTGCAGTCCCGCCTTTTCGCCAAAGACGCGGATGCGCAGGCCGTGGCCGTTGCCCGCCGCCACCATGCTCGCCCAGAACTGCCCACGGGCGCCACCGGCGAAGCGCAGGTTGATGAAGGCATTGTCGTCGGCGATGCGCCCCGGAACGATGGCCGAGAGTTCGGCGGAAAGCGTGGCGATCTCCAGCCCGGTGATCCGGCGCAGCAGGTGATGGGCGTGCGTGCCCAAGTCGCCCAGCACCGTCGAGGGTCCGGCGATGGCCGCATTAACGCGCCAGGCCATCTTGGCGTCGCCTTCGGCCTCAAGCAGCCGATTGCGTGTCCCCTGCGCGTACTCGACCGTCACCACGCGGATCGCGCCCAGGGCACCCGAGTCGACCTGATGCCGCGCCTCGGCCACCATCGGATAGGCGCTGTAGTTGTGCGTCAGCGCGAACAAGACCCCG
>CAIVPW010000184.1 GCA_903907895.1 uncultured Alphaproteobacteria bacterium
CAGAAGGTGAAGTACGAGCCGACATGGCTCACCGCCGACCCCGACTACAACATGCGCCTCGGCACCGCGCACCTGACCGACCTGCTGGAATCGTTCCGCGGCTCGTACGTGCTATCGCTGGCGGCATACAACGCCGGCGAATCCCGCGTGCGCGGCTGGATCAAGACCTACGGCGACCCGCGCGACGGCGCTATCGACGTGGTCGACTGGATCGAACAAATCCCCATCGAAGAAACGCGCAACTATGTGCAGCGCGTGATGGAGAACGTCGCAGTGTACCGGGCACGCCTCGCGGGCGGCCACACCGCGGTCACGCTCACCAAAGACCTGCGGCGGTAGCCGGGCGACGTTACGCCACGGCCTCCCGCGTCGTGCGGATGAACCACAGCAGGGTGAGCGCCGCGAGCACCACGAAGGACGCGAAGGCAATCGGGATCGAGCCATCGCCGAGGCGGCCTTCGAGGAGCGCGCGCGCGGCGTCGGAGGCGTAGTACAGCGGGTTTACGGCAGCGACCCACTGCAGCAGGGGCGGGCCAAAGGCGATCGGCAGCATGATGCCGGAGAGCAGCAGCACCGGCAGGATGAAGAAGTTGGTGACGCCGGCGAGAATGCCGGGGTCCTTCACGATCAGCGCGAGCGCGTAGCTGATCGAGCCCATGGTGATGGCGACCAGCACCAGCAGCACGAGCAGCAGCAGGGCGCCGACAAGGCTGATGTGCAGCCCGAAGGGCAGCGCCGCCAGCACCAGCAGCACGCTTTGCACCAGCACGGTGATGGTACTGACGAGGACGAAGCCGAGCACCAAGGCTAGCCGGTCGATGGGCGTGACGCGCAGCCGCTCGAGGAATCCGGTTTCCAGCTTCTCGATGAGGCCGAATCCGGCGAAGCCCGCCTGGAACAGCGCATTCATCATCAGTAGGCCGGGCGCGAAGAACTGAATCGAGTTCTCGGACGGGAAGCCCGGCGCGTCGGCGATGCCGGACAGGAACGGCGCGAACAGCAGCAGGTACACCACCGGCTGGAACAGGCCGAAGAAGATCCAGAACGGCTCGCGCGCGGTGACGAGCAGCTCGTGCTTCAGGATAAGCCAGGCATCGCGAATCATGCCGCGTCCTCCGCCGGTTCGGCCGCGGTGAGGCTGCGGCCGGTGAGCTTCAGGAACACCTGATCGAGCGTCGGGCGCGACAGCGCCACGGTCAGCACCGGTAGCTGCGCCGCGTTCAGCGCGGCGAGGATGATGGGCAGGCGTTCGTCGCCCTGCTCCACCGTCAGGCGCAGCGCGCGCTCGTCGATGACGAGCTCCTTCACCGAGTGCAGCAGCACGTTGCGCGCCCGCGCGGCATGGTCGGCGCTGGCAAATCCGAGCGCGATGGTGTCGCCGCCGACGAGGCGCTTAAGTTCCGCCGGCGTGCCGTGGGCGACGACCTGGCCGCGATCGACGATCGCAACGCGGTCGCACAGGGCGTCGGCCTCCTCGAGGTAGTGGGTGGTGAGGAAGATGGTGGCGCCTTCGCCGTGCAGGCGGCCCACTTCTTCCCACACGCGGCTGCGGCTTTGCGGGTCGAGGCCGGTGGTGGGCTCGTCGAGGAACAACAGCGGCGGCGAATGGATGATGCCGCTGGCGAGATCGAAGATGCGACGCTGGCCGCCGGAATAGGTGTTGGTCTTGCGGTCGGCGAATTCGCCGATCTTGAGCCGCGCCAGAATGACGTTGACGCGTTCGACCGCCTGCCGGCGGCTCATGCCGTAGAGCTGCGCCTGCAACAGCAAGTTCTCGCGCCCGGTGGCGACGCGCTCCATGCCGCCCTTCTGGCTGACGTAGCCGATGCGCTTGCGCACCTCCGCCTGGTCGCGGATCAGGTCGAACCCGGCGATGCGGCCCGAGCCACCCGATGGCGGCAGCAGGGTGCATAGCATGCGCATGGTGGTGGTCTTGCCGGCGCCGTTGGGGCCGAGCAGGCCGAACACCTCGCCGGCGCCCACGCGCAGATCTACGCCGCGCACCGCCTCCACCACCGCCTTCGGGCCCATGCCCTTCTTGGCAATGAAGGTCTTCCGCAGCTGTTCCGCCAGCAGGATTGGCTCCGCCATTGGCAATACGGCCCCTTGCAAAGCTATCGACTGAGGTCGATATAATTGGATAGACATTTATCGATTTAGTTGATCATTCCCTAACATCCCCAGGAGGCCCATGGCCAAGCCGAAGATTGCCGTCATCATCAGCAGCACCCGCCCCACCCGGTTCGGCGACAAGCCGGCCCAGTGGATTCTCGACCTCGCCAAGCAGCGCCCCGAGTTCGACGTCGAGCTTGTCGATCTGCGCAACTGGCCGTTGCCGTTCTTCGACGAAGTCGCGTCCAACGCCTGGGTGCCGACCAAGAACGAGCTCGGCCAGCGCTGGCAGAAGAAGGTAGCGGAGTTCGACGGCTACATCTTCGTCGTCGCGGAATACAACCGCTCGATCACGGCGGCGCTGAAGAACGCCCTCGATTGGGCCTACAACGAGTGGAACCGCAAGGCCGCCGCCTATGTGGCCTACGGCTCGGTCGGCGGGGCACGCGCTGTAGAGCACCTGCGGCTCATCAACGTCGAGCTGCAGATGGCGCCGGTTCGTCAGGCCGTGCACATCGCGGCCGCCGACTTCATGCCGCTCGCGCAAGGCAAGAAGACCTTCGCCGACATGCCGCATCTCGCGGATGGCGCAAAGCAGATGCTGGATCAGTTGGTGTGGTGGACGGGCGCACTAAAGGCCGCGCGGGAGAAGACGAAAACCGCCACCGCAGCCTAGCTATCGGTCCGCTAGCTCTTGCAGAGCGTAGCGGTGTTGTTGGGGAACACGTCCGCGGTCAGTGGCCTCGGCGTGTTGCTCCACGAGATTTCGACGCCGGTGATGAAGTCACCGCCAACCTGCTTCGCTACGGCAAGCATGTCCTGTTGCGCGCGGATGCCGTCTTGGTCCGCGCCGGCGGGAAACGGCTTGCCGTGGAGGTAGACGAGGAACGCATCGGTGATCTCGAAGCGCTTCTCGCACAGCTCCTTCATGTACTTGTTCGCGTCGCCGACGCGCAGCGCGACGATGCCGTACTGATAGGCGCGCACCTTGCGCACGGTAAGCACCGGAACGCTGATGAGACCGACGGCGATGCTGGTGGGGGCACCCGCCGCAGGCGCGGCAGCCTTGGCCGCCCCCTTGGGGTCAGCGGCGTGCGCCGGCAGCGCCAGCGCCACGCACAACAACAAGACCGCCCCCCACTTCCCCATGGCAGGCAGCGTACCGGCGGCATGGGGGCGGGACAAGTTCAGGAAGTCCGCAGGGTGCTGACGTAGTCGTAGAGGCCGACACGTCGCTCGCGGCGCAGGCGTTCGGCACGCAGGATCGATAGTACGTCGCCCATGGTGCGATCCAGGTCATCGTTGACCAGGACGTAGTCGTATTCGGCCCAGTGGCGGATTTCCTCCTGCGCCCCTTGCATCCGGCGCTGGACGATCTCCTCCGAATCCTGGGCACGGCTGCGCAGGCGGCGCTCCAGCTCCCGGATGGAGGGCGGCAGCAGGAACACGCTGACGACCGAGTCGCGCGCGGTCTGCTTGAGCTGCTGGGTGCCCTGCCAATCGATGTCGAACAGCACGTCCTGGCCCCCGGCCAGCATTTCCTCGACCGGGCGCCGCGGCGTGCCGTAGTGGTGGCCGAAGACGTTGGCGTGCTCGAGGAGGTCGCCGTCCTTGACCATGCGTGCAAACGTCGCTTCGTCCACGAACGTATAGTCGACGCCGTCGACCTCCTGCTTGCGCGCAGCGCGCGTTGTGACGGACACCGACATCTTGATGTCGGGCTCCTGCAGCAACTGCTTGGAGATGGTGGTCTTGCCGGCGCCGGAGGGCGACGAGAGCACGAACAGCAGGCCGCGGCGCTGCAGCCGCACAACGGGTTCCTTGGGAGCCATATTATTCAAGGTTCTGCACCTGCTCGCGGAAACGATCGATCACCGCCTTGAGCGCGAGACCGACACGGGTCAGTTCGCCGTCCGAGGACTTGGCGCACAACGTGTTCGCTTCCCGCGCGAATTCCTGCGCCAGGAAATCCAAGCGCCGCCCCACCGCACCACCGCCGTTCAGCAGGTCGCGTCCTGCCTCGGCGTGCGCCGTCAGGCGATCGAGTTCTTCGCGCACGTCGGCCTTGATGGCAAGCAACGCGGCTTCCTGCGCGAGGCGGTCCGCAGACAACGACGTGTTCTCGCCGACCAGCGCCGCGATGCGGTCCTGCACATGTTGGCGGATGGCCGCCGGCTGTGCCGCCGCCGAGTGCGCGGCTTGGGCGCCGAGGGAGACGATTTCATCGACTTGTGCGGCCAGAACCGTCTTCAAGCGTCCGCCTTCGGCGCGGCGGGCAGAGTTCAGGTTGGCGAAGGCGCGGTCGAGGTCGGCGATCAGGGCTGCATCGATGCGATCGCGCTCCTCCTCCGATTCGACCGGGTCCGTCACTTCGACAACGCCCGGAATGGCGAATACGGAGTCGAGCGACAAGCTTTGCTTGCCGGCGGAGACTTCGGACGCTGCGGCGAGAATCTGGCGCACCAAGTCCTGGTTGACGGTGACGCGCCGCGCATTGCTCGAGCGGGCGTAGGTGAGCGAAACCGAGATGCTGCCGCGCGACAGCGCCGCCGACGCGCGCTCGCGCACCGCAGGCTCCAGGCGATCGAAGCCGTTGCCAAGCCGGCAGCGCAGGTCGAGGCCGCGGCCGTTGACGCTTTTGACTTCCCACACCCAGGTGGCGGTGCCGACGCCGCCCTCGGCCCGGGCGTAGCCCGTCATGCTGGCGATGCCGCCGGTGTCTTTCTTGCGCTCCGCCATGGTCCCCGCGATTTGGCCCCTACTCCGCCCGCAGCGCACGATAGCGCGCCACGTTGCGGTTGTGCTCGTCGAGTGTAACGGCAAACGCGTGCCCGCCGGTGCCATCGGCCACGAAGTAGAGTTCGTTGGTGGCGGCCGGCTGCAGTACCGCCGCGATGGCGGCCCGGCCCGGATTGGCAATGGGCGCCGGCGGCAGGCCGCGGATGCGGTAAGTGTTGTAGGGCGTGTCGGTCTCGAGGTCGTCGCGCGTCAACGGCTGACCCTCGGGGCGGCCGCGCAGGCGCAGGCCGTATTCGACGGTCGGGTCGGACTGCAGGCGCATTCCCATGCGCAGCCGATTGAGGAACACACCGGCGATGCGCGGACGTTCCTCGGCCAAGGCAGTCTCGCGTTCGACGATGCTGGCGAGGATCAACGCCTGTTCCGGCGACTGCAGCGGCAGGTTGGCGGCGCGCTGCGGCCACAGGGAGTTCATCAGCTCGAGTTGCGCGCGCTGCATGCGCGTCACCAGCGCGGCGCGGCCATCGCCCCACTCGTACTGATAGGTCTCGGGCAGCAGCGCACCTTCGGCAACGCCCGCCGGCGCTGCCCCCTGCAACCCTGCCGCTTCGGCGACCAGCGCCAGGGCGCGGTCGGTGGTGACTCCCTCGGGAACGGTCACGCGGCGCTTGTAGGTGAGGCCTTTGAGGAGCGTGTCGGCGACTTCGGCGCCCGATGCGCCGGCCGGAAAGCGGTATTCGCCCGCGCGCAATTCATCGGCACGGCCAGAGAGACGCAGCCACAGATTGAAAAGCCCCGCATTGCGGATGACGCCCTGCTGTTCGAGGGACGAGGCGATGGCAGAGAGGGACATGCCGCGCTGCAGGACGACGAGGCGCTCGGTGTCAGACGGGCCGCGCAGTTGCGACCACGATACCGCCAACCCGAATGCGGCAAGGCCAAGCGCCAGCAGGAGGCTGAGCGCGAGACTGGCCAGCCGGATACCGGCCATCAGGGCGCCGGTGTCATCACCAGTGTGGCGTTCGTGCCGCCGAAGCCGAAGGAGTTCGACAACACCGCACGTACCTTGCGCTGCTTGGCCTTGTGCGGCACGAGGTCGAGGTCGCAGTTCTCGCTCGGGTTATCGAGGTTGAGGGTCGGCGGCACCGTCTGGTGCACCATGGCGAGGATCGAGTAGATCGCCTCGACCGCGCCCGCCGCCCCGAGCAGGTGTCCGACCGCCGACTTGGTCGACGACATGGAGAGCTTGTAGGCGGCCGGGCCGAACACGCGCTTGACGGCGCCAAGTTCGATTTCGTCGCCAAGCGGCGTCGAGGTGCCGTGCGCGTTGATGTAATCGATGTCTTCGGGCTTCAGGCCGGCGTGGCCGAGCGCCATCTGCATCGACCGCCCGCCACCGTCGCCCGTCTCGCTCGGCGCGGTGATGTGATAGGCGTCGCCCGACAACCCGTAGCCTTTGATCTCGGCATAGATCTTGGCGCCGCGCTTCTTGGCGTGCTCGTACTCTTCCACCACGACCGCACCGGCGCCTTCGCCCATGACGAAGCCGTCGCGATCCTTGTCCCACGGGCGCGAGCCTTTGGTGGGGTTGTCGTTGAAGTTCTGCGACAGCGCGCGCGCCGACGAGAAGCCGGCCACACCGAGGCGGCAGATCGCGGCCTCGGCACCGCCGGCGACCATCACGTCGGCATCGCCGCGCTTGATGATCTCGGCCGCATCGCCGATGGCATGTGCGCCGGTGGAGCACGCCGTGACGACGGAGTGGTTCGGGCCCTTGAAGCCGTACTTGATGGAAACGTGGCCCGAGAGAAGATTGATGAGCGCGGCCGGGATGAAGAACGGGCCCAAGCGGCGGGCGCCCTTTTCCTTCACCGTGATGGCGCCTTCCTCGATCGTGGCGAGGCCGCCGATGCCGGAGCCCAGCAGCACGCCGGTGCGATAGCGGTCTTCATCGGACTGCGGCTCCCAGCCGCTGTCCTTCACGGCCTGCGTCGCCGCGACCAACCCGTAGACGATGAAGTTGTCCATCTTGCGGCGCTCGGAACTCGGCACCCAAGCGTCAGGGTCGTACTCGCCCTCGCCCGTGCCGCGCGGCACGAAGCAGGCGATCTTGCAGCGCAGATCGGACGTCTCGAATTCGGTGATGACGCGGGCACCGGAATGACCCGCAGTAAGACGGCGCCAATTGTGCTCGACGCCGACTCCAAGGGGCGTGATCAGCCCCATTCCAGTGACAACTACGCGCTTCATGAACAGCAGCCCCGGCCGGGCAGGCCCATGCGTAGGAGCCCGTCCCTACCGGATGCCCGACGCACTAGTTCTGCGCCGCGTGCTGGTTGAGGTACTCGATGGCGTCCTTGACGGTCAGAATCTTCTCGGCCGCCTCGTCCGGAATCTCGCAACCAAACTCTTCCTCGAAGGCCATGACCAACTCGACGGTGTCGAGGCTGTCTGCGCCCAGGTCGTCGATGAAGCTCGCGTTCTCGGAGACCTTGTCCTTCTCCACGCCAAGGTGGTCGACAACGATCTCTTTCACGCGCTCGGCGATGTCAGCCATGGGCCTTCCGTTTCCTGTCTGTTTGTCGATGGCGCTTCAACATTACCCCGTACCCATGGGGAAAGCGCGCTGCGAGGCGCTGCCTACCATACTTTGTGGAGGCCAGCCAAGGGGCGGCCTAGGGCGTGCCCCGGCCAAGCTGCGGGCCCCTACCCAAAGTCGGCTTGGAGACTGGCTTCCTATCCGCCTACAGCATCACCATGCCGCCGTTGACGTGCAGCGTCTGCCCGGTGACGTAGCCGGCCTCGTCGCTGGCCAGGTACACCACCGCCGCGGCAACATCCGTGGGCGTGCCGAAGCGTTCGAGGGGGATCTTGGTTGCGAGCTTGGCGCGCTGCTCCTCGTTGAGCGCGGACGTCATGGCGGTGTCGATATAGCCGGGCGCGATGCAGTTGGCGGTGATGCCGCGCGTCCCCACCTCCTGCGCCAGCGCCTTGGTCATGCCGACCAGCCCAGCCTTGGCCGCGGCATAGTTCGCCTGGCCGGCATTGCCGATGGCGCCGACGATGGACGTGATCTGGATGATGCGGCCGAAGCGGCGCTTCACCATGCCCTTGAGCGCCGCGCGCGACAGCTTGAAGGCGGCGGTGAGGTCGATGTCGATCACCGACTGCCAATCTTCGTCCTTCATGCGCAGCATGAGGTTGTCGCGGTTAAGCCCAGCGTTGTTCACCAGAATATCGACGCCGCCCATTGCCGCGTCTGCGCGCGGCACGAGGTCGGCGACCGCTGCCGCATCGGACAAGTTGCAGGGCAACACGTGCGCGCGCGAGCCGATCTCAGCGGCGAGCTTGGCGAGCGCGTCTTCGCGCGTGCCGGACAGGGCTACCGTGGCGCCCTGCGCATGCAGCGCCTTGGCGATGGCGGCGCCGATGCCGCCCGAGGCCCCGGTGATGAGGGCGCGCTTCTCGTTAAGCGAAAACATCTTTGCTACTCCCTCTTCCCTTCCCCGGGCCTGATCACTTGCCTAGGCAGGCCTTCACGAATGCCTCGACGTCCGCCGGCGTCTCCACCGAATACGTCGCGACGCCGGGGGCTATGCGTTTCACCAGGCCGGTGAGAACCTTGCCGGCACCGAGCTCTAGGAGCGTATCGGCGCCGCCGTTGGCCATTGCCGCGACGCTTTCCCGCCAGCGGACGCGGCCGGTGATCTGCTGCACGAGCAGGTCGACAATCTGCTTTGGATCGGTGACCGGCGATGCGGTGACGTTGGCGACGACCGCGGGCTTGGGCGCCTTTGGCAGCACC
>CAIVPW010000185.1 GCA_903907895.1 uncultured Alphaproteobacteria bacterium
GAGCGCCTGACCAAGCACCTCGGCGGCGCCAAAGTCTATTTCAAGCGCGACGAGCTGAACCACACCGGCGCGCACAAGATCAACAACTGCATTGGTCAGATCCTGCTCGCCAACCGCATGGGCCGGAAGCGCATCATCGCCGAGACCGGCGCGGGCCAGCACGGCGTCGCGACCGCCACCGTCGCCGCACTGTTCGGCCTGCCCTGCACCATCTACATGGGCGCCACCGACATCGAGCGGCAGCAGCCGAACGTGTTCCGCATGAAGCTGCTCGGCGCCGAAGTAAAGCCGGTCACAAGCGGCTCGCAGACGCTGAAAGACGCGATGAACGAGGCCCTGCGCGACTGGGTGACCAACGTCGCCGACACGTTCTACATCATCGGCACCGTCGCCGGCCCGCACCCCTATCCCGCCATGGTGCGCGATTTCCAATCCGTCATCGGCAAGGAAGCGCGCGAACAGATGCAAGCGGCCGAAGGCCGGGCGCCGGATTCGCTGGTCGCCTGCATCGGCGGCGGCTCCAACGCGATGGGACTGTTCTACGAATTCCTCGATGACCGCGACATCAAGATCTACGGCGTCGAAGCCGCCGGTCATGGTGTCGAAACCGGCCAGCACGCGGCATCGCTCACCGCAGGCAAGCCCGGCGTGCTGCATGGCAACCGCACGTACCTGCTGCAGGACGACGACGGCCAGATCGCCGAAGCGCACTCGATCTCCGCCGGCCTGGACTACCCCGGCGTCGGCCCCGAGCATTCGTGGCTGCGCGATTCCGGCCGCGTCACCTACACCTCGATCACCGACAACGAGGCGCTCGACGCATTCCAGATGTGCGCCAAGCTCGAAGGCATCATCCCTGCGCTTGAGCCGTCGCATGCACTTGGCTTCGTGAAGAAACTGGCGCCGACGCTGCCGAAGGACCACATCGTGCTGATGAATCTGTGCGGGCGCGGCGACAAGGACATCTTCAACGTCGCCCGCGCGCTGGGACACAAGCTCTAATGGTCGTGCATGGAGAGGCGCGCATTGCCGCGCGATTCGCGGCGCTGAAAGCGGAGAAGCGCGCAGGCCTGATCGCCTTCGTCACCGCCGGCGATCCCGACATGGCGACGTCACAGAAGATACTCGAAGCGCTGCCCGCCGCCGGCGCCGACCTGATCGAAGTCGGCATGCCGTTCACCGATCCGATGGCCGATGGCCCTGCCATTCAGCGCGCCAACCTGCGCGCACTCGCCGCCGGTGCCACGGTGAAAAAGACGCTCGCCGCCCTGCGCAGCTTCCGCGAGAAGGACCAGGCCACCCCGATCGTTCTGATGGGCTATTTCAACCCCATCCACGCCTACGGCGTGCCGGCCTTCCTGCGCGACGCCAAGGCGGCCGGGGTCGATGGCCTGATCGCGGTTGATGTGCCGCCCGAGGAGGACGACGAGCTTGGGGTGCCCACCCGGGCAGCCGGCCTTTCCTTCATCCGTCTCGCCACGCCGACCACCGACGAGGCGCGCCTGCCCGTCGTGCTCGCGAACACCTCCGGGTTCGTTTATTACGTGTCCCTGGCGGGGATTACCGGGGTAGGCAGCGCCGACCCGGCCGTGGTGAAGGCCGCAGTTTCCCGCATCAAGGCCAAGTCGAACCTGCCCGTCGCGGTCGGCTTCGGCATCCGCTCGGCTGCCCAGGCGGCGGCCATGGCGAGCGTTGCGGACGCTGCGGTGGTAGGCTCGGCCCTGGTCGACCGGATCGGGGATGCCTATAAGGCGGGCAAGGCGCCGGCCGAAATCGTCGCGGAGGTCACCCGGCTGACCCGCGAGTTGGCCGATGGCGTGCGCAACGCCAAGCGCGCCTGAACGAACGGAGGGGATGCATGAACTGGCTCACCAACTTCGTCCGGCCCACCATTCGCAACCTCGTCAAGAAGCGCGAGACCCCGGGCAACCTGTGGGAGAAGTGCTCGGGCTGCGAAAAGATGGTGTTCCACCGCGATCTGGTGGCCAACCTGCATGTCTGCCCGCACTGCGACCACCACATGCGCCTGGGCGCTCGCGCGCGCCTGCGCATCCTGTTCGACCGCGGCGAGTTCCAGGTCATCCCGGTTCCGGCGGTCACTGCCGACCCGCTCAAGTTCCGCGACACCAAGAAGTACGTCGACCGCCTCAAGGAGAACCGCACCAAGACCGGTGAGGACGAGGCGATGCTGGTTGCCGCCGGCACAATGGGCCGCAGCAACGTCGTCATCGCCATCCAGAATTTCGCGTTCCTCGGTGGCTCGCTGTCGATGGCGGGCGGCGAGGCGATGGTGACCGCCGCGCGCGAGGCGATCGCCCGCAAGGCGCCGCTGATTGCCGTATCGGCCTCGGGCGGCGCGCGCATGCAGGAAGGCATCCTGTCGCTGATGCAGATGCCGCGCACCATCGTCGCGCTCAACATGGTGCGCGACGCCGGCCTGCCCTACATCGTCGTACTGACCGATCCCACCACCGGCGGCGTCACCGCATCGTTCGCCATGCTGGGCGACATTGCGATCGCCGAGCCCGGCGCCCTGATCGCCTTCACCGGCCCGCGCGTCATCGAGAACACCATCAAGGAGAAGCTGCCCGGCGGCTTCCAGACGTCGGAGTACCTGGTCGACCACGGCATGGTCGACATGGTGGTGCACCGCAAGGCGTTGCGCGACACACTGGTGCGCGTCATCGACCTGTTGATGAACAAAAAGCGCTCGGCCTCGGAAGAGGGCGAGCCGCAGATGGTGATCCCGTTCCGCCACTCCGGCGACGAAGCCAACTCCAACGCCGAGCTGAAGCGCGCTGCAGAATAGTACGCCTGGCGCAGTCGCCGCGCCCAACAGCGCCGCGCTGCTGGAGCGTCTGCAGACGCTCCATCCGAAGAAGATCGATCTCTCGCTCGACCGCATCAAGCGGTTGCTGGAGAAGCTTGGCAACCCGGAGCAGAAGCTTGCGCCGGTGATCCACGTTGCCGGCACCAACGGCAAGGGGTCGGTGACGCAATACATCCGCGCGGCGCTGGAGGCTTCCGGCAAGCGCGTGCACACCTACACCTCGCCGCACTTGGTCCGCTTCCACGAGCGCATCCGCATCGCGCGGCACAACGGCGTCTCCATGCTGATCACCGAGGCGCAGCTGGTACAGGTCTTGGAGGAGGTGGAGAAGGTCAACGCCGGCGACCCGATGACCTTCTTCGAGATCACCACCGCGGCCGCGTTCCTCGCCTTTTCGCGCACGCCGGCCGATGCCGTCGTTCTCGAGGTGGGCCTGGGCGGCCGGCTCGACGCCACCAACCTCATCGACAAGCCCGCCGTCACCGTCATCACGCCGGTCTCCATCGACCACGTGGGGTTCCTGGGCCCCGAGCTCAAAGGCATCGCGGCCGAGAAGGCCGGCATCCTCAAGCCCGGCGTCGTCGGCGTCATCGGCCCGCAGGATCCGGCCGCGCTCGCAGTGATCGAGGCGCGCGCCAACGAAATCGGTGCGCCGCTGGTGCTGCATGGCCGCGACTGGAACGTGATCCCATCGCCGATCGAGCCGGACAAGTTCTCGGTGAAGGTCCCGGCGCTCACCTACGAGCGCCTGGCGGTACCGGGCATGTTGGGTCCGCACCAGCTGGTGAACGCCGGCCTCGCCGTCACCGCGGTGGACCAGCTCAAGGGCTTCAACGTCGGCCACGGCGCGCTCAACGAGGCGATCCGCGACACCAAGTGGCCCGCCCGCCTGCAAAAACTCGAGGGCGGCCGCATGATGAAGAACCTCAACAACCGCGACGAGCTATGGCTCGACGGCGCGCACAATCCGGGCGCCGCGGCGGCGCTCGCCGAGCAGCTGAAGCTGTGGGACGCGAAGGACAAGCACACGCTGGTGCTGATCGTCGGCATGCTCGACACCAAGGACGCGGAGAACTTCTTCCGGCCGCTGGCGCCGTACGCGAAGGCCGTCATCACCATGCCGGTGCCGGGCCACGAGGCCAGCATCGCGCCAAAGGACCTCGCCAAGATGGCGACGAATGCCGGGATGAAGTCGAAGGCGGCCAAGACGCTGCCCGAAGCGCTGGAATACGCGGCGCGCGAAACCGAGAAGGCGCCGCCGGGCCGCGTGCTCGTCTGCGGCTCGCTCTACATTGCCGGCCATGTGCTGGAAATGGACGGCCGCAACGCCGGTTGAGCCGGCTTGAGCGCGCGTGCGAAACGCACGCACCCCCACCCTGTACGGTCGCCAAACGGTGCGTGACAGGTACGCGTCACGCAATCCCAGCGCCAGCACGGACGGCACACGCCACGCAGCCGCACCGCACCGCCGGAAACAAGTCCCAGGGGGCGATGCAGCGCACAGCGCGCCACCCAAAGCGTCCGCTCGCCAACGCGAGTCGTCGCCGGGTGGGGGTGCGAACCGATTCTTCTTGTTGTTGCCGGCCTTTGAGGGCCGGTCGCAATCTAAGCGACGCTTAGATGTTCGAGTTGATCCAGTCGACGAGCTTGCTCTTCGGCATAGCGCCGACCTTGGTGGCGGCAACCTGACCGCCCTTGAAGATCATGAGCGTCGGAATGCCGCGCACGCCGTACTTGGTCGGCGTCATCGGATGCTCGTCGATATTGAGCTTCACAACGTTGAGCTTGCCTGCGTATTCCTTGGCGATCTCTTCGATGGCCGGCGCAATGGCCAGGCACGGGCCGCACCACTCCGCCCAATAGTCCACGAGCACGGGCTTCTGCGAGCCGATCACGTCGGTCTCAAAAGAATCGTCGCTGACGTGGTTGGTCATGAGCGGTGCTCCTAAGGCCAAAACGCCCCCGGTGGCCTTTGGGGGCCGGAGGCGTCCTCGAATGCGAAAAGTAGGTACCCCAGCCCCCCTCGTCAAGGTGGGCAGGGTAGATGGTTAGATTCGCAACTCCTGATCGTTCAGCTCCATCCAGCGCGGGCCGTCGGTCCACAGGAGCGCAGAGCGCACGTGATGCTGTGGATAGATCGCCGCCATGGCCCCGCAATAGGCAGCAAGCTGCTTGCGGTAGACATCGGGCACATCGGCGACGGTCTTGGGCGCAGGACGATGTGTCTTGTAATCGACGATCCAGACTTCGCGCTCGCCGACGACGAGGCGGTCGATCTGGCCCGAGATGACGGTGCCGTCCACTTTGCCGACGACCGGCACCTCGGCGCGACTGGCCGGGCCGAACAGATGCGCAAGGTCCGGCGCGTTCAGCACGCCGAGCGCGGCGGCTGCCATTTCGGCGCGCTCTGCCGCAGAAAAGTCCGCAGCGTTCTGCTTCAGGAATCGCTCCGCCGCACCCGTGCGCGCCGCCACGGCCACCGGCGGCAGCAATTGCAGCAGGCGATGGATCAGCACACCGCGGCGGATGCCCGCACCTTCCGCCAGCGCACCGAGCGGGGAGGACGCGGGCGGCTCGTAGCCGTCCGGCTTGCTGGGACTTAAGGGTGTTTGCGCCGTGGGTTCGCCGGGCGCCGCGCGATGCGCCCACGCCGGCAGATCGCCGACGGCGCGCCCCCCCGCCGCCGTCGCCTTTACGCGATCGGGCGCCTCAGTCTGCTCACTCGACCAGCGCAGAATGCCGCCGTCCAGTTCTGTCGGCTGCCAGTCCGATGACGTCAGTGCGCCGTGGACGAGGCTGTACCAGCAATGTGCGCTGCGGCCGTTCTTGGTCTCGAAGCCGCATACGACAAGACGGTCCTCGGCGCGCGTCATCGCGACGTACAGAAGGCGATGGTATTCCTCTTCGCGGCGCAGCCTTGCGAGGTCGCGCTCCTCCTGCGTGATAGAGTCCGCGAGCTTGACGCGATTGATCCACAGCGGCACCGGGCCGCCCCCGTTCTCGCGCCAATGGACCAGAGCGTCGTTCTGCGGAATGAAGCAGGTGTCGGCGAGGAACACGATCGGCGCCTGCAAGCCCTTCGAGCCGTGCACCGTCAGCACGCGCACTTCATCGCGGCCGACCTCGAGGTCGCGCTTCACCACGATCTGGCCGCGCGTGATCCAGTCCAGGAACCCCTGCAGCGACGGTGCGTGCGCGCGCTCGTACTCGAAGGCGCGCGCCAGGAACTCATCGATCGGATCGTTCGCCTCCGGCCCCAGCCGCCCCAGGATGGCGCGGCGGCCCCCTTGCGCCAGGAGGTTGGCGTAGAACGCGTGCGGCGTGGCGAAGTCTGCTTGCGCGCGCACGCCGGTCAGGAACTTTAGCGCCGTGGCAAAGTCGAGGCGATCCGTGGCGCGATTGCGCAGCTCCGCCCACAACGATCCTTTGCGATCGATGGCGAGTTCGTAGAGAGCGTCTTCGGAGAGCCCGGCGAGCGGTCCTTTTAGGACCGTCGCGAGCGTAAGGTCGTCCTCCGGCAGCAGCGCGAATTGCCCGAGCGCCATGAGGTCCTGCACCGGCAGCTGCTCGGTGATGAGCATGCGGTCGGTGCCCGCCACGGCGACACCTTTCAGTTTCAGCGCCCGCACGACTTCTTCCACGAAGGTCGCACGGCGCTGCACCAGGATCATGATGTCGCCGGCCCGCACGGCGCGTCCGCGCGACGGCAGCGCCTCGCGTCCGACCCAGCCGTGTACGCGTTCCGCGATCTGTTCGGCCAACTCCGCGCTGGCCGAGCGGCGATGCTGTTGCTCCAGCGGCGGATCCCACGCCACCGCAGCGCTGCTTTCGGGCGGCTTGCACGCCGGCCACACTTCGACGTACCCGGCCTGGCCCTTGCGCGTAGCCAAGTGACGGATGGTCGTGTCGGCCAGCAGCAGGCCATCCTGCGCCGGCGGTTGCGCGAATACCGTGTCCACGGCGCGCAGGATGGGCGCCACCGTCCGGAACGAATCCACCAGCTCCTGCGGACGCCAGTCGTGTTCGGCATCCTGGACCCGCCGGGCGAAGTATTCGCGCATCGCAGCGAACGACTGCGGGTCGGCCTGCAGGAAGCCGAAGATCGACTGCTTGGCATCGCCGACGGCGAACACCGTGCGAGGCGGCTTCTTGGAGCGAACCTGCGGCCGGTCATCGTACTGGCCGGTGCCGGCGAAGAACTCGTCCGCAATGGCCTTGATCACCTGCCACTGCTCGGGGCTCGTGTCTTGCGCCTCGTCGATCAGGATGTGGTCGATGCCGCCGTCGAGCTTGTAGAGCACCCACGGCGCAACGCCGGGCTTGTCCAGCAGATCCCGCGTCTTGAGGATGAGATCCTCGTAGTCGAGCAGCGCGTGCCGCTGCTTGCCGCGCTCGTACTCCTCCAAAAGCTCGGCGGCGAACGCCAGCAGGCAGGACGTCGCCTCGTAGACCTCTGTCTTGCGCAGGCGGTCGATCACAACACCAACGCGAGCCGTTTCGTTCTCCACCACGCGGAAAAGGTGCGCGTCGTCTTCGAGCGTCTTCGGCAGGAACTTCTTCCGCGGCTCGCCTTTTTCGGTGAAGTAGACGTCGCCGTAGGCCGCAAATGCGTCGGCGCGCTGCGACGCGGCGGCGCGTATCCAAGGCTCGATGCCCTCGGCACGCTGCACGAACGACTTGGTCGCCTTGCGCAACTCGCGGCACAGATGGGTAAGGCCCAGCGCGTCGAAGGCGCCGTCGGCACAAGCATCGCGCAAGATCGAATCCGCGCTCTCGCCCTCGGTGAGGCCTAGCACGGTACGCACGCGCGCGAACGCTGCAGGCATGCCCGCCGCAACCAGCTTGCGTACCCGCGCACGATGCTTGGCGAGTTCCTGCATCAACTCGCCAAAGCGCTGCTCGTTCACCCGCGCGGTGACGCCGCCGATTCTGGTGGCAAGCGCAGGATCGGAGCGCGCGCGCCCCAGGACACGGTCGCGCGCCGCCTCCAAGTGCTCGGCGGCTGTGCGCTCGTCCATCACCTCGAAGTGCGCGGCAACGCCGCTTTCGACGGGGAAGCGCGCCAGCAGGGATTCGCAGAACGCGTGAATGGTCACGACCTTGAGCCCGCCGGGCGCATCCAGCACTTCCGCGAATAGGCGGCGCGCCGCGGCGATCTCCTGCGCGGACGATGGCTCGGCGCGATTCTTCAGCAGGCGAAGGTCCTCGCCCAATGCCGCGTCGGAGGCCGTCGCCCATTTGCCCAAGGCCTCGGTAAGGCGCACCTTCATTTCCGCCGCCGCGGCGCGCGTGAAGGTGAGGCACAGGACGGCCCCCGGCCGCGTGCCGGTCAGCAGCAACCGCAACACCCGGTCGGTCAGCACTTGCGTCTTGCCGGTGCCGGCGGAAGCCGTCACCCACGACGACGCCATCGGATCCGAGGCGCCCGTTTGGCCCTCGGTGGGACGGGGACGCGCAGGTGGCTGGGCTCGGGTTACTCGCGGCAGGCTCATCGCGGCACCACGGCAATCATTTCGTCCTCGCCCGGCCCGGCCGACCATTCGCGCACCCGCGCCAGATGGTCGTAGTCCGAGTAGCGCGGGGCGAACTCCGGCCGCGGCCGCGAGCGGTAGGGCATGGCGCGGTCGTCGAACGCCGCAACGAACGCAGCCAAGCCATCGCGCAGATCGGTGATGAGCGCATCGACGGCTTCGGCGGTCTTGACCGCCGGCTTCACCTCGCCCGCCTGGGCCAGTCCGCTCAGGCGCCAGTACGTCAACTCGACCACCGGTTCGGCGGCGACACCGTCGAAGCCGCCGTCCGCCGCGATCATGCCTTCGATCGGCAGCTGCGGCGAAAATCCCCTTTCGATGTCGCCGCTCTGCGGCACCGACCCTGTCTTGTAATCGATCACGGCGAGACCGCCGCCGTGCAGGCGGTCGATGCGATCCGCGGTCGCCATCGCGCGGAACACGCCGCCGGGTGCGACAATGTCACAGCCGCCCTTCACCTCGCTCGCGACAAGGCGGGCGCGGGTGCGCTGCTCGCGCTCGTTGGCGACGAACCAAGCGGCGATGCGCTCGAAGCGCGGCCACCAGAATGCCCACACGCCCGGCAGCGCCAGCAGATCGCGGAACGACTCGCGGCCGAGATCGAGCATTTGCTGCACCGCGTCGGGCGATCCCATATCGATGCCGGTACGCAGGAAGCGGTCGATCGCGTCGTGAATGATCTGGCCACGTTCCCGCGCGTCGGGATCGGAATCGATCGGATCGAGCGCGCGCAGGCGCAGAATGTGCTTCGCGTATACAGCGTACGGGTCGCGCACCCAGGTCTCGATGGTCGTTGCTGCCAATCGGCGCGGGCGCTTCTCCACGGGCGGCTTGGGAGCGGGCGGCGCCAATGGTTCCACCGCAGCTGGCGACACGAGCTGCTGCTGCCAGTGCAGCCACGGCGCATCGGCGAGACGGATGTCGTGGCCGGACAAGACGGCATCGAGCCGGTCGAGCCAGCGCGACGGCACGGTCGGAGCGCCATCGACCTTTGTGGCGCGCGTGAGCAGCACGGTGGCCGCCGTCGCTGCCTGGGCAAAGTCGTGCGCCGCCAATCCCGTGCGGCGCTCGGGCGGCGGCAGGCCGGCCTTGGCCCGCATGGGTCGTGACATCCACGCGTCCGTCGGCGCTTCGGGCGGCCACATGCCCTCGTTCAACCCACCGAGGATCACCACGTCCGGCTGCTGCAGGCGCGCCTCGAGCGGACCCCATATCTGCAGGCGCGGATGCTTCGGGTAGCGTGGGCGCACGCTGACGCCGGCCATCAGCTCGTTCAGCACGAGGGGATAGTGTCGTCCCGAGAAGCGTGGCGACGCGCCACCATCGGCCACGCGCAGCAGCTCTTCGACCCACAGCGCCGCGGCCTCGCCGTCGTCGTTGCCCCACAGGCGCGAGCGCGCCGAGGGTTTGTCCGACGTTGCGGCCAGCTTCTCTGCAAACTCGATGTGCGCGCGGAGCAGCGCGGTCAGGTCGGCGGCCTCGCCCTGCACGGCAGCGACGAACGGCTCGGCGAGCTTCTGCACATCGTCGAGCCATGGCCGCAGGACGGCGACCTCGCGCGGCCGATCCTTCTCTTTGGCATCAAGCGCAGCACGCAATCCCGCAAAGCCCGCGGCAGGGCGCGGACCGCGCAGCACGACGCGATCCAGCCGCCGCACGCGGGCGCGGAAAAGTCCGGGCGCCACGCCACCTGCTGCAAGCGGATGCTTCAACGCGGCAAGGAGTGGGATGGGCGCCAGTTCCTCCGCTACCATCGATGCACTGAGGCGCAGGAACGTTCCAGTCGGCGTGAGCGCCAATGGCACGCCAGCCGAGTCGTCGATCGCAATGTTCCAGCGGCCGAGTTCGGCCGCGACCCGGCGCGCGAGCGCGCGGTCCGGTGTCACCAGCGCCGCCGTGCGGCCCGGCGTCTCCAGCGACTCGCGCAGCGCCAGCGCGATGGCGCGGGCCTCTTCCTCGGGGTTGGCGCAGTCGAGGCGATACAGGCCGGTGCAGGCGTCGTCGCCGATGTGGGCAGCACTGCGCTCGGCCCACGCCGGCGCGGGCTTCATCGCCTCGGCGATCAAGGCGACGCGCGACGGCTGCTTCGGTTCGCCCTGCCACGGCTCGACCACCGAACGCGTGACGCCAAGCCGGTCGAGCAGCGTCTTCATCGCGAACTGCGGATGCGCGGGATCCACCTGCGCCCATGTTTCTTCCGCCATC
>CAIVPW010000186.1 GCA_903907895.1 uncultured Alphaproteobacteria bacterium
CGATCATCTCGCTCGCCGAAGCCGCGGCCAAGGAACCCTGGCCGCTCGAGAAGAAGAACGACGACGCGCTGGCCGCGCGCATCCGCACGATCGTCGCCGACGACCTGCGCTCTGCCTACGGCGAGAAGAAGAAGGACCTGCGCCGCGACAAGGTCGACGCCGCGAAGGCGAAGGTGGTCGACGCGCTGGTCGCCGAGAATCCGGAGATCGACCGCACCGTGGTCGGCTCGCTGTTCAAGGAAGTCGAGCAGGAGATTGTCCGCGGCAACATCATCAAGGGCATGCCGCGCATCGACGGCCGCGACACCAAGACGGTGCGCCCGATCGTGTGCGAAGTCGGCGTCCTGCCGCGCGCGCATGGCTCCGCACTGTTCACCCGCGGCGAGACGCAGGCGCTGGTCGTCACTACGCTCGGCACCGGCCGTGACGAGCAGGTCATCGACGCGCTCGAGGGCGAATACCGCGAGCGCTTCTTGCTGCACTACAACTTCCCGCCATACTCGGTGGGCGAAGCTTCCATGCTGAAGAGCCCCGGTCGCCGCGAGATCGGCCACGGCAAGCTCGCCTGGCGCGCGGTGAAGCCGCTGCTGCCGACTCCGGAAGCATTCCCGTACACGATGCGTGTCGTCTCCGAGATCACCGAGTCGAACGGCTCGTCCTCGATGGCCTCCGTGTGCGGCGCGTCGCTGTCCTTGATGGACGCGGGCGTGCCGTTGCCGCGTCCGGTCGCCGGCATCGCGATGGGCCTGATCCTCGAGAAGGACGGCTGGGCGGTTCTGTCCGACATCCTGGGCGACGAGGATCATCTCGGCGACATGGACTTCAAGGTCGCCGGCTCCGAAGTCGGCGTCACCGCGCTGCAGATGGACATCAAGGTCCCGGGCATCACGGCCGAGATCATGGAGAAGGCGCTCGGCCAGGCGAAGGAAGGCCGCTTGCACATCCTTCGGCAGATGGCCGGCGCGCTCACCACGGCGCGCTCCGACGTCGCCGCCACTGCGCCGCGCATCACCACGTTCACCGTGCCGAAGGACAAGATCCGCGAGATCATCGGCACCGGCGGCAAGGTCATCCGTGAGATCACCGAGACCACCGGCGCCAAGATCGACATCGAGGACGACGGCACCGTAAAGGTCGCCGCGACCGATCCGGCCGCGTCCAAGGCAGCCGTCGATTGGATCAAGGGCATCGTCGCCGAGCCCGAGATCGGCACGATCTACAAGGGCAAGGTGGTGAAGACCGTCGATTTCGGCGCCTTCATCAACTTCATTGGAAACCGCGATGGCCTCGCCCACATCTCGGAACTCGCATCGCGCCGCGTCGCAAAGGTGACCGACGTCGTTTCCGAGGGCCAGGAGGTCTACGTGAAGGTCCTTGGCATCGACGATCGCGGCAAGGTCAAGTTGTCGATGAAGGTGGTCGATCAGGCCACTGGCCAGGAAATCCCGCAGCAGCCGAGAGAGCCGCGCGAGCAGATGGAAGGGCAGCAGGCTGGTTAACGCGCGCTTCGCGTACCGGCCTCTCTGTCCAGTTCAAGCTCGGGTATGCTGATGGCGAGCGTGCGGCCCCGTCGCACTCCTGAGGGAGGAGTTGGGCTGTGAAGGCTTTGAATGCCATCCGCATGTCGGGGGCCGAGGTCCTGCCGCTGATCGAAGGCGGCAAGGGCGTCTCGGTCACGACCGGCGTTTCGTCGGGCGCGTGGGCCGGTGCCGGTGGCATCGGCACGTTCTCCGGCGTCAACGCCGACTTCTATGACGAGCACGGCGCTCTGGTCCCCCAGATCTACAAGGGCAAGACCCGTCGCGAGCGCCACGATGAGCTCGTCGCCTTCGGCGTGAAGGGCGGCATCGCCCAGGCGCGCATCGCGCACGACGTCCGTGCCGGCGAGGGCCGTCTCCACATGAATATCCTGTGGGAGATGGGCGGCGCCGAGCGGGTGCTCACCGGCATTCTGGAAGGCGCCAAGGGTCTGGTGCATGGCGTCACGTGCGGCGCCGGCATGCCCTATCGCTTGGCCGAG
>CAIVPW010000187.1 GCA_903907895.1 uncultured Alphaproteobacteria bacterium
CCCGATCCACGCACGGGCCGCATCTACGCCGCGCTCAAGCTCGGCCATTTCGGCAGCAAGCTGCACCGCTCGGAAGACGGCGGTTCAACCTGGGAAGAGGTCGCGGCCCCGGCATTCCCGCCCACCGCTGCCAAGTACAAGGCCCCCAACGACACGGGCGAGCCCAAGGCGCCCGCCCTCGACATGATCTGGACCCTTGCGGCCGGCGGGCCAAACGAACCCGAGGTCATCTGGGCCGGTACTACTCCGGGCGGCCTGTTTCGCTCGGCGGACGGCGGCAAGAGTTGGGAGCTGATCTCCAGCCTGTGGGAGCGCCCCGAGCGCGCAGAATGGATGGGCGGCGGCGCCGACCATCCCGGCATCAACACGGTGCTGGTCGATCCGCGCGATTCCAAGCGGCTGACGCTCGGCGTCTCCACCGGCGGCGTCTGGCGCTCCGACGATGGCGCCCACACCTGGGCGCTGGTCGGCCAGGGCCTGCGCAACGAATACATGCCGCCCGGCCAGCAACACGATCCCAAGGTGCAGGACGTACACCGCATTGCCTCGCCCAAGATCGACCCCAACATCGTGTGGCTGCAGCACCACAACGGCATCTTCCGCTCCACGGATGGCGGACTGACCTTCAAAGAGATCAAGAAAGTGAAGCCGTCGGTGTTCGGGTTCGCGGTGGCGGCGCATCCATTGGATGCAAAGACGGCTTGGTTCGTCCCGGCGGTGCGCGACATGTATCGCGTGCCGGTGGAAGGACGCCTCACGGTCACGCGCACCCGCGACGGCGGCAAGACATTCGAGTCACTCGGCACCGGCCTGCCGCGCAAGAATTGCTACGACCTGATCTACCGCCACGGGCTCGACGTCGATGACGTCGGCGAGCACCTGGTGATGGGCTCCACTACCGGCAACTTGTGGATCGGTGATGGCGGTGGTCGCCGTTGGCACCATGTCTCGGGGCACCTGCCGCCGATCGCCGCCGTGGCTTGGGGGTAAATCTGCATGCCGGCCATGCCGCCCTGGGCGGATGGCGCCCCGGGTGGCTCTTCTCTGGCGCTGTTCACCGATCTCTATGAGCTGACGATGGTGCAGGCCTACGTCGCCGACGGCACGGGCGACGTGCCGGCGACGTTCAGCTTGTTCGTGCGCACGCTGCCAGGCGCGCGCAACTTCCTGCTCGCCGCGGGGCTTGAATCGGTACTGCGCTATCTGGAATCCCTGCGCTTTGATTCCGACGCAATCGCCTACCTGCGCACGCTCGGGTGCTTCACGCAGTCCTTCCTCGACTGGTTGGCCCGCTTCCGCTTCCAGGGCTCGGTGGTGGCTGTGCCCGAGGGCACGCCGATGTTCGCCGGCGAGCCGCTGCTCGAGATCACCGGCGGCCTTGCCGAGGCACAGCTGTTCGAAACGCTGTTGATCAACGAGATGCATACGCAAACGATGCTGGCATCTAAGGCCGCGCGCGTTGTACTGGCTGCCCAAGGCCGCCGCGTCGTTGACTTCAGCGCACGCCGTGTGCATGGCGTCGATGCGTCCGTAAAGGGCGCACGCGCCTTCGCCATTGCCGGCATCAGCGCCACATCGAACCTGCTGGCTGGCAAGACTCACGACCTGCCTGTCGTCGGCACCATGGCGCACGCCTACGTGCAGTCGTTCGAGAACGAGGCCGACGCCTTCCGCGCCTTTGTTCGCCAATATCCGGAAACGACGCTGTTGGTGGACACGTACGACACGCTCCAAGGCGTCCGCCGCGTCGTCGATCTGGCGCGCGAATTGGGCGCCCAGTTCAAGGTCCAGGCCATTCGGCTCGATTCGGGCGACCTCGCTACGCTTTCAAAGCAGGCGCGGGAAATGCTCGATGCAGCTGGTCTGCACCACGTGCGCATCTTTGCCAGCGGCGGCCTCGACGAGCACGCGCTGGCGGAGTTGCTCTCCCGAGGTGCACCGATCGACGCCTTCGGCGTCGGCACCCGCATGGGCGTCTCCGAGGACGCGCCCACCCTCGACGTCGTTTACAAGCTTACGGAATTCGCCGGTCGGGGACGCATGAAGCTTTCGCCCGGCAAGAACCTCTTGCCAGGACGCAAGCAGATCTGGCGCCGCGAAACAGGCGGCATCTATTCCGGCGACGTCATCGGGCGCGCCGATGAAAGTCTTTCGGGTACGCCACTGTTGCGGCTCGTGATGAAGGACGGCCGGCGCCTGGTGCCCGCACCGCCGCTGCAGCAAATTGCGTCCTATGCAGCGGCCGAATTGGCCAAGCTGCCGCCGCCCGTGCGTGGCAGAGCGACTGCGGCGTATCCTGTCACGGTGAGCGACTCGCTCACTGCCCATGCCGAATCCGTGCAGGCAGCGTTGCGTTCCTAGGGGGAACCAGTGGCCAAGACCAAGAAACAAACCGCGACAACGGCCGATCTATTCCTGGTCGATGCGGCACCCGACGCTGTCCCGCTTTTTGTCGTCACCGAAAGATCCTACCAGCGTTGGCTGGAGGCGCAGGACAGCGCGACCCGCGGCTGGGTCGAGACGCAGCGCTACCAGCCCAAGCCTGGCCGCTCG
The DNA here is from genome assembly GCA_903907895.1 of uncultured Alphaproteobacteria bacterium. GTDB lineage: Bacteria > Pseudomonadota > Alphaproteobacteria > UBA2966 > CAIVPW01 > CAIVPW01. The sequence goes on from CAIVPW010000187.1 coordinate 2,554, forward strand.
CTGGTTCTTCCCGGCAAGGGCGGCGCCCCTGCCGGTGCAGTGGTCGGCGCCGCTGATTCCGCCACGCTTTGGAACTTCGCCGCACTGACGTTCGGCCTGCCGACGGCCACCTACCGCGTCGAGTTGCCCCGAGGCGCCGATGCCGGCCTCGCCACCACCGTGGCGCTTGGCTGGGCGTACGGCGGGTATCGTTTCACGCGCTACAAGAAGGCGCCGGAAGGCGAGGGCGGTGCGGTGCTGGTATGGCCGCAGAAGGCCGACCGTGCCTACGTCACGCGCGCTACGCGCGCCGCGCGCGTCATGCGCAATCTGGTCAACACGCCCGCAGGCGACCTTGGGCCCGAGGACCTCGGCGAAGCCGCGCTCGAAGTCGCCCGCGCCGCCAATGCCGAAGCGCGTGTCGTGATGGGGCAGGAGCTACTGCAGAACTACCCGATGGTCCACGCCGTCGGCCGCGCCGGCCGGCAGGAGCCGCGCCTCGTCGATATCCGCTGGGGCACGTCCGGACCTCGGGTGACGCTGATCGGCAAGGGCGTCACGTTCGATACGGGCGGACTCGACATCAAGCCGGCCGACGCCATGCTACTCATGAAGAAAGACATGGCGGGCTCCGCGGTCTGCATCGCCCTGCTGCAAATGCTCGCCGAGGCCAACTTCGACATTCGCCTGCGGGTGCTCTTGCCGCTGGTCGAGAACGCTATCGCCTCGGACGCGTTCCACCCCGGCGATGTTCTTCCGTCGCGCAAGGGACTGAGCGTCGAAATCGGCAACACGGATGCCGAAGGCCGCCTTATCCTGGGCGATGCGCTCGCCGACGCCGACGACGAGAAGCCGGACCTGCTGATCGATTTCTCGACGCTCACAGGCGCTGCGCGGGTCGCGCTCGGGCCTGAGCTGCCGGCGATGTACTCGAACGATGACGCGACGGCGGCCGATCTGCAGCAGATCGGCATGGCTGAGGCCGACCCGATGTGGCGGCTGCCGTTGTGGCCCGGCTACAACGATATGCTCGATTCCAAGCTCGCCGACTTGAACAACGCGCCGGGCTCCGGCATGGGCGGCTCCATCACCGCCGCCCTTTTCCTCCAGCGGTTCGTCACGCAGTCGAAGCGCTGGGTGCATCTCGACCTCTACGGCTGGAACAACCGCCACCGCCCCGGCCGGCCCGAAGGGGCTGAAGCGCAGACGCTGCGCGCGGTATACCGGCTGATCGAGCGCCGCTACGGAAAGAAGAAGTAGTCAGCCAACCGCGCGAGCTAGACGCGGACCGCTCCGGTGTCATCGGCGATCAGGTCGAACGACGCCTTGACCAGCGCTGCGGCATACGCAGAGGTCGGATTGTGCAGGACCTGCTCGGCCGGTCCTTCCTCGACGATCCGTCCGTCCTTCATCACCACGACGTAGTCGGCGATGGACCGCACCACCTTCAGGTCGTGGCTGATGAACACGTACGTGAGGCCGTGGCGTTCGCGCAGGTCCCGCAACAGGTCGAGAATCTGTACCTGCACGGTGCGATCGAGCGCCGACGTCGGTTCGTCCAGGACGATCAGGCGCGGCTTCAGCACCAGCGCGCGCGCGATCGAGATGCGCTGGCGCTGGCCGCCTGAGAACTCGTGCGGGTAGCGATCCATGCTGGCCGGATCGAGGCCCACCTCGCGCAACGCATCCGCCACGATGGTGCGCCGTTCGTCGTACGAAAGCCTGTGGTGCACTACCAGACCTTCCTCGATGATCTGATGTACCGACAGGCGCGGGCTCAGGGACCCGTACGGGTCCTGGAACACGATCTGCATTTCCTTGCGCAGCGGACGCAAGGCGTTGAACTTCATGCCCTGCAACTCGCGCCCACCGAATTGGATCGAGCCCTCGGACTCCAGCAGCCGCAACACGGCAAG
>CAIVPW010000188.1 GCA_903907895.1 uncultured Alphaproteobacteria bacterium
ATAACGGCCCCCCCAACGCGATGCCGGACTGGAGCAAGCCGTACGGCAAGCGCGGCCCGCGCCCCGGCGCCAACACCACGATCGGTGTGATTGCCACCAACGCCACGTTGTCCCCCGGTCAGGCCCAGCGCATGGCGCTTATGGCGCACGACGGCATCGCGCGTGCGGTAAGGCCCGCCCACAGTCCGTTCGATGGCGACACGCTGTTCGCCATGGCTACCGGCCGCAATACCAGTGTAATCGAAGCACCCGAGCTCGCCGCCATCGGCGATGCTGCTGCAGAATGTGTCGAGCGCGCAATTGGTCGCGCCGTTTATGCTGCCGAGGCCTTGGGGGATATTCCCGCGCTCCGTAGCCTGGGTCCCCCCGTTTAGGACACCACTCATGATCGCCAAGCACTTCAGTCAGGGCGCCCGCATTGGCGCCGCACTCGTTTTTTCGCTAGCGATCGTTGCAGGTTCGGCGCACGCGCAAGGAAATCGTGCGCTTGTCATCGGCATGACGCTGGAGCCGCCCCTGCTTGATCCGACGATCAACGCCGCCGCCGCGATCGCCGAGGTGACGCAGCTCAACGTGTACGAGGGCCTCACCCGCATCGACGAACTGGGCCGCGTACTGCCTGCGCTCGCCGAACGGTGGGACGTGTCGCCGGATGCGCGCACCTATACGTTCCATCTGCTGCGTGGCGTGAAGTTTGCGGACGGGACCGATTTCGACGCCGGTGACGTGAAGTTCACCTTCGAGCGCAACGCGGCGCCCGAAAGCACCAACAGTCGTAAAAGCTACTTCACGCAGATGGAGCGTATCGCGACGCCGGACGCCGGCACGGTCGCCATCACGCTGAAGGAGCCCTCGGCGCTGTTCCTGTTCAACCTCGCCGAGAACGCCTCGGTGATCGTGGCGCCAGAGAGCGCGGCCACCAATCGCTCGAACCCGATCGGGACCGGACCGTACAAGCTGGAGCGCTGGACGCCCGGCGACTCGGTCGTGCTCACGAAGAACGCGCTGCACCGCAATGCGGCGCGGGTGCAGATCGAACGCGTCACCTTCAAGTTCATTGGCGACGGCGCGGCCCAGATCGCTGCGTTGCAGGCGGGAGATGTCGACTTGTTCTCGAACATCGCCGCAGTCGAAGCGGCACCGCAATTTCAGCGCGATGCGCGCTTCCAGGTCCTGATCGGTTCCACCGAGGGCGAAACGATCCTGGCCATGAACAACAAGCGTGGCCCGCTTGCGGACGTTCGCGTCCGCCGCGCCATCTCCCACGCGGTCGACCGGCGCGAGGTGATCCTCGGCGCGCAGTCCGGCATCGCGGTGCCGATCGGCACGCACTTCGCCCCCCACAACCCGGCCTACGTCGATCTCACAGGCATGTATCCGCCGGATCTCGCCAAGGCACGCGAACTGCTGCGCGAGGCCGGTGTGCCGAACGGTTTCGATGTTGTGCTGACGTTGCCTCCGGTGGATTACGCCCGCCGCTCGGGCGAGATCATCGCCGCGCAGCTAGGACGTGTCGGCATTCGCGTGAAGATGGAGGAAGTCGAGTGGGCGCGCTGGCTGGATGTCGTCTACACGCAGAAGAACTACGACCTGTCCATCGTCAGCCACGTCGAGCCGATGGACATTACGGTCTATGGCAATCCCAACTACTACTTTCAGTACGACAGCGCGCCGCTGCGTGACGCGCTTGCGCGTGCCAACCGCGCCACCGATGTCGCGGAGCAGAACCGTGCCTGGGGCGATGCGCAGCGCATCATCACGCAGGATGCCGTCAACGTGTTCCTGTTCGAATTGCCGAAGGTGGCCGTGGCCAAGAAGGGTCTTGCCGGCCTCTGGCGGAACTGGCCCATGACGCTGGACGACGTCGCGGCGATGCGCTGGGAGTAGCGCTCAGGCGTTCCAGAATCCGACAACGTCGGCAATCCGGCCGTCGCCCGCCAAGCGGAACACGTTCGTGCCGCCGCGGTCGCCGGCGGTCCAGTTCACCAGAATGGTGCCCTGGCAATGGCGCGCATCGCCGTTGCGCGCGATCTGCAATCCGGGCATGTGCATGTGTACGGCACCGATGTGCTGTGCCAACTCGTTGCGTCCGGTGATCGCCGCAAACGAGTCGCGGAACGCGACGTTGTCGGTCGTCAACGTCTTGAGCAGGTACGCGCGCTCGTCATCGTCGTCCTTGTTCCATGCGACGAAGAATTGATCGATGACGCGCGCGGCGTCCGCATGCTGGGCGGCGGCGGCCACGTTCGCGAAGACGGACAACTGGAACCGCCACCCCGCCACATGCTGATTGGCCACCGGCGCCGTAGCGACGTCGTGGCGCAAGGTCAGCAGCGTGCCTTCGTCGTGGGCCGTCAGCGTGATGCTGACGAGAGAGGCGCCACGCGCGATCGGCTTGGCGGGGTCGTCGTAGCCGTATGTGAATACGATGCTGCGGTCCGGTTCGAACGAAACGATCGCGCCCCCCGCCGTAGTGCCGCCGGGGTAGACGATGTGCACTGCGCCGCCTGGCTTGAGTTCGATGTGCGAGCCCTTGCCCCACCACGAGGCAAAGCGCTCGGGGTCGCGGAAGAACGAGAACACCGTCTGCGGTCGCGCGCGGACCACCAGCGTCCGCGACACGGAGAAGGGCAGGTTCATGTCTGGCTCCGTTGCTTCGATCGTGTACGCGACCGCGCACCGGGCTGGGGTCCGCGCCTAGATTCCTCTGCTTCGGCTCGCAATTTCAGTTCGCCCAGCGCGTCGTCCCACATGGTTTCGAGCCACGGCGCCAATGGTCCCAGCGCCCGGCGATCGACGCGATAGTAGCGCTCGCGCCCGGCCGACCTGCGCAGCACGAGCCCCGCCTGGGCAAGGAGCCCCAGGTGCTGCGAGACAGCGCCAAACGTCACCTGCGGCATGGCTTGGGCGATCTCGCCCGCCTTCAACTCGCCGTCCCACAATAGCCGCAGGATCAACTGCCGCCGCGCACTGCCGGCCACCGCCAGTGTCGCTTCCATATAATTTAGTTAAAACTAAAATATAGCGGCACGCAACTACGCGGTTGGCCAAGCGCTGGTCTAGCGCCTAGCGGACGTAGAGGCGGACTTCGTTGGTGGAGACGTCGGCCGTCGAGGTCGAGGACAGGCGCAGACGGTCGGCCGGCAGGCCCATGTCCGTCAGCGTGCGTACGACTTCCTCGGCATTCTGGCGGGCGCGGGTCAGGTTCAGCGCCATCGACGCGGCGTTGCCCTGGGCAGTAGCCACTGCGATCAGATCGAACGTGGCGGTCGGCTTGCGTTCCAGGGCGGCGGCCACAGCGTTGTACAGCGGCTGCTGGTACTGGACGTTCGGCCGATCGAACCGGATCACCACCAGGGCCTGCTCGCCGGCCGCAATCTGCGGGGCGCCGAAGGCGGCCTGGGGTGCGCCGCCGACGATGGCGGCGGGCGCCGCGTCCGCCGGGCCTGCATTGGCGAAGGCGCGGTTGAACAGGCTCTGGCCCAGGATTTCGCCGTTCTGAATGGCGATGGAAATGGTCTGCAGGTTGCGGCGCTCGGCGCTCAGGTACGCGGTCTGACGGCGAATGTCTTCGGACAGCTCGTTCAGCAAGCGATCGATGAGAACGACGGTGCGGTTCGTCTCGTCCTCGAGAATCGCCAGCTGGCGGTGGTCCTCATCGATGGCGCCGGCGAGGCCATAGGTCGCGCGGGCGGCTTCCAGCAGGTACGAGGCCATGCCGGAATCGGCGGCAACGTCGTTCGCCAGACTGTTCAATTGGGCGATGTCGGCGGAAAGGCGCTCGAGTTCGCTCTGTGCGCTGCGCCACTGGCCGAGCAACACCGGGTTGCCCGGGGTCGTGCCGATCTGCAGGCGCGAATTAATGGCCGCCACGGTGCCGTGGTAGCGCTGGGAATCTTCCGTCGTCTGGGTGCGGACACCCTGCAACTGTTGATTATGACGGATGATGGTTTCCTGCAGCGCGACCAACTCGCCGCGATGCTGGGAGACCTTGGCGCCGACGAAGGTGCCTGTGTTGGAGCCAGCCGTTACCGGTGGCGGCACAAACGTCGTGGTTCCCAGAGCGGGCGGGAGGGGCATGTTGGAGGCAGTAACAGGCGCGGCGGCAGTGCTCGGCGCGGCCGGCGGCCGAACGGCCGCGGTCTGCGTCTGATTGCCGCCCAATGACGGCCACAGGGCCTCCGAGGCAAACGAACAGGCAGAAAGCCCGAGCAGCCCTACGAACGCACCAACCCGTTTCGCAACCAGCATGTGCGAATTACCCCCAGGCTTTCGAGGCCGCCCACGGAAAACCCATGAGGCCGGTCTCGACCGCTCACGACGACGGATGTTGGAGTCCCCCGACAAGTCCGCAGTCTCTCGACTGAGGGGCAATCCTAACGACGCCGTCCCAGGGAAACAAGCGGCAACTCAGAGGGTTGGCGGGCGGTCTTGTGTGCGTTTCGCACATTTTCGGGGACTGTTGCTTCGGTGCTGCGCGCGTTTGCCGCGGCAAAGTTCGCCGTGCTAGCAAGGGTTGCGGGCTTACCCGCAAGCGGGTTGGGGGCATGGATTCCAGTCGCAAATGGCTATTCGTGGCTGCCGGAGCGCTGGTCGTCGCTCTGGCGGGCGCCGAGGCGTCGTACCTTGTGCTCAACAAGGGCGGCGGCGGCACGGTCCAGGGCGTGGCTACGGTCCCAACCGGCGACGTCGTGCAAGTTGGCGGTTTGCTGATGGTGCAGAACCGGCAGGTGCATCTGCTGGGCGTCGTCGCGCCGCGGGAGGAGCCCGATTGCCGCACCGAACGCGGTGTGGTCGTACATTGCACCCTCGCCTCGGCGGGCAAACTGGCCGAACTGGTGGCCGGCAAGACCATCCGCTGCCAGGTCACCCGGCGCGGCAAGGATGATCGCAACTGGGGCGTGTGCCGGGCCATCGGCGGGGGCGCTCCGGCGGGCGACAGGGTTGAAGACACCATCAACGGGCAGTTGCTGCTGTCGGGCTGGGCGCTGCCCAACGACCAGCACGGCCGCGACTGGGTAGCGCTCGGCCTTCGGGCGAAGAACGCCGAGGTGGGGCTGTGGGCCGGCACGGTTGTGCCGCACGGCGTGCGCACCGGCACGCTTCACGGTGCGCTGGAACCCAACGACGGCCGCACCCTCGAGATCAACGAAACGCGCATGCTTCTCTACGGCATCGACGCGCCCGACTTGGCGCAGGATTGCACGTTGAACGGCGTGCCCTATCAGTGCGGTCTGCGTGCCTACGTCCAGTTGATCGATCTCACCGCCGGCGTCGGCCGCGTCACCTGTCATGCCTCCAAGATCGAGGGCGACGATCGGGCGTACGGCAAGTGCGGCTTCCCGACGCCCGACGGTGCCGACATCCGCGCCGATGTGCCGACGTTCAACGAGCGCATGGTGTTGTCGGGTTGGGCCGTCGCCGATCGGCGCCTTACCCAGGACTATGTCGCTGCCGAGGAAGAAGCGCGCAAGGCGAAGCGCGGCCTGTGGGCAGGCGAGTTCGTGCGGCCGGCGGAATGGCGCGATGGCCAACGCTAGACTCCTTGTGGCCCTGACCGCCGCGCTCCTGGCGTGGGCGGCGCCCGCGTTTGCACAGACGTCGCAGATCGTCGGCGACATTCGCGTGCGCGGCCCCGGGGTCATCCAGATCCAGGACCAGTGGATTCACTTGCTCGACGCCGCCACCTTCGAGCGCGACGAGATCTGCCGGATCGGCAACAACGCATACCAATGCGGCCTCATCGGCCAGGCCAAGCTGGCCGAGCTCGCCGCCAAGACGCAGTATGTGTGCCAGGTGCGCGACGTCAGCGGTGACAACCGCCGCTATGGCAGCTGCCTGCCCTACGATTTCCTGACGCGAGCGGCGATTGCCGGCGCCGAGGATCTCGCCGCGGCATGGGTCCGCACCGGGTGGGCCTTCGCACGCCGAGGCCGCAGCACCGCCCTCGTTGGCGACGAAGACGCCGCCCGCGCCGCCAAGCGGGGGATGTGGGCCGGTACGACGCCAGAGATCGACGGCGAGCCGTCCAAGGAGCTCACCGGGGCCGCCTTCGCCATCGACGGGGCGACTGTGCGCGTGAACGGCGCGGTACTGCGCCTTGCCGGCATCGATGTGCCCGAAGCGCCGCAGTCGTGCAGCATGGGCCCAGGGCGTGGCTCCTATTTCTGCGGCATCGTCGCGCGAGGCGTGCTCGTAGACCTCACCATGGGCAAGAAGCTGTTCTGCCGCGTCGAGCGCCGCCCGGGTGACGAGCGCAATTGGGCAACCTGCGGCGAAGCCAACGCGGCGGGGACGGGGGTCCAGGCGGGGGTGCCGTCCATCAATGAGCAGATGATTTCCGCCGGCTGGGCCGTGGCGGACCGCACGGTGAACGCCTACCTCGACCTGCAGATAAAGGCCGACAATGACAACGTCGGCATGTGGCAGGGCACGTTCACGGCGCCCCAACAGTGGCGCCAAGGCTACCGCTGACGTTGATGCCGCCCCGGCCTATTTTTCCTAGGCCGCAGCGGATGCTTGCCCGCGCCAGCCAATCGCTTTACTTTCCGCCCCCTCGCGTCCGCCCGCCGTTTAGGCGGGTCACTTCGGATTTCGCGAGCAGGCGCCCGTAGCTCAGCTGGATCAGAGCACCAGACTACGAATCTGGGGGTCGGAGGTTCGAATCCTTCCGGGCGCGCCA
>CAIVPW010000189.1 GCA_903907895.1 uncultured Alphaproteobacteria bacterium
CCAGTGGCGGAAGCCGAGGCGCCGCTGTGGCGCAGTCTGGCCGTGTGGTTTGCCGTGACACTCGGCACCGGCGTCCTCACGCTCTTCCTGGCACTGCAGTTGTCGGGGGTGCTGACGCGACCGATCACCGAGGCGGCGCGTGCCGCCCGCGCACTGGGCCGCGGCGATCCCATTGCACCATTGCGATCAACCCTGTTCGAGGCAAACGAAGTGTCGCTGGCGCTGGCGAACGCGTCGCACGCCCTGGCGCAGCGCGAGGCGGCCCAGCGGCGCTGGGAGGATCATCAACGTCTTCTTCTCGCGGAGCTGTCGCACCGCGTGAAGAATTCGCTCGCCGTGGTGCAGGCGCTGGCATTGCGCACGCTGACCGACGGGCGGCCGGTTGCAGACGCGCGCGAAAGCTTCGTGCGGCGCCTGCACGCCCTGTCGCGTGCCCACGAATTGTTGGTGCAGAGCGACTGGCGGGGCGCACCGCTGCGCGAGATCATGGCAGGCGAACTGGCGCTGTTCGCCGATCGCGTACGCTTCGATGGCCCCGAGGTGCTGATCAAGCCGACGGTGGCGCAGACATTGGCGCTGGTGATCCACGAACTCGGCACCAACGCGATCAAGTACGGTGCGCTGCAGGTGCCCGAGGGGCAGGTGACGGTCCAGTGGGCCATCCTGCCGGGGGATAGCGGCAAGCCACGGTTGCGCTTCACCTGGAGCGAACGGGGGGGACCTCGGGTGACCACCCCGGAAAAGCGCGGCTTTGGCAGCGTGCTGCTGGAACGCGCCGTGGCGGCCGAACTGCACGTGAAGCCGGCGCTGGCGTTCGCGCCCGAGGGCTTCCGGTACGAGCTCGAGGTGCCCCTGGAGGCGGTGGCGGCCTCCGAGCGGGACCTTGACCACGACACCTGGGCCGACACCGGCGCCGGGTGGAACCCCTAGGGCATAGGCGCGCCTGTCGGCAGGCTTTATCCTGCCGTCCATGAAGCTCGTATATTTCGCATGGCTCCGGGAGCGGGTCGGCAAGGCCGGCGAACAGGTTTCGCCGCCGCCCACCGTCACCACTGTCGGCGGCCTTTTAGAGTGGCTCAGGGGTCAGGGCGGCAACTACGCGGAGGCGCTCAAGGATCTGTCCGCCGTGCGCGTCGCCGTGAACCAGGAGTACGCTGGTCACGAAGCCAAGATCGGGCCGGGCGACGAGGTCGCCCTGTTCCCGCCGGTGACGGGAGGCTGACGAAGATGGGAGTACCGTTCCCGATTCCTTACCCCTGGGTGCCGATGCACCCGGGACGCGCGGCGCAGCCGTGATCCGCGTTCAAACGGAAGACTTCGACGTCGGCGCCGAACTGAAGGCACTGGCGCGCAACGGCAACGTCGGCGCCATCGTCACGTTCACCGGCATCGTGCGCGAGTTTTCCGGCAACCATCAACTCTCGGCGATGACCCTGGAACACTACCCGGGCATGACCGAGCGGCAACTGGCCGAGATCGAAGCGGAGGCCCGGCGGCGCTGGCCGCTCGACAACAGCCTGATCATCCACCGCCACGGGCGGCTGGAGCCGGGCGAGAACATCGTGCTGGTCATCACGACTTCCTCCCACCGCGAGGCGGCCTTCGAAGCTGCCTCGTTCCTGATGGACTGGCTGAAGACCAAGGCACCGTTCTGGAAGCTGGAAGACAGCGCCAAGGGGGGCGGCACATGGGTTGCCGCCAAGGCCAGCGACGACACCGCCGCCGACCGCTGGGCGGCATCGGCCAAACCGGCACGGAAGGTGGCGGGCTAGCGGAGACGCGCTCGGCCGCTCGAAGGGCCGCCTCGGTGTACGCATCGCTACGGATGCGCCTAGTTCTGCGGCGACGTACGCTGGCAGCAATGGATGATCGCCGGACCGTCGCCTTCAAGCTCCTCTTGGCCTGCACGCTGTGCGTGGGGGCCATCGTCGGCTTGGTCCTGGCGGTTCAGGCATTCATCTAGACAGGAGGAAGCCGTGACCAAAAACATGGGCAACTGGGACCGGGGGCTGCGCCTGGGCGTCGCCGCCGTCATTGCGGCGCTGTACTTCATGGGCATGATCAGCGGCACGCTGGCCATCATCCTGGGGATTGTCGCAGCGGCATTCGTCGTAACCAGCCTGATCGGCTGGTGCCCGCTCTATCGGATCGTGGGTGTCTCGACCTGCGGGCCGGCGGGCGGCATCCGGGCGGCCTAGCGGCCGGACCGGGTCGCGGGTGGGCGGCTGGAGGCCGGGTGTTGATACCGCCTTGAAATCTTCCCCGAACGGGGCAGATTCAACCGGGTCCTCGCCCTAAATTTGTGAAGGGCGGCCGCCCAGAGGCCCTCGATGTTCATTCAGACCGAAGAGACCCGCGACCCCAGCACGTTGAAGTTCCTGCCCGGCCGCGAAGTGCTGACCGAGGGGTCGCTCAACTTCAATGCGCCGGAAGACGCGCGCAATTCGCCCCTGGCACAGCGCCTGTTCGACATCGGCGCAGTAAAGGTGGCGTTCGGGCACGACCACATCACCCTCACCAAGGACAAGGGCACCCAGTGGAAGACGCTGAAGCCCGCCATCCTCGGCGCCATCATGGATCACTTCACCACCAACGAGCCGGTGGTAACCACCGGCCTCGCCAAGGCGGAGCCGGCGCAATCCGGCGACATGCCGGCGTTGGTCACGAACGGTGAAGTCGCGGAACAGATCGCCGAACTGCTCGACACGCGCATTCGCCCGGTCGCGAAGGACCAGGACGGCGACGTGCAATTGATCGGCTTCGATCCGAACAGCGGCCGCGTGCACCTGGATCTGACCGGCGGCGCCACGCGCCTCTTGGGCGGCATCCAGACGATGCTGCGCCACTATGTGCCGGAAGTGTCGGAGGTCGTGAACCAGAACGACTGGACGCCGAAGCCCGGCCTCGACACCGACGAAGGGCGCGCCGTGCAGGCAGTGCTCGACAACGAGATCAACCCGGGCGTCGCCATGCATGGCGGCCGCATCCGCCTCATCGACGTCATCGAACACACGGCCTACATCCGCCTCGAAGGTGGTTGCCACGGCTGCGGTGCGGCTGATGTGACGCTGAAGCAGGGCGTCGAGGTGGCAATCATCGAGAACGTGCCGACGATCATCGCCGTGCTCGACACCACGGATCATGCCGAAGGCAAGAATCCCTATTACCAGCCCCACTGAGCGCGCCGCGATTTCGCGCACGATGGAGTCCGAGACCAAACCCTCCCCCGGCAATGGGGGAGGGTTTCTTTTGTGGGCGTTTGCGTTCGCTGCGCTGCTATTTTCAGCGTCCGCGCAGGCGGCGCCGCATCCGCTCGATCCCCTAAGCGCACCGGAGATTCGCCAGGCGACCGCAGCGATTCAGCGCGCCGGCTTTGGCACCGCGCGCATCCATTCCATCGAGGTGCAGGAGCCCGCGAAGGACGCGGTGCTGCGCTGGCAGCCGCGCGATCCAATCGCGGGGCCACTGGCGCGGCGCGCGTTCGCGGTGGTGCGGCGCGACCAGCGCACCTATGAGCTGAGCATCGAGCTTGGCACCGGCGCGGTACAGAGCCGCGAAGTGCCGGGCGTGCAGCCCGGCCTGGTGCCGGAGGAGTACGCGGCGGCGCGGGCGGCGGCGATCAACGACCGGCGCTTCGTCGCGGGCCTGCTGGCGCGCGGTGTGCGCAACCCGAGTGCGGTGATCTGCTGGACGTTCTCGGCCGGCACGTTCGTGCACGAGAGCTTTCGCGGCAAGCGCGTGGCGCAGGTGCAGTGCACCGAGCCGGCCGGCACGACCATCAATCCGTTCGCCCGGCCATTGACGGGCTTGTCGGCGCTGGTGGACCTCGATGCAGGGGTCGCGCTCGAGGTGATCGACACGGGCGCACGGCCCCTGCCCCGCCCGGCGGAATTCGAGACCACCGGCAAGCGTTCGGCGGCGCGCGCATTCCAGATGGAGGCGTCCGACCAGGTCATTCGCTGGGATGCGTGGGCGTTCCACTGGCGCATCGATCCGCGCGCGGGGCTGGTGCTTTCGACGGTGACGTTCGATGGCCGGCCGGTGCTGTACCAGGGTTCCCTGTCGGAGATCTTCGTCCCGTACATGGACGCGGATCCGGAGTGGAACTGGCGCACGTTCCTGGACGCGGGCGAATACGGCTTTGGCCGCATGTCCACCGAGCTTGTGCCCGGCATCGACTGCCCCGAAGGCGCGCGCTTTTTCGATGCGACGGTGGCGTGGCCGGGCGACGGGCGCCCGCAGACCTTGGACGACGCCGTGTGCGTATTCGAGCGCGACGCCAACGAGGCGCTGTGGCGGCACATGGAGGAACTCACCAGCACTCGCGCCGGGCGCGCGCGCTTCGACCTGGTGATGCGGCAGACGGCGGAGCTTGGCCTCTATTCGTACACGGTGGACTGGGTGTTCGGCGCGGGCGGCGACATCACGGTGGAGGTGATTGCCAACGGCATCGACGGCGTGCGTGCAGCGTCCGGCGCCGACGCGCACGGCCGCATCGTGGCACCGGGCCTGATGGCGCCCGCGCACGATCATCATTTCGCCTTTCGCCTGGACACCGACGTGGACGGCACGGCCAACCGGTTCGTCACCGGGCGCTTTGCGTTGGAGAAGCCTGCAGCCGCCGGCGGACGTTCGGTGTGGGTGCTGCGCGAGCAGGCTGCCGCGCGCGAGCAGGACGCCATCGGACGCATCGACCTTGGCAACCCCGCCCACTGGCGCATCGAACATGCGACGGCAAAGAACGGCTTGGGCCAGCCCACCGGTTACGCGCTCGTGCCGGGCGACAACATCTTGCCGCTGATGCCGGCGGACGATCCGGGGCTGTCGCGCGGCGGCTTTGCCGCGCAGCACGTTTGGGTCACGCCGTACGACCCGCAGGAGCGCTTCGCCGCCGGCGCCTATCCGAACCAGGCGGCGGGCGATGGCCTGCCGAAGTGGACGAGCGCCAATCGCGCGCTCGGCGATACGGACCTGGTGCTTTGGTACACCATGGGATTCCGCCATGTGCCCGCCCCGGAAGACTGGCCGGTGCTGAACGCACGCAAGCTGAAGTTCAGCCTGGTGCCGTTCGGGTTCTTCGACCGCAACCCAGCAGTGCGCTAGGCGGATTTTAAGAGCGGGCCGCCTTCTTTGCCTCGGGGGGTGCGCTGGCGTCGTGCACGAAGGCGGCGGCGATCAAATCAGACTGGGTGACGATACCGACCAGGCGCTCGTCCGCATCCACCACCGGCACGGCGTGCAGCCCTTCGTCCGACATGGCCGGTACGAGCGCTGTGACGCGGGTTTCCGGGCTCGCCACGCGCGCCGGTGCCGTCATGATGTCGCCCACCGTGCGGTACGAGATGAACGCGGCGGATGACGGCCCTTCGGTGAGTGTCACCGCGCGCATCAGGTCGCTGACCGTAACGATGCCGATCACGCGATTCTCCGGGCTGACAACCGGCAGCGCCTTCAGCTGCCGCTCGACGACTTGGGCCCAGGCGTCGTTGATGGAGCGGTCTGCCGTGATGGCCGCGACATCGCGCGACATGATATCGGCGACGCGAACGTCGCCATGGTGGCGCAGGAAGGCTTGGGCCTCGGCGCGGCGCACGACGTCGGAGACGTCGGAGGGCATGACGCTCAGGAACTCGCCTTCCCGCAGCGCGGCCTGCACGTCGGCGGCGGTGACGCCGACCCGCTGGGACGGAGCCACGTCCGTGGTCTTGTGCGGATTGGGGCCGGGCACGGCCGGCACGTGCGGATAGGGATGGCCGGTCAGGTTGTTGTAGACGCCGGCGACCGCCACCAGCAGGGCCGAGTTCAGGCCCACCGGCCACAGCGCGAACGCGTAGCCCAGCGAATGCACGGCGGCGTCGCCCATCACCGCAGTGAGCGCCACCGCCGCGCTTGGCGGATGCAGGCAGCGCAGCAGGAACATGCCCGCAAGCGCACCGGCCACGGCGATGGGGCCCGCAAGCAGCGGCACGGGAATGAGCAGCGAACAGGTGACGCCGACGAGCGCCGAGACGATGTTGCCGGCGAGGAGCGACCATGGCTGCGCCAACGGACTTGCCGGCGCAGCGAACGCGAGCACGGCGGACGCGCCGATCGACGCGATCAGCAGCGGCGCAGCCGGACTGGCGCCCAGCGCCAGCCGGCTGACGAAGCCCGTGAGCAGCACGCCCAGCAGCACGCCGATCACGGCGCGGGCCTGCTGGCCGGCGGAGAGCGGCGGCAGCTGCGGCACCAGCCGCAGCAGGAAACGCTTCAGTCGGGCAAGCACGCGGCCCGGCGACGCTTTCGCTAGGCGGGGACCTTCTCGCGCACCAGCGCGTCGTAGTCTTCCATCAGGCGCTTGCTGATCGCGCCCACGGTGTACGTGTGGTGGTCGATGCTGCCGATGGGGGTCACCTCGGCCGCGGTGCCGGTGAGGAACGCTTCCTGCGCCTTCGGCAATTCTTCGGGCAGAATGCCGCGCTCGATCACCTGGATGCCGCGCTTCTTCGCGAGTTCGATCACCGTCTGGCGCGTGATGCCGTTCAGGAAGCAGTCGGGCACCGGCGTGTGCAGCTTGCCGTCCATGACGAAGAAGATGTTGGCGCCGGTCGCCTCGGCGATGCGGCCGCGGTAGTCGAGCATCAGGGCGTCGGTATAGCCCTCCTGCTCGACCTGGTGCTTGGACAGCGTGCAGATCATGTAGAGGCCGGCGGCCTTGGCGTGCACGGGTGCGGTGTCGGCGGCCGGGCGGCGGTAGGGGCCCGTCTTGAGCCGGATGCCCTTTTGGCGCAGCTCTGGCGCGAAGTAGGACGGCCAGCTCCACGCCGCGATGGCCATGTGGATGGTCGTCTGCTGGGCGGACACCGCCATCATCTCGGACCCGCGCCAGGCGACCGGGCGGATGTAGCCGTCGACGATGTTGTTCGCCTTCATCACCGCATAGCACGCGTCGTTGATGGTCTTGGCGTCGTAGGGCAGCTTGAAGCCCAAGATCTTCGCCGAGTCTTCGAGGCGCTTGGTGTGCTCGGCGAGCTTGAAGATCTTGCCGTTGTAGGCGCGCTCGCCCTCGAACACGAGGGAGGCGTAATGCAGGCCGTGCGTGAGGACATGTACGCGCGCATCGCGCCACGGCACCATGTGGCCGTCTTGCCAGATCACGCCGTCGCGGTCGTCGTATGGTTGCACAGCCATGGTGCTCTCCCTAAACGCGTCCTCCGCGCCAGCTCCGCAGTGGAGCGCCCGTGGCGGCGGCGACGCAACAAGCAACGAATGGAACGAAATGGTTGGACTGTGGTACCGAAGCTTCTAAGATATGTCAACATGGTTGACATAAAATCTCGCAAGCCCCCGCGCGGGGCGGCGGCGGCGGCGCAGGACACCCTGCCCGACGCTGTTACCGAAGCGTTCGAGGTTCCCGGCGATCCGGACCGGCGCGGCTTCAGCGAAGAAGAGCTGCGGCGGTCGATCGAGCTGATGTTCTTCGCCTACCGCGACATGACCAAGGGGCCGGATGAGATGCTGGCCACCATGGGTCTGGGACGCGCGCACCATCGCGTCATCCATTTCATCGGGCGCAATCCGGGGGTCACCGTGGCGGCGCTGCTGACGCTGCTGCGCATCACCAAGCAATCGCTGGCGCGCGTGCTGCGCGAAGTGATGGAGCGCCATCTGGTGCTGCAGCGCCAGGGCATCGAGGACCGCCGCCAGCGCCAGCTGTTCCTGACACCGCGCGGCGCGGCGCTCGAGGCGCAGTTGTCGGCAGTGCAGCAGGAGAACCTGGCGCGCGCCTTCGGCGGCGTGCCGGCAGCCGCGATCGACGGCTGGCACGAGGTTCTGTGGTCGATGCTGGACGCAGAGGATCGCGACCGCCTGCAGCATGCCTTGGAACGCCGCCAGCGCCATGAGGCGCGGAACGGCGACGAAGCCGGTACGCAGCCCCAATCGGGGCGCAAATGAACGCCGAGATCCAGCCGCATGTGCTGGTCGTCGACGACGACACGCGGCTGCGCGATCTGCTGCGCCAGTACCTGTCCACCAACGGCTACCGCGTCACCACCGCCAGGCATGCCGAGGAAGCGCGCGAGCGCATGGCGTCGCTGACGTTCGACCTCGTCGTGCTGGACGTCAACATGCCGGGCGAGGACGGCATCTCGTTGACGCGTTCGCTGCGCACCACGGGCGGGCACGGGCAAGTGCCGATCCTGCTTTTGACCGCGCGGGGCGAGGCGGAGGACCGCATCGCCGGCCTTGAGGCCGGCGCTGACGACTACCTGCCGAAGCCGTTCGAGCCGCGCGAGCTGCTGCTGCGAGCAGCCGCCGTGCTGCGGCGCACCCAGCGGCCGCCGGACGCCGACCCGGTGCTGCGCTTTGGCGAGCACGAATTCGACATGGGCCGGGGCTCGCTGAGCCGGGACGGCGCGCCGGTTAAGCTTACGACCGCCGAGACCGAGCTTTTGAAGCTGTTTGCCGCGAACGCGCGCGCGGTGCTGTCGCGCGGGGCGATCGCGCAGGCGGGATCGGCGGTGGCCGAGCGCTCGGTCGACGTGCACATCGCGCGGTTGCGCCGGAAACTCGAGCCCGATCCGCGCAATCCGCGCTATCTGAAGACGGTTTGGGGCGAAGGGTACGTGCTGTGGCCGGACTGATGCCGTCGCGGCCGCTGGGCGGCATCCTGAAGCGCCTGTCGCCGCGCACCCTGATGGGACGCGCGATCGTCATCATGTTTGCGCCGCTGGCGCTGACGCTGGCGATCGCCACAACGTTCTTCTATGAGCGCCATTGGGACGCGGTGACGCGGCGCCTTGCGTTGGGGGTGGCGGGCGACATCGGTCTGATCGTCGAGAACCTCGACACCCTTACACGCGGCGGACTGCTGACGAATTACCTGCGGTCGGCGCGCGAGCACCTGCTGATCGACTTCTGGGTCGAGGACTATGCGCCGCTGCTGCCGGCGCGGCGGCTGGTCGCCAATCGCATTCTCGACCTCAATCTGGCGCAGGCGATGGCAGAGCGCGTGCCGTTCCCGGCGCAGATCGACACCATTAAGCCGGGCAACTGGATCGAGATTCGCCTGCAATTGCCGGCCGGCGTGGGCGTTGCCCTGGTGCATCGCGACCGCCTTCAAAGTGCGACGACAACGTACTTCGTGCTGGCCATGGTGGGCGCGAGCGTCATCCTGCTGGCCATCGCGCTCCTGTTCCTGCGCAACCAGATCCGGCCGATCGGGCGCCTAGCCGAGGCGGCCGACGCGTTCGGCAAGGGACGCGACGTCACCGACTTCAAGGGCCGGGGCGCGGTGGAGGTCCGGCAGGCGGCTGCGGCATTCAACACCATGCGCCAGCGCATCCGCCGGTTTGTGGCGCAACGCACCGAGATGCTGGCGGGCGTCTCCCACGACCTGCGCACGCCGCTCACGCGCATGCGGCTGCAGCTTGCGATGCTGCCGACCTCGCCGGCGACGCAGAACCTGAAATCGGACGTCGACGAGATGGAGGCGATGGTGAACGGCTATCTCGCCTTCGCGCGCAACCAGGACGCGGAGGTCGCCGTGGTGACCGACCTGCCGCAGCTGTTGAACCAGGTGGTGGTGAACGCGCGGCGCCAGGGTGCGCGCGTCGATCTCGACACCACCGGCGACCTGACCGTGCAACTGCACCCCAACGCCTTCCTGCGCTGCATGACCAACCTGGTGGACAACGCGCGGCAATATGCGCAGCGCATTTCCATTTCAGCGCGGCGGGTCGGCGCGACGATCGAGATCATCGTGGACGACGACGGCCCCGGCATCCCGCTGGAGAAGCGCGAGATCGTATTCCAGCCGTTCCGCCGCCTGGACGAATCGCGGCCACGCTCGGCGGGCGGGTTGGGACTGGGGTTGGCGATTGCGCGCGACGTGGTGCGCAGCCACGGCGGCGAGATCAGCCTCGATACCGCGCCCATGGGCGGTCTGCGCGCGCTTTTGCGCCTGCCGGCTTAAAGACCGTTCAGGAAGCGCTGACAGTTGTCGACGCGGTAGACCTTGCCGACTTCACGGCGCGCCATGTCGGTGAGGTTCAGGCGATCGTCGAGAACGCGCACGGCATCCACGCGCAGGTCGCACGTGGCAGCATTCAGCGTGCCGTTGCCCTCCACCACCACGGTGTAGAGGAACACGTCGAAGCCGCCGATCTGGGCGCCGAAGAGCGCCGCCGGCTCCTGATAGTGGTGATTGACGAGCGACGTGCGGCCGAACACCGCAAACGTGTTGGGGCCGGTGCGGTCGATGGTGACGCGATCGAACTTCGCGCGCGCCCGGTTGCCGAGGCAGTAGGTGCGGCACGCGTCGAACAGCTCCTTGGATAGGACCGGATCGGCCGCGATATCGCGGGTGGCATCGCGCGCGCCGGCAACCCCGGCCATCAGGGTAAGCACGGCCGCAGCCGCAAATGCTACGGTGACAAGACGAGCGCGCGCCGGACCGGCGCGGCGCGCGACGGAGTTGTGCATGGTGCGCCGCCGAATCATCTTGCCGATGCTATCGCTGCTGACATTCATCCCGGCCTGCTCGGGACCGAGCTTGGTCAATGCGTTCGTTCCACGCAACGGGTACCACGCGGCGCGCGATGTCGCTTACGGCCAGGGGCCCCGGCGCACACTGGACCTGTACGTGCCTACCGGCGCGAGCAGCGACGTGCCGCTCATCGTGTTCTTCTACGGCGGCAGCTGGGACTCGGGCAGCAAGGACCTGTACCGATTCGTGGGCCAGGCATTCGCCGCACGCGGGTACGCCACCGCCGTTCCCGACTACCGCATCTATCCCGAAGTACGCTTCCCCGCGTTCGTCGAAGACGGCGCGGCGGCCATCGCGTGGCTGCAACAACACGGCGGCGAATACGGCGTGGGGCGCGGGCCGATCTACCTGGTGGGACACTCGGCGGGCGCGTATATCGCCGCCATGCTGGCCCTCGATGAACGCTGGCTGGCGGGCGCCGGCGTGGAGCGGTGCAACACCATCAAGGCCGCGGTGGGATTGGCGGGACCGTACGACTTCCTGCCGCTCACCAGCCAGCGCCTGCGCGAGGTGTTCGGGCCGGAGCCGGCGGGCGCCGGCACGCAGCCGATCACCTACGTGGATGGCCGCGCGCCGCCGATGCTGCTGGCGGCCGGCACCGGCGACACCACCGTGCGGCCCGAGAACACCCTGCGCCTCGCGGCGCGCATCCGCGCGGCCGGTGGCGCTGTCGAGCAGCGAATGTACGCGGACGTCAGCCACGTCGGCATGATCGCGCGGCTGGCACCGGTGGTGCGCCGGTTCTCGCCGCTGCTGGATGAGATCGACCGCTTCCTGCAGCAGCACGCCGACGGCGGCTGCTAGCGCGCACGCCGGGCGCGGGTGCCGGGCGGGCGCGGCATCTTTTGCACCCATCCCATCACGCGCTCGCATCCGCGCAGGGAACGGTCCACGGCAGCCATGGTGGCGCCCATGTCCTCCGACTCGTCGCGCGACCACGTCCAGAAGGTGGCGACCAGTACGGCGCCAACCGCCTGCACCTTGAGCTCGCCCTGGAGGCCTGTGTGCGCGATGCGGGCCGCAGCCAGCATCCATTGCAGCGAGCGCCGCGTCGTCCAGGCCAACGTCCAGGCTGTCGGCAAGTCGCGGGCGGCACCGCGCGCGATGGCGGTGAAGGCGTCGCGATACGGCCGCAGCGCGTCGTAGCGCGCCATGATCACGTTGAAGAGCCGGTCGCGCGGGCCATCGCCGTCGCCAGACTCCTCGGCGCGGCCAAGCATGTCGTGGTCGATGTCGGCGATGAAGGCGTCGAGCAGCGCCATGCGGGACACGAACATGTCCTGCAGTTCCTCGAGCGTTATCTCGGCTTCCTCGGCGATGCGATCGAGGGTGGCAGCCTCCCAGCCATCCGCCGCGGCGATGCGCAGGGCAGCGGCGACGGCGCGGGTGCCCATGGCGACCGGCATCGGCGCGGGCCGCGGCTTTGCTTGCTCCTTGCTCGCGCCTTTTCGCGGGCGCTTTCCGGTTGCCATTCCCCAAGGCTAGCGCCAAGGCGGGATCAGGGAAATCAGGCGTTTGGCGGAGGAACGGGTCGGCGGCGGAACGCTCCACCTAACCCGCTGCGCCGGAGTAGGCCTAGCCGGCGAGCTCGCGCGAGCGGGCGGTGGCGGCGGCGACGGCTTCGTTGAGAAGGTCCTGCAGGCCGTTCTTGGCCATGAGGACCTTTAGCGCCGCTTCGGTGGTGCCGCCCGGGCTGGTGACGTTCTGGCGCAGGACGGGGGCGGTGTCGGGCGACTGGCGGGCGAGTTCACCGGCGCCCACGACGGTCTGGCGGGCGAGGCGTTGGGCCAGTGCGGGAGCGAGACCGGCACGCACGCCCGCCTCGGCAAGCGCCTCGATGAGAAGGAACACGTAGGCCGGGCCCGAGCCCGAAACGGCGGTGACGGCGTCCATGTGCGCCTCGTCATCGATCCAGGCGACTTCGCCGACCGCCTCCAACATCACCGTGCACTCGCTTTTCAGCGCCGTGGTGACGCCGGGGCCGGCCACGGCCACGGTCATGCTGCGGCCGACGGCAGCGGCGGTGTTCGGCATCGAACGGATGACGGCGGCTTTGGGCCCAAGCGAGGCGCGCAGCGAGGCGATGCGGATGCCGGCAATGATGGAAACGTACGCGGCCGTGCCGGCGTACTTGGCGAACGGTGTCAGCGAGACTTGGGCGACCTGCGGCTTTACCGCCAGCACAACCCAATCGGGCTGAAAGGCGGCATCCACCGATGCGATGTCGTTCACCGTCGGGATGCCGGCGTCCTTGGCGGCGCGTGCGGCGGCGTCGTTCGGCTCGATGGCGACAAGACCCGCGGGCTTCTGGCCACGCGCCAGCCAACCACGCCCGAGGGCCTGCCCCATCTTGCCGCACCCGACGAGGAGGATGCGGCGGCGGCTGCTCACGCTTCGCCGACCGTTTCGAGCATGGCGGCGGCGACGGCATCCTCGGGCTTCTTGCCGCCCCACAGCATCAGCATGAAGGCGGGATAGCAGCGGTCGCACGCAGACAGCGCCACCTCGACCAGGGATTCGAGGTTGGGCTGGGTGAGGCCGGGCCCGGACAGGGTGGTGTGACGGAAGGTGACCTGGGCGTCCTTGGGGCTGGTCTCGAAGTGGCCGATCCACAGCTGCTGGTTCACCCGTGCCAGCACCTCGCAAATCTCGACGTAGCGGCGGTCGGGCACGCCAAGGTCGAAGGCGCAGCGGAACTCGAGGGCGCCTGACTCCGCGTGCCAGCCAAACCACAACTGGTACTGGGCGTGCAGACCAGCGACCCCGAAGGCGATCTCGTCCTCGCCAATGCGCTCGAAGGGCCACTCGTTGGCGGAAACGATCTGTTCGAGAGAGTCGACGGGGTTCTTAGGGGCGGGCTCTGACGTTTCGGCAAGCCAAGCCATTGTTGCCCTCCGAGAGGTCCGAGGCCCGCAACAGGTTGTTGGGCCCCGCGGCCATGACTACAACCAAAGGTACGGTGCCAAATTGGCTCCCGAACCGCAAGCAAAGCTTGCGACTCCCGCGGTGTTGTCCACAACATTTAGTAGGTAGGCGATTCGCTGGGCCCCTCGCCCGGCCTCGCGACCTTGCCGCCGCTCGGGAGTTTTAGGCGCGCTTCGACGGGCGCTTGGGGGCGGCAGCGGATTTCGTCGAGGAACGCGAGGCAGCCGAGGCCCGGGTGCCTTTGCCTTCCAGCGCATCGAGACGCTTCTTCAACGCATCGGCCTCGGTGCGGGCACTGGCGGCGAGGGCTTTGACTGCGTCGAATTCTTCGCGGGTCGGCAGGTTCATGCGCGCCAGCACGCGTTCCAGCTGCGCGCGCACGCGCTGCTCCACCTCGCCCTTCACGTCACCGAGCGCGCCGGCGGCACCGGTCGCGAGACGCACCAGGTCATCGAACAGAGTCTTCTCGGATTGCATCGGGGCCTCTTGGTGGCGCGCGCGCAGCGCGGCGCGGGAAACCGGAAAGCGAACTATAGGCATTTCCGCGGCGGCGTGCATCGGGCCGCGGCCCGAGGTTTCAGGTGCCGCACACCGCACGAGTGCGATACCCTGCGCGCATCGTGCTTCTCGCCTTGACCTATCCGGACATCGATCCGGTCGCCGTCCAACTCGGACCCTTCGTCATCCGCTGGTACGCGCTGGCGTACATCGCCGGCCTGCTGATCGGCTGGCGGCTGATCCTGCGCCACGTGGGCCGGCTGGCGAACCCGCCCATGAGCAAGGTGGACGTTGACGACTTCCTGGTGTGGGCGATCGTCGCCGTCATCCTGGGCGGCCGCATCGGCTACATGCTGTTCTACAACGCGGACTTCTACCTCGCGAACCCCACCGAGGCGCTGTACCTGTGGCGCGGCGGCATGTCGTTCCACGGCGGGCTGGCCGGCGTCATCATCGCGATGTGGTGGTTCTGCCGCCGGCGCGACCTGGCCCTGCTGCCCGTCGCCGACCTGATCGCATCCGTCGCTCCGATCGGATTGTTCTTTGGCCGCGTTGCCAACTTCATCAACGGCGAGCTGTGGGGCCGCGAGACGGACGCGCCGTGGGGCATGGCTTTCCCCGGCGCCGGCAATCTGCCGCGCCACCCGAGCCAACTGTACGAGGCAATGCTGGAAGGCGTCGTGCTGTTCGCGGTGGTGCAGTGGCTGCTGCGCCAGGAGCGCTTTCGCGAGCGGCCCGGCATGATCAGCGGCGCCTTCCTGATCGGCTATGGCCTGAGCCGCATGTTCGTCGAACTGTTCCGCGAGCCGGATACGCAGATCGGTTTCCTGCCGTTCGGCTCGACGCTGGGCCAATGGTTGAGTGTGCCGCTCGTGGTTGCCGGACTCTATTTGTGGGTACGGGGGCGCCAGGCATCCGCGTCAGCCGGTCCCGCCAAGAGCAAGCGTGCTGCCTGAGGCGGCGTTGGCGGAAGACTCTCTCGCGCGGTCGCTAGCGCGCCGCATCCACGCCTTCGGCCCCATCACCATCGAACAATACATGCGCGAGGTGCTGACGCACCCGCGGCACGGCTACTACGTGGCGCGGCAACCATTTGGCGCGCACGGCGATTTCATCACGGCACCCGAAGTCAGCCAGATGTTCGGCGAGCTCATCGGCGCTTGGATGACGCATACCTGGCAGGCGATGGGTAGTCCGCAGGGCGTGCGTATCGTCGAGGTCGGACCGGGCCGCGGCACGCTGATGCGCGACCTCTTGCGCGCCGCAGGACCGATGCGGGCTGCTGCACAAGCCCATCTCGTCGAGGTGAGCGAATCCCTGAGGGGAACCCAACGCGAGACTCTCGCCGGCAGCGCGTGGGACATCCACTGGCACCGCTCGTTCGACGAAGTACCCGAGGGGCCGGTGCTGCTGATTGCCAACGAACTGTTCGATGCACTGCCGATCCGCCAATTCGAGCGAACCGCCGGACGCTGGCACGAGCGCCTGGTGGACACCGACGAGCACGAACGCTTCCGCTTCGTGCGCTCGCCACAGCCTTCGCCCGCGGCAGCGCTTCTGCCGCAGGAAGTGCGGGTGGGCGCACCTGACGGCGCGGTAGCGGAGGTATCGCCCGACGCCATCGCGCTTGCGACCCGAATTGCGCGGCGCGTTGCGCAGCACGGGGGCGCGGCCCTGGCGATTGATTACGGCGCAATGCAGCCCGGGGCGCGCGACACATTGCAGGCGGTATCCGAACATCGGCGCCACGACGTACTAACTGCGCCGGGCAGCGCCGACCTCACAGCGCACGCCGACTTTGCTGTGCTTGCACGCGCGGCACAGCAGGCTGGTGCGCACACGCAGGGACCGGTGTTCCAGCGCGACTTCTTATTGCGGCTCGGGCTGGCGCAACGAGCGGCGGCACTCACGCGCGTCAACCCCGCCCGGCAGGACGAAATTGCATCCGCCGTGCAGCGCCTGACGGGCGACGCGGAGATGGGCACGCACTTCAAGGTCCTGGGCATCACGCATCCTGCACTACCCGCGCTGCCCGGGTTCGGCGCATGATCGGAAGACGATGATCACCGCCGAGTCTCTGCGTGGATTTCCCGGCATCCGGCACGGCTTCTTCACCCGGGAAGGCGGCGTGTCGCTGGGTGGCTATGCGTCGCTCAACTGCGGTGCCGCCGGCGGTGACGACACCGCGCGCGTGAGCGAGAACCGCGCCCGCGTTGCCGCCATGCTCAGCGTACCACCCGAGAACCTGGTGACGGCCAAGCAGGTCCACGGCACATCCGTGGCGGAAGTGACGCGCCCTTTCAGCGGCACCTTGCCGCAACACGACGCCCTGGTGACGCGAGTCCCGGGACTGGCCCTCGGCGTGCTGACCGCGGACTGCGCGCCCATTCTGTTGTCGGACTTTTCCGCCGGCGTCATCGGTGTCGCGCACGCCGGCTGGCGCGGCGCGCTGGACGGCATCGTCGAGGCGACCATTGCCGCCATGGAGGAACTCGGCGCACAACCCGAGCAGATCGCGGCCGCCGTCGGCCCCACCATCATGCAGCCGTCGTACGAAGTCAGCGACGACTTCCACGCCCAGTTCGTGGAGACTGACCCCGCCAGCGCCCCGTTCTTCACGGCGGGCACCCGCGATGGGCACTACCAGTTCGACCTGCCCGAGTACGTCGGCGCCCGCCTGTTGCGCTGCGGCCTGCGCCGCATCGACATCTTGGAACGTGACACCCTGGCCGAACCGAAGCTCTTCTTCAGCCACCGCCGCTCGACCCTGGCCGGGGAGACCGAGGTGGGACGGCAGATGTCGGCCATCGTGCTGACGCC
>CAIVPW010000190.1 GCA_903907895.1 uncultured Alphaproteobacteria bacterium
CCTTGCGGCCCCAATCGGCGAGCTTGATGTCGGCGACTTTGTAGTCTGTGAAGCCGGCTTTGGGCGCGACGGACGCGCTCTTCATGGTGGTCATGGCTTTGGTATCCGCTCGCGGAAAGAGGGTTGTGGCCTGAGCGCACGCACGCGCGCCTGGCTCGATAGCGGGCGTATACCGGAGCGCACCTGGGCCATCAAGCATAAAGAAATCTTTATGTAGCTATGCAACAAAAGTGGCGCCCCCGGCACCACTGGAGGGCGACCTTTGGCCCGCTTCGACCGCAAATACGGGCGAAATACGGCCTGTCCCACGCCAAAAGCCGCGCGCCCGGCAGGAGCGCCGCAGGGGGAAGCGGGGGTGAGAGACGGCTTCATTGAATACAACATGTAGCAGTACGTATCGTAGAAGTCAAGCCTTTTCGCCGCAGCGTCCAGCCACTAGGCTGCAGTCATGCACACCCTCCTCCTGACTCTGCACTTGCTGGCGGCGATCGCCGGCGTCGGAACCTCGATCTACATGATCGCGCTCGGCGCGCGCCTGGCAGGGTCGCCCGACACGCCGACGGTGATGCGCTATGCCGGCGCCAACGCCGCCAAACTCGGCCCGTGGTCGCTGGTGGCGCTGTGGATCACCGGCCTGTGGCTGACGATCGCGTACGGCCTGGCGGAGGTCGGCGGCACCTGGTTCTGGGTGAAGATCGCCTTCGTCGTCGTCCTCTCCGGACTGGTCGGCTACACGCAGATGCTGCAAGCGAAGGTGCGCCGCGGCGCCGACCCGGGCCCGGTGCAGGAGCTGATGAAGAAGGTGTCGCCGATCATGAGCGGCATCGCGCTGCTGATCGTGGTGTTCGCGGTGCTGGCGTTCGGGTAGTTCGCGTACGCGCCGCCCGACCATTCAGTAGCTGCTGCCATGGGTCGGAATCGCACGCCGGGTGGCACGACGCGATGACACAGACGTTTATCGCCGATCTGTACGTCAATGCCCTCAGCGTGCCGTCGCACGCTGCGCGGCGGGGACGGCGTAACGCGTTGTTGCGGGCACGCCGGCTGCTGCAGCGGCCGGCATGCCGCTACTGGATCAGACCGTCGCGCAGTAGTCGTTGACGATCTGTTGGACTTCCTTCACCGACAGGCCGGCGGCCTTGGCGATGTTGCCAATGCCGTAGACGCCGGTGACTCCGAAGGCCTCGGCCAGGTACGCCATGGTCTGGCCATGGCAGTTCGCCTCGGCGGGATCGCCTGGGGTGTCGTGACCGGCCGCGAGGGCGGGCCCGACCGAAAGTGCACTCATCAAGACGGCGCTCGCTGCGAATGCGGTGAGCAACTTCATTGGCATCCTCCTTTGTGTACGCGCACACGCCGTGCGCGAGCACACCGTCGCGAGTTCCGCGCGCGCGTACAAACGCCCATCAGTGTTAGCAACCAGGTGTTGCACCGCGCGCAAAGAGCGGACCGCGCATCCTTCCTGTGGGCCGAAGGTTGCGTGCGCCCTTGCGGCAGCCCTTGTGCGTTGCCGCTAGGCGGCGGACGGCATGCCGAACACGAAGGCAGTGAGGAACTCGACGTCGCGCTTATCTTGGGCCCGCGTGCGCTTCAGCACGTCGGCAAAGGAGACGAGACCGATGAGCTGGCCTTTGTCGACGACGGGGAGCGTGCGGAGTTCGTGCTGCTCCATCACGTCGAGCAGGTACTCGGTGGAGTCGGACGGCGAACAGGTGACGGGGCGCTGGGTCATCACGGAGCGAACGGGCGCGTCGGAGTCACGCGAGCGCAGGTCGGCGCTGGTGACGACGCCGACCAGGCGGCGATCGACGCACACGCAGGCGAGGCGGTGGCCGGTGACACGGAAGCGCTCGGCTACGTAGGAGAGGACGTCGTCGGGGTGGACGACGAGGATCTGGTCGAAGGACTTCACGGCGTCGGCGATTTTCATGGGTGCGGGAGGTTCCGGTGGGGCGCTTGGGCGCCCTCTGTTTGCATGCCAAACGAAGCGGAAATGCGGCCGTTTGGTAGCCGAAGCGTGGCGGTTTGGCATGCACGCGAACGGGAGAGACAGATCAGCTCTTTCGGGTTCCCCCGCCCCGCCCTCCCCAAGGTATCGGGGAGGAGCACGTTCACGCTGTCAGCCGAAGACGAAGGACGTGAGGAAATCGACGTCGCGGCGGGCGCGCTCACGCGTGCGCTGCAGCAAGTCGGTCAGCGAGACGAGGCCGAGCAGGAGAAACTCCGCATCGACGATGGGGACGTGACGCACCTCGTGGCGCTGCATGAGGTCGAGCACCTGTTCGGCGCCGTCGTTCAGGCCGCAGGTGATGGGGTGTGCCGTCATGACGGTACGCACCGGCCACTCGCCCCACTCGGGATTGCCGGACAGGGCGCCGACGCGCGTGTCGTGCGGCGTGACGATGCCGAGCAGCATGCGGTCGATGGTGCAGACGCACGCGATGCGGCGTTCGGCCATAGTGAGGCGGGCGGCGACGCGTGCAATGCGTTCGTTCGGCTGCACCACCACGATCTCGTCGTACGCCTTGGCAACTTCGTGAACCTTCATGATGTTTCCTCCAAGAACCTCTCCCCCTTGCGAACGCGCGCTGTATCGCAGCTTTGCGTTACGGGCTTGCGACATTCGACTCCTCGGAAGGTGGGCGGAGCGCGAAGAAGAAAGAGTCGCCCTCTCCCCGGGGCGCGGGGAGAGGGCGAGAACGGCGGCTCGGGCAAGCGGGTAGATGGAGCCGCCGTGCGGACGCTCGGGTCCGTGCGCGATTCCTAGCGCACGGGCGTGACGTTCGCGTGACGGCGCACTAGGCGACCTGCAGGCCCGGTTTGCCGGCGGTGGCGATCACCACCTTGTCGGTGCGGATCGGCTGGTTCGGCACGGTGACCTTGTCGAGGATCTTGAACTCGCCGCGCATCTCGGTCGGCGTCGCGGTCATGGCGGTGTAGCCGCGGCGTGCCGAGTGGTACTTGATGTGCGGGTTGTCGCCCTTGATCAGGTCCCAGCCGGGCTGCACATCGGCGCCGTCGCCGGCCGACGAGATGGACGTGCCGGTGAACTCGACGCCGACGGTCTCGGAGTTCGGGTTGCGGTAGTCCATCTTCAGGTCCGACGCGTACGCCAAGTGCACGTCGCCCGAGAAGACGATCGGGTTCGGCGCGTTGGTCTCCTTCAGGCGGTTCATCAGGCGCGAGCGGGCGACCGTGTAGGCATCCCACTTGTCCATCGAGAACTGGCCCTGCGGGTTCGACTTGACGAAGTCGCGCATGAAGATGGGGACCTGCTGCGAGACCACCGTCCACTTGGCCTTCACCGAGGGCAGGTTGTCGAACAGCCACTTCTCCTGCTCGGCGCCGAGCATGGTGGCGTTCGGGTCGTTGATGTCGGCGCAGCCGGTCTTGGAGCCGTCACCGCACGGCTGGTCCGAACGGTACTGGCGCGTATCGAGCAGGCTCACGTCCATCAGGTCGCCGAACTGCAGGCGGCGGTACACCACCTGGCTCGGACCCTTGGAGAAAGCCGAGGCGCGGAACGGCATGGTCTCATAGTAGGCCTGGTAGGCCATCGCCTTGCGCAGGGCGAAGATCTCGGCCGGCACGTTGTTCTCGTCGATCAGCGTGTAGTTGTTCTCGACTTCGTGGTCGTCGCGCGTCACCAGCCAGGGGGCGGAGGCGTGGGCGGCCTGGAAGTTCGGGTCGCTCTTGTACAGCGCGTAGCGGTTGCGGTAGTCGACGACGGTGTGAATCTCCTGGCCGTTGTGACGGCGCACGGAGGTATCGGGCGTGCGGCCACCGTTGTCGCGGCCTTCGTAGATGTAATCGCCGGTGTGGATGATGAAATCGAAGTTCTCGTTTGCCATCCCACGATACGCGGTGAAGTAGCCCGCCTCGTAGTTGTTGCAGCCGCAGACGCCGAAGCGCAGGCGATCCACCGCCTGGCCGACGGCCGGCGCGGTCTTGGTGCGGGCAGTGGGCGTCACTTCGTTGCCGGCGCGGAGGCGATAGAAATACTCACGGTTCGGCTCGAGACCGGTGACCTCGGCGTGCACGGAGTGGCCGAGTTCGGGCCGTGCGATGGCGACGCCCTTCTGGGCGATGGAGGCGAAGTTCGCCGTCGGCGAGACTTCCCACTCGACTTCGACATTGATGGCCGGCATGCCGCCGCCTTCGAGATGCTTGGGCGCAAGACGCGTCCACAGCACGACGCCGTTCGGCTGCGGGTCGCCCGAGGCGACACCGAGCTGGAACGGGTAGTCCATGAAGATGGGCGCAGCGAGCGTCCTGCGCGAGAAGATCGGCGCGGCAACGGCGGCCGTGCCGAGAATGGCAGCGGCATTCAGGAGCTGGCGGCGCGACAGGCGCTCGACCAGGTTGTTGTACGGCTGGTACTTCATTCGAGACTCCCTCGAGGTGTGTCTGACGAGGGGAGTCGTACGGGGGCCGCGTGACGCGACGGTGATGATCGTGCGTCGGCGCGACGAACGACTCGTGACGGAGTCGTTACGGTGCCAACAGCAGCAGCGGGGTTGCTGCCGGCTGTATGACGGCCGGCAGGCGCGCGACGATGTCGCCGTCCGCCTGCACAGGCTCACCCGATGGGCCGCCGACGAATACCTGCGACGCGATCAGCATGCGGAATGCCGCGCTACGTCCCGTGCGGGCGGTGGCGAGCGCGCCGGCAGCGGACAGCAGCGTCGCCGGGTTGCCGGACGCGAGCAGGCAGGCCTGGAACGAGGGTGCGCCCAAGTCCGCTTGTGGGGCGAGTACGAAAGCGCCGCCGTAGGAGCGGCCCTTGGCGACGACGATGGATGCCGCGCGGGTGCGCACGCCGTCGATCTCGATGGCGTATTCGGGCAGCGGCGTGCGGAGAGCCGCGGCAGCGCACAAGACGTACGCGCCTTTGCCAAGTGCGCGCTTGAGCGCCGGCTGCACCTGCTCCACGACGCGCGCGTCGATGCCGATGCCGGCCATCATCAGGAAGCGGCGCCCGTTGACGACGCCCGGGAAAATCGCGCGCGGAAGCGCGCTGGCCAGCACCGTCGCAACCGCGCTGGCGGTGAGCGGCAGGCCGATCTCGGCAGCGAGCACGTTGGCGGTGCCGAGAGGGATGATGCCGAGAGGCGTGGACGATGCTCCCATGCCATTGACCACCTCGTTGATGGTGCCGTCGCCGCCGGCGGCAACGATGGCATCGAAGTCGCCGACGCCTTCGCGCGCGAACTCTTCTGCATCGCCGCGCCGGGTGGTTTCACGCACGACGACGGTGCACCTCCATGCGGCCAGCGCTTCGAGCGTGGCAGCAAAGCGGCGCCGCCGCCGCGCGCCGGCGATGGGATTGTGAATCACCAGCAGCCGCCGTGGACGGTGCGGCTCTGTATTTGTGACAGTTGCGTGACGGTTCAATTGCGATCTTCTGACGGTTTTATTACCGCCATATGAACTATCCAAAGTATTCGACAATAATACTTGTCACTACATCTAGTTGTGCTAGACGTGCAACTGCAATTGTCCACTGCACTTGCGAAGCACGATCATGAATTCCTCGCTGCCGATGTCCTTCCGCTACCGCGCCGTGTGGATCTCGGACATCCACCTTGGCACCAAGGGCTGCCAGGCCGAGTAC
>CAIVPW010000191.1 GCA_903907895.1 uncultured Alphaproteobacteria bacterium
CAGGCCGTAGATCGTGTCGCCGCCGGTGGCGAGGACGTAGGCGAAGATGCCGGCGATGGCCGTGACGAGGCGCGCGATGGCCAGGCGTTGGCGGTCGGTGGCGGCGGGCGTCAATGGGTCGATGATGTTGCGGGTCACCAGTCCGGAGACGGCGAGCAGGGTCGTGTCGACCGTGGAGAGGATCGCCGAGATGAGCGCGCCGATGAAGATGACGAACAGCGCCGGCGGCATCAGCTCTTCGGCGAGCGTCGGCAGGAAGGCGTCGTCGTAGGCGATATTCATATCCATGTTGCCGACGATGAGGCCGATGAGCGCCGGGATCATGGCGAACACGAAATAGAGACCCGCCGCGACGAAGCCGGCGTTGCGCGCGGTGCCGGCGGACTTCGCACCCAGGAAGCGCGAGATGGCTTCTTGCGCCACCAAGCTGCCGACGATGGGAATCATCCAGCTGTTCATGGCCGAGAACAAGCCTTCGTCCTCGCCGATGAGGCTGAGCTGATCGGCCGAGATGCCGCTGAATGCCTCGCCCACGCCGCCAGCATTGGCGATCACGAAGGCGAATAGGATGAGGAGCCCGATGACGACGACGACGCCCTGGAACAGGTCGGTGACGACGTCGGACAGCAGGCCGCCGAGCACGGTGTACGCCACCACCATGGTCAACGAGGCGAGGAGCGCGAATTCGAGGCTGATGTCGGAGACGACGACGATCACCTCGCCGAACGCCAGGAGCTGTGCCGCGGCCCACATGACGGACGTCGGCACCATGATGACGACGGCGAGGAGCTCGACGGTGCGGCCATAGCGTTCGCGGAAGAAGTCGCCCAGCGTGACGTAGCCACGGTCGCGCATCTTGAAGGCGATGAGGATCGCCATGCCGAGCAGGCAGACGGTGTAGCCGAAGGGATCGGCGCGGCCGCCGGAGAGGCCTTCCTCGGCGATGGCGGAGGACGAGCCCATCACCGTCTCGGCGCCGAACCAGGTGGCGAACAGGGAGCCGGCCACCATCCACAGGCCGAGGCGGCGGCCGGCGACGAGGTAGTCCACCTCGCCTCCCACGCGCCGCGAGGCCCACCAGCCGATGCCAAGCTGGACGACGAAATACGCAAGAACCGCGGCCCAGATCATGAGTCTTTATCCCCCCGCGCGCGCCCAGGCTTGCAACACCCGCGCGCGGGGCCCCGGATTCCCCGCGCGACGTAACCGGGGGGCAGTTTGTCTCCAAACGCCTAGGATGTCGTTAATACCGCGGGCGTTCGTGGCGAACCCCTGGCGGCGCGGGTATCATCGCGCCGCCCTCCCCTGGGAGTCGCCGGGATGTTGCCCGGCGCGGGCGGGCCGGTGCGGGGCTTTGGTTGCAATGAAGCGGATTTTGCAGGGCGTGGCGGCGGCCGTGGTGCTGGCGCTGGTGATCGGCGCAGCCATCGTGTGGGTGCAGCGCGATGCGCTGATCGCGTGGTGGACGTCGCCCAAGCTGCACTACGTCGAACTCGAGAAGCCGCCCCTGCCCATCTACTTCTTCGACCAGTGGTGGTCGGCGCACCCCGACCATCCGGACGGCGCCGACCTGCTGCCCGAGGGGGTTGCGGCAGGGCCCGCCCTCCCGGCGGCGGACGTCATCTTTATTCCGGGGCCGACGTACTTCGGCCGCGACTGGAACGCCAAGGCGAACGATGAGAACGCGCTGACGCTGATCCGGCCGCTGATGGCGCTGGAGGCGAGCGCATTCAACGGCTGCTGCCGCGTCTTCGCGCCGCTGTTCCGCCAGCCGCACTACACCGTGAGCGACTACCCCACCGGCGATTCGCGCAATGCGTTCGAGCTCGCCTGGAACGATATCGTGCGCGCGTTCGACAGCTACATGTCGGAAGACAATGGCGGGCGGCCGTTCATCCTGGTCGGCCACGACCTGGGCGGACTGCTGGTGCAGCGCATCCTGGACGACCGCATCGCGCGCGGCACGCGGGTATCGGAGCGCATGGTGGCGGCGTACGTGATCGGCGTCGGCGTGCCGACGCGCGCGTTCACCAGCAAATGGACCTTCCTGCACCCGTGCGCCACACCGGCAGATTTCCGCTGCGTCGCCGCGTGGGAGACGTTTGCGGACGGATTGCCGGCGCGGCCGAATTCGCCGGAAGTGTGGTTCGACCGCAGCTATGCGTTCTTCTCGGACGAGGAACGCCTGTGCACCAACCCGCTGACGTGGGAGGTGAACGGCAAGGCGGATGCGTCGAAGAACCTGGGCGCGCTGCCGCTGTCGATCGACGTGTCGGTCGGCCTGAACCTGGTGATGGGCGCGCTGCCGCGCGAGGACGAAGCCAAGTTCCGCACGCTGCCGGCGCTGAAGCCGAACTACACCGGCGCCGAATGCCGCAACGGACTGCTGTACGTGCCGCCGCCGGCCGACGCCGCGTTCAAGACCGGCTGGCGCGGGCCGGGCAACCTGCACCTGCACGACATCACGCTGTTCTGGGGCAACATCCGCGAGAACGCGAAAGCGCGCGTGGACGCCTTCGTCGCGGCACGGCCGCCGCAGCAAGGGCAGCCGGTCGGCGGGTATTAGGTTTCAGCCGCGCGCGCGAGGCCCCGTGCCTAGCGGCCGCCGGCGATGGCGCCGATGGGGATCAGCGCCTGGTTGATGTCGCGGAACACGCCGGTCATGGCGCTGCGATCGGCGGACGTGCAGGCGGCCAGCGCGAGCAGCGCGGCCGCCAGCAGCAGCGCCTTCATGGGCCGAGCAGCGGTTTTCCGTCCATCTCGCGCCAGATCCACGGGATGGTGAAGCTGATGCCGTCCTGCCAGAGGCCGCGCTTGGCGGCTTTCGCTTCGGCCTCGAGGTCCTTGTACTTGTCGGACTGCGGCAGGAAGGCGAGCGCCCAGCCCTGGCGCACGAGTTCGGCGCCGAGATCCTGACCGGCCATCGTGCACGTCATGTAGGCGATGCCGATGAAGTTCTTCTCGCCGGAGTCGACACAACTCACCGGGCCGAGATCGACCAGCGTCTCCAGCGCGCGCTTGGCATTGGCGCCGCAGCCGTAGCGGACGCGGTTGGCGCTGCACTCGCGATCCTGGTCGAGATCGGGCGCGTCGATGCCGAACAGGCTGATGCGGCGGCCGCCGATGGAAATCTGATCGGCCTGCACCGCGCCAGCACGGCCGCTGATGTCTTGCGCGGACGCGGCCCCGCCTGCCAGCAGCAGGAGTGCGACGAGACCGAGCCGCATCACGGCCCGAATACCGGGCGGCCGTTGATCTCGCGCCAGTTCCACGGAATGGTGAAGCGCAGCGTGTCCTGCCACAGGCCGCGCTTGGCGGCCTTGGCTTCGGCCTCGACGGCTTTGTACTTGTCGGTTTGCGGCAGGAAGGCCACTGCCCAGCCCTGGCGCACGATGTCCTCGCCGATGTCGATGCCGCCGATCTTGCACGTCATGTAGGGGAAGTTGAGGAAGTTCTTCTCGCCCGAGTCGGTGCAAGTGACGGGCCCGAGATCGACGAACTCCTCCAGCTTGCGCTTGGCGCTGGTGTAACAGCCGAAGAACGTGCGGCCGGCCAGGCACTCGCGATCCTGGTCGGGATCGGGCGCATCGATGCCGTAGAGCGAGATGCGCTGCTCGTCGATGGCGATTTGGTCGGCCTGTACCGCGCGGGCACGGCCAGTGATGGTCTGCGGAACCGGCGCCTGCTGGGCTGCGGCCGATTCGCAAAACATCAGAACGCTGGCCGCCAACGCCACGGCCACTTGCAACGCACGCATGAACAACTCCCGGAATGGGCGCGGAGTGTACCCACACACCCTCCGGTGCGCGAGGGGGCCAGCCGCAGCGTGCTCCCGCGCGCTCTTCTTATCGGGTGAGTGCGGGCGGTTGTTGTCGCGGGGAGATGGGTCGCGCCGGTAGCCCGCCCGGATCATCATGCCCAACAGCAGGGTGAAGCCGACGGCGGCGAGGCCGTTGGCGAAGTTGCCGGTGTCCATGTTCCGCCTCCTTGGCGCTGGGTTTCCGAGCCCTGGATATGGGGCGTGAAAGCCGCGGAAAACCGGCCTTTTTTGGACATTTCAGGCGCAACAGTCTGTTACCCGGCCGTTCTTGCGGGGGGTGCGACAGCATGGCTCAATGCCGCGGAACGCTGGGTCTGCGCGCCGCGACGGCGACGGATTTCCAGCGGGAGACCGTTGAAAATGCGGCGTCTGCATAAGTGCGCAGCCCTGATTTGCCGGCCGGCGGCGCAGGCCTCCGGTCACCAGGCGCCCGCATGAAGCCACTCGCGCGGACGCACCCGGACGAGGCGCTGATGGAGCGCCTGCGCGGCGGCGATGCCGGCGCCTTTGGCGAGCTGATCGGCCGTCACCTGGGGGCGGTTGCCGGCTTTGCGTACCGGATGGTGGGAAATGCGGCCGAGGCCGACGACATCGCTCAGGAAACCTTCCTGCGACTCTGGCGCAATCGCGCCGTGTGGGAGCCGCGCGCGCAACTGCGCACGTGGCTGTTCCGCGTCGCGCGCAACCTGTGCGTCGACCGATTCCGCCGCCGCGAGGTGGTCACCGACGAGTTCCCCGAGCTTGCCGACGAACGCCGCTCGGCGAGCGGCGAGGTGCAGCAGCGGCAGGTGGAGCGCATCGTCGCCGGCGCCCTCGCCGCACTGCCCGAGCGCCAGCGGGCGGCCATCGGCCTCGTCTATTACGAGGGCCTCAGCAACATCGAGGCGGCCGATGTCCTTTCGGTCAACGTGGAAGCGATCGAATCGCTCCTCGCCCGCGCCCGCCGCAACCTGCGTGAAAGCCTGCGCGACCTGCACCCACACCTCGGAGAGGAGTGAGCATGGCCGCGCGTGACGACGAGGCGCCGGCGCGCGTCGAAGACGTGCTGCGCGCCTACGGTGCACACCCCGTACGGTGGCCATCGCAGGACCGCGCCGCAGTGTTGGGCGCCGCGCGCGAGACGCTGGACGTCGCGCGCCTGCGGCAGGGCGAAGCTGCCCTCGACCGCCTGCTCGACCGCGCCCCTTCCCATGTGGCGCCGGCCGGCCTGGTGGCCCGCATCCAGGCCGCGGCGATGCACGAGCTGGCCCCGCGGCAAGCGCCGTCCCGCTGGCAGGCGCTGCGCGCCGCACTAGTTGATGCACTTCGCCGGCCGCAGTGGCGGCCCGCCTACGCGCTGGGCGGTGCCGTCATGCTCGGTGTCGTGGCCGGCTCCGTTTGGACGCCGGTCGCGGACGAGCAGGTGGCGGCCGCGGACTTCTTGTCGGTCGCGTTCGCGCGCGACTTCGATTCAACCGACGCTGGGGACTTGGAATGAGAAGTCTTTCGCGCGCCTGGGCAGCGGTGCTGGTGACCTCACTGGCCATGAACCTGTTCGTGCTCGGATTTATTGCGGCAAACGGCGTGCGCGCAGCGCAGATGCCTGCGGCGCTGGTGGCGAAGGCGGAGAAGGCGGAGAAGGCCACCGCGGTGAAGCCGCCGGCGCAAGCGGCAGCGCCGCAACTGCAGCGCATCGTTCAGATCAACACGAAAGCCCTGCGGCCGACGCAGCTTGCGGTGCGCAAGGCGAACGAGTCGGTGACGGCTGCGTTGCTGGCCGAGCCGTACGACGCGCCGCAACTGGCGCGGGCGCTCGAAGAGCTCCGCAGCGCCACCGTGAATTCGCAGCAGGCAGTGCATGCGGCGATGCTGGAGGCGGTAACGGGCATGTCGGCGCAGCAGCGCACAGATTTTGCGGAGGCGAGCAAGCGCACTCCGGCCGAACGAGTCTTACTGGTGGGGCGGTAACGTCATGATCGAGGCAAATCGCTCAGGGCGCTGGGGCAAGCGCGCGCTGCAACTTGGCCTGGTCGCCGTGATCGGCGGCGGTGCCGCCTACTACTTCCTGGGCACGGGCGCGGACGGCGGGCCGGTCGAGTACCGTTTCGGCAGCGTCGAGCGCGGCACCATCACCAACGCCGTGTCGTCGACCGGCAAGGTGACGGCGGTCGGCGAGGTGAAGATTTCGAGCCTCGTCGCGGGCCAGGTCGTCGAGGTGCTGGCCGACTACAACACGCCCGTCGTGGCGGGCCAGGTGCTGGCGCGTCTCGATCCGGAGAGCTTCCAGTCGCGCGTAATGCAGGCAGAAGCGGACCTTGCGATCGCCAAGGCTTCATTGACGTCGAACCGCGCAGCGCTGGAGCGCTCGCAGGCGGACATCCGCAACGGCGAGGCGTCGCTGCAGTCGCTGCAGGCGCAACTAGCGAACTCCCGCCTCGCGCTGGAACAGGCGGAGCGCGACTACAACCTGCAGAATGAGCTTTTCACGCGCAACGTCGTCTCGACGAAGGCGCTGGAAGATTCCAAGACCAAGTTCGACCAAGCCAAGGC
>CAIVPW010000192.1 GCA_903907895.1 uncultured Alphaproteobacteria bacterium
ACCGGTCTGCCGCCGGCGATGGAAGACGTGGCGGCGTTTTCAACAAAGCACGATGCGGCGGACTACGCGGCCCTTCTCGATCGGCTGCTCTCTTCCGCGCAATACGGCGAGCACTGGGCGCGGCATTGGATGGACCTCGCGCGCTATGCGGACAGCGCCGGCTACGAACTGGACTATCTTTTCACTCACGCCTCGCGGTATCGGGACTGGCTGGTGCGCTCCTTTGCGTCGAACAAGCCGATGGATCGTTTCATCCACGAGCAAATCGCGGGGGACGAGATGTGGCCGGGCAATGGCGATGCGGCGGATGGCGCACTCTTTCTCACGATCGGGCCGATGCGATTCGAAGGCGGAATCCAGCGCGCCAAGGACCGCGAAAACGAATGGTTCACCGATCTCGCCGACACCACAGGCGCGGCTTTCCTTGGCCTGACCTTGGGCTGCGCGCGCTGCCATGATCACAAGTTCGATCCGCTGACGCAGGGGGATTATTACGGATTGCAGGCCATCTTCGCGGACAGCGAGGTGAAGCAGGAACGCGCGACCAAGCCGGCCAAGGAAACCGATCCGGCGTTCATCCGCGCGGTGCCGCGCGTGCAGCCGGGGATCGTCCAGGTCTTACGGCGCGGGGAAGTGGACCTGCCACTGCGCGAGGCCGCGGCTGCATTGCCCGCGGTGTTGCCGGGTGGCGGGGCATTGCCTGCGGCGAAAAATCGCCGGGCGGCCCTAGCCATGTGGCTCACCTCGCCGAACAACCCGCTCACGGCCCGTGTGCTGGTGAACCGGGTGTGGCAATGGCATTTTGGGCGCGGTCTGGTGCGCTCTGCGAATGACTTCGGGCGGCAGGGCGAAGCGCCATCGCATCCGGAATTGCTCGACTGGCTGGCGAGCGAACTGATCGCCAGCGACTGGGACTTGCGCCACTTGCAACGGATCATCCTCAAGTCCGCGACCTATCGCCAGTCGGGCATCCGCCCGTCCGATGCACGAAACGTGGATCCGGAAAATCGCCTGCTCGCCGGCTTTCCGCGCCGGCGTTTGCAGGCCGAGGAATTGCGCGATGCGCTGCTCGCCGTGTCCGGGGCATTGAACTCGAAATCGTCGGGCCCGCCGGTCGTGCCGCCCTTGGAACCGTGGGCGCTTGCGCCGCTCCGAAACCGGAACTGGGAGGTCACCAAGGACGAGAGCGAATGGCGGCGGCGCAGCCTGTATTTTGTCGTGCGCCGCTCGATCAAGCTGCCGTTCTTCGATGCGTTCAATCTTCCCGACAACGTGAGCAGTTGCGCCCGACGCGACAGCACGGTCGTGGCTTCGCAGGCGCTCACCTTGCTCAACAGCGGAGATACGCTCACGCACGCCCGCGCGCTCGCGGGCCGACTTTGGACGCAGAGCAAGGGCGATGCTTCCAAGGCCGCGGCACTGGCGTGGCAGTGGGTGTTCGCGCGTCCGGTCACGTCCGCGGAAAGCGCGCAGGCGCTGGCCTTTCTCCAAGCCCGCGAGGCGGATTGGACAAAGACGCCGCCCGCCGGCGCCGCCTTGCCCACGGGTATCTCCGGCGATTCGCCGATGCCGCCTGCACGCGGGGCCGCGTGGGTCGAATGGTGCCTGGCTTTGCTGAACTCGAACGAATTCGTCTATGTGGACTGAACCCAAATCGTCATTGCTTTCCCGCCGCGATTGGTTGCGCCACGCGGGTGGCGGAATCGGCAGCATGGCGCTGGCCTCGCTGCTGGCGCGCGATGGCTGGCTGCATGCCGCCCAGCCATCCGTGGCGAATCCGCTCGCACCGCGTGCCCCGCATTTTCCCGCGAAGGCGAAGGCGGTGATTTATCTCTTCATGCACGGCGGCCCCAGCCATGTGGACACTTTCGATCCAAAGCCAGCGCTGACCAAGTTCGACGGCCAGCCGCCACCGGAGGAGTTTCATCGGTTGAAGCTCCAGTTCACCGACGTAAAAAAGCAGAAGCTCATGGGCAGCCGGCAGACCTTCACGCGCTGCGGCCGAAGCGGCATGGAGATTTGCGACTCGCTCCCGCGCTTGCAGAAGTGCGCCGACGACCTGTGCGTGATCCGCAGTATGCACCACGAGGTGTTCAACCACACGCCCGCCATCTGGCTCGCCAACACCGGGTCGTCGCTGCCGGGCCGCGCATCGCTCGGCGCGTGGCTTTCGTATGGCCTCGGCAGCGCGTCGGACAATCTGCCAGCATTCGTGGTCATGCATTCGCGCCCGCTCAAACCCGGGCCCGGCGTGTGGGGCAACGGCTTCCTGCCCGCCGTCTATCAGGGCACGCCCGTCGGCACGGGATCGACGCCGATTCCGCATCTCGCCCCGCCGCCCGAACTGCGCGGCGGCAACCAGCGCGCGGTGCTCGATTATTTGCAGGACATGAACCGCACCCACGCCGCCGATCGCCACGACAGCGAACTCGACGCGCGCATCGCTTCCTACGAACTCGCCTTCCGCATGCAAAGCGCCGCGCCCGAGGCCGTGGACATCGGTCGCGAAACCGCCGCGACGCGCGACCTCTACGGAAAGGGCTTTGGCGAGCAATGCCTTGTCGCGCGACGGCTCGTGGAGCGCGGCGTGCGCTGCGTGCAGATTTACCATGGCGGCGACAACGATGACTGGGACACGCACGGCGACAACCACCACGGCCAGACCCGCCGGATGCGCGAGGTGGACCAGGGTTGCGCCGGCCTGCTCGAGGACCTGCGCAGTCGTGGGCTACTCGAAGACACGCTCGTCGTGTGGTCGGGCGAGTTCGGCCGCACGCCCACGACCGAGGGCAACAATGGGCGCGACCACAGCCCTTACGGCTATTCGATGTGGCTGGCCGGCGGCGGAATTCGCGGCGGTCAGGTCTACGGCGCCACGGATGAACTCGGTTTCCGCGCCGTGGAGAAGCCCGTCCATCTCCACGATTTGAACGCGACGCTGCTCCATCAATTCGGCCTGAATCACGAACAGCTCACCTGGCGTCAGGAAGGCCGGGATTTTCGGCTCACGGATGTGTTTGGGAATGTGGTGAGGGAGATTCTGAGCTGAAGAGGGTTCGCTGTTGCTCGGAATCTGGCCTGCAGAATCCAAGCGCCGCGTAACCCACACTGAGGATGGGATGTCGGGAGCAAGAACGACGGGACGCAAGGTCAAGACCCGCCTTGGCAACGGGAATAATTGGTAGAGTGGGGAACGCCATCCGTTAGGACGGCGTCCCCCCTCATCAAACCGTGCTGGCGGTTTTCCCGCACACGGCTTTCCGAATATTCTTCGTCGGTTCGCTTATACAGTCGCAGTGGGGATGATCAG
>CAIVPW010000193.1 GCA_903907895.1 uncultured Alphaproteobacteria bacterium
AACCAAGACGGCTCCTTGAACCGTCTGCCAGAGATCGTGGACGAGGGGCGCATGAACCGCGCCGGCGAGGAGAACTTCCGCACGGCCGCCGAGAGTGCGCGCCGCGCCGTCCAGCAGTGCGCGCCGTACCGCATGCTGCCCTCCAACAAGTACGATACGTGGCGCGTGATCGAGCTCAACTTCGATCCTGCCAAGATGCTGGGGTAGTTGGCCATGA
Organism: uncultured Alphaproteobacteria bacterium; assembly: GCA_903907895.1. Classification (GTDB taxonomy): domain Bacteria; phylum Pseudomonadota; class Alphaproteobacteria; order UBA2966; family CAIVPW01; genus CAIVPW01. The sequence continues at coordinate 218 of CAIVPW010000193.1, forward strand.
GCACCAAGCGGACCAAGACGCTTGCCGCGGCTGGACTGGCGGCGGGCCTACTGTTCGGCGGCGGCGCGCAGGCGCAGACGTGCCTCGTCGACGTGCTCGGCATCGCAGTGACCGAACCGGTCGCCCAGACCGCGGACGCACAACGCATGGCGCGCGACATCGCCACCGCCGTCGCCGAGCGCCTGGAAGCCGATGCGCTGTTCGCGCGCATTCCGGACAGCGTTTTCCCGCAATCGGCGCAGGATATTCGCGGCCGGCCGGCCTGGAACGATTGGCGGCGCGTGCGGACCGATGTCCTGATGACCGGCGAAACCGTGCTGCTCTCGGACGGTCAGTACGAATTCCGCTTCCGCCTTTGGGATGTGCGCTTCTCGCGCGAGATCGCCAACTATGTGCTGACGGCGCCCGCCAGCGACTGGGGCCGCGTCGCCGATCTCGTGCACTCCACGTTGATCGAACGCGGCGTCGACATCGCCGCCACGCGCTGCCGCCCGCCCGAGGGCGAGCGCGCCAGTCCGTTCCGCCGCCTTACCGCCTAGCACCTTCCCCGTGTACGCACCCCAGTGGACGCCAGAATGAACAAGAAGATCATCCCATCGCCGCTCGCCTCGGCGCACGTCAGCCGGCGCGGCATGTTGAAGACGGTCGCGGGAGTCTCGGTCGCCGCGTTGGCGCCGGTGCCGGCGTGGGGTCAGGCGCGCGGACCGCTCCGCATCGACATCACGCGCGGCAACGTCGACCCGCTGCCTGTCGCCGTAACCGACCTGTTCTCGGACACCGAAAACGGCCGCGGCATCGGCCAGAACATCAGCCGCGTCGTTGCTGCCGATCTGGAGCGATCCGGCCTGTTTCGGCCGATCGCAGCAAATCTGTTTCTGCAGCGGCCGGAAGACATGCAACTGCGTCCGCGCTTCGTAGATTGGCGCCAGATCAATGCCCAGGGCCTGGTTACCGGCCGCGTCGCGTTGGAAGTGGACGGGCGCCTGCGCGTCGAGTTTCGTCTGTGGGACGTGTTCTCCGAGCAGCAGATGGCAGGCCTCGCCTACACCTCGGCGCCCGACACGTGGCGGCGCGTCGCGCACCTGATCGCGGACGAAATCTATGAGCGTCTGACCGGCGAGAACGGCTACTTCGACACCCGCGTCGTGTACGTCTCGGAGAGCGGCTCGGCGCTGAACCGCGTGAAGCGGCTGGCGATCATGGACCAGGACGGCGCCAACCACCGCTTCCTCACCGATGGCTCGTACCTCGTGCTGACGCCGCGCTTCTCGCCGACGGCGCAAGAGATCACTTACCTCGCGTACGTGAACAATCGCCCGCGCGTGTACATCTACAACATCGATACCGGACAGCAGGAAGTGCTCGGCGACTTCCCCGGCATGACGTACGCACCGCGCTTTTCGCCCGATGGCCGCCGTGTGGTGATGAGTCTTGCGCAGGCGGGCAACTCCGACATCTACACGATGGACCTGCACACGCGCGAAGTGCGCCGGCTCACGAACAATCCGGCGATCGACACGTCGCCGTCGTACGCGCCGGACGGCGGCCAGGTCACGTTCAACTCGGATCGCGGCGGCACGCAGCAGTTGTATGTCATGCGCGCCGACGGCAACGACGCCAAGCGCATCAGCTTTGGCACCGGCGCCGGCCGCTACGCGACGCCGGTCTGGTCTCCGCGCGGCGACCTCATTGCCTTCACCAAGTTCGAGGCGGGCACCTTCTACATCGGCGTGATGCGCCCCGATGGGTCGGGTGAGCGTTTGTTAACGGAGAGCTTCCTGGTCGAGGGCCCGACCTGGGCCCCCAACGGCCGGGTATTGATGTACTACCGCCAGGGTCGGCAGAATAACGACGGCACCGGCGGCGAGCCCCAGTTGTGGTCGATCGATCTGACAGGGCGTAATGAGCGCCGCGTGGTTACCCCCGCCTTGGGTTCCGACCCGGCGTGGTCACCGCCGCTGTCGCCTTGACGGCGGCGCTTGGTTAGTCTTTTACCTTTTTTAGAGGTAGCGCTTGCCGCGTTGTGACACCCCAACTATGGTGTCGCGCAATTGCAGCGCCGGCCCGTAAGGGCTCGTGGGCGTGCTCGAGGTTATTTCCCTCGCCTTGAATCTCTTGGATTTTCCTACCGCTCGAAAGGAAGACTGATGCGTCGTCAAATCCTGGCCTCGTTCGCGGCCTTGCTCCTCCTCACCGCCTGCCAGTCGCGTTCGAACCAGAGCGCCGACGCGGTGAACGCCGGCGCCGGTGCCGGAGCTGGCACGACCCAGGGCGTCGGCCAGGCCCCCGTCAACAACCCGAATCTGGCGGGTGTTGCTCCGCCCGCACCGACGCTCGCGGGCGCCACGCCCGGCTCGATCAACCAGTTCGTCACCGAAGTGGGCGACCGCGTCTTCTTCGACTTCGACAAGTTCGACGTGAAGCCCGAAGGCCGTGCGGTTCTGCAAAAGCAGGCCGATTGGCTGCGCAAGTACCCGAACGTGCGCGTGACCATCGAGGGCCATGCCGACGAGCGCGGTACCCGCGAATACAACCTCGCGCTCGGCGAGCGCCGCGCGAACTCGGTCGTCAACATGCTGACGGCGCTGGGCGTCCCGGCCAACCGCATCACCGTGATTTCCTACGGTAAGGAACGTCCGGCGGTGCTCGGTTCGAACGAAGCCGCTTGGGCGCAGAACCGCCGTGGCGTGACCACCATCACGGCCGGCGCGCCGACGATGTAACCTGCGGCAGCCTTGCTGCTCGGGTATCGAGAATTGGGGCACCGGGTTCTACCCGGTGCCCTTTTTCGTTGTCGCGAGCCAATCTGCATGCCGCAAATCCGCCCGCTTCTTGCGGCCTGATCGCTGACAAAGCGATACGCTTTCCAGACCATCGGCCATGCCCAACACCCAGCCGTATCCAAGCCGCCGAACGCCTCTTCGGAGCCCCCATTCCATGACGCACCTTCGCTTGCGCGCGGCGGCCGTCGCCGTCCTCCTGACGATCTTGCCGCCGCTCGCCGCCCCGGCATTTGCCCAGGACAACCAGATCTCTGTGCTGGCGCAGCAGATCCAGCGGCTGCGCGACGACCTAAGCATCCTGCAGCGCGACTACTACCAGGGCCGCGGCGGCACGCCGCCGGCACCCGCGGCCGCCCGGGCGCCCACGGTCGGCGACAATGCTCTGCAGCAGGCAGCGCAGTTCGAGGTACGCCTCTCCTCGCTCGAAGAAGAGCTGCGTAACCTGGTCGGGACGCTGGAAAGGATCGATCGCGGCGTGACCGAGTCGCGCAGCCGCCTCGACCGGCTCGTAGGTGACGTCGATTTCCGCCTCAACGCGCTCGAAAGCCAGATGCGCACCGGCCAGCAGACCGCCGTGACACCGCCGCTGGCGCCCCTGGCAGCCACACCGGTCCCGCAGCAGGCCGCGGCCGCGCCGGCGCCCGCCCCGGCCACGGCGCCCCCAACGACCGTCGGTGCCCGTCCGGCCGGCACGCAGCTACTGGGCGTGATGCCCGCCGACGCGCAGGGGCAACCCCAGGTCGCCGCCGCGCCGCCACCCGCCGCGACCCCGGCAACGGCGCTGCCGAACGGCACCCCCAAGGTGCAGTACGACTTCGCCTACGGCCTGTTGCAGCAGTTCCGCATTCCCGAGGCGGAGCGCGCGTTCACCGAGTTCCTGACCCGGCACCCGAGCGACGAACTGTCGCACAATGCGCGCTATTGGCTGGGTGAGACCTACTATGCGCGCGGCCAGTACCAGCAGGCGGCCGAGACGTTCCTCGATGCCTACCAAAAGGCGCCCCAGGGCCCGAAGGCCGCCGACAACATGCTGAAGCTCGGCATGTCCCTTGGGCGGCTGGACCGGAAGCAGGAAGCGTGTGCCACGCTCGCGGGCCTGCCGCAGTTGTTCCCGACCGCCACCGCCGCGGTGCGCGACCAGGCGACCGCCGAGCGGCGCCGCATAGCCTGCGGTTGAACGGACGCGCCTAGCGCGTCGTCAGCAGCCGGGATGGTTCGGTGCGGGGTTCGACGCCGCGGCAAACCGGATCGTCGAACTGGTACAGCAGCGTCATGAACGGGCGGCTGGTATCCATCGCCTGGACCGCGAGCACGATGTGAGTGACGTTGCCCGGCAAGGTGTGGCCTGCCGGGGCATGCCATTCCGCCTGATAGACGCGGTCCTTCAGATAGAGCGCGCGGGACCACTCGTTCGGCGCCTTCCAATAGGACGCCGGCCGGAGTGTGTCGGTGAATTCATTGGCCTGCCCGTACTCTTCCGACAGGTGAGCGCGCACCAGCGCAAACGCCGTGCGCGCCGCACCGCCGTATTCGTCGCGAAGGTAGCCGCGGGTGGAAGCCAGTACCGCGCAGAGACCCGCGCCGGGGGCATCGGTGACGCGGTAGAACTCGAAGGCGGGGTGGAAATTCGGGATACGGACCCGGTAGTCCGGTCCGTCGAGAGTGAGCAGGGCGAGTTGCTGGCCAGCGGCAGCGGGCCGGAGAACCGGGTCCAGACCGGCTGCGCCTCCGGCCGCCGGGAGTAACGCGATGGCGCAACCCAAGACCCAGGATCTGACCGGACTCAACGTGTGGCCCTCACGACTCCCTCAGCGCACCAACGCTATGCCTCGGCTCTGAGCGCTGCAAGGTGCATACAAACCGGTCAGGCTTTGACCCGAACGATACCGCTGCCCTGGAAGCAGGCGAGTTCGCCGGCCGCCTGAGGCCGCTCGCCTCCCCTGGCCCACTGGCGGTCGCGGTGTCCGGCGGGGCGGATTCCCTCGCCCTTTGCCTACTCACGGCCGATTGGGCGCGCGTCGAGGGGCGCCCGCTGACGGCGCTCACGGTGGATCACGGTCTGCGGCCAGAGTCGGCATCGGAGGCCGCGCAGGTGGGAGCTTGGCTCGCCGCGAGGGACATCCCTCACGTCATCTTGAAGTGGGCCGGCGCCAAGCCGGAGCGGGGCATCCAGGCGGCGGCACGCGACGCCCGGTACGCCCTGCTCACCGGATGGTGCCGGCGCTCGGGGGTGCGGGACCTACTGTTGGCGCACCACCGCGACGATCAGGCCGAGACCGTTCTGCTGCGCGCCACCCGCGGCAGCGGACCGGACGGCCGCGCCGGAATGGCCGCAGCCGTCCTGCGCGACGGCGTGCGTTTGTTACGGCCGCTCCTGCGTGTGCCACGCGACCGCCTGCGGGCAACGCTACGCGCACGTGGTCAGGAGTGGATCGAGGACTCCTCCAACGACAACCCCGCCTATGCCCGCGTGCGGGCGCGCCAGGCACTGGCCTTGACACCCGCACTGACGAACCGCCTCGCCCTGCAGGCCGATGCGGAAGCCGCCCTGCGGGCGGAGCGGGAGGCGCTGGCCGAAGAAATCCTGCTGTCCCACGCCGAGTTTGCCGAGGCCGGCTACTGCTGGCTTTCCCGCACCGCTCCAGCTGCCCCGGACGCCGCCTTTGCCCGGACCCTGGCGCACGTGCTGCGCCACGTCAGCGGGCGCGCCTATTTTCCCAGCCAACGTACGCTGGACCCGATGGTGCGTTGGCTGCGCGGGGATGCCGCCGGCGCCCGCACCCTGCATGGATGCGTCGTGGCCGCCCACCCCGACCGCTTCCTTGTGTGCCGGGAAGCGAGGTCGCTGCCCACGACGCCGATCACCGCAGGAGAGTCTGTTCCGTGGGACAATCGTTTCCGCGTCACCCTGGGCCGCGGCCGCCCTGGCGGCTTGGGGTACTCGGTCGCCGCCCTTGGGCCGCAAGGCTGGGCGGCGGTGCGCGGGCGGGCGGCGCGTTGCATGCCATATCGCGCCGTGCAAGCGGTGCCGGCGTTGTATGCCGATGGCGAGGTCCTGGCGGTGCCGCACCTGGGCATTGAGGCACCCGGCGTCGCCTTCTCGGTATCGCCGTTGTCGGCAGAATCCCTGGCCTTGAGGCCCTTTGCAGTTGTTTAAGCCCCAGGGTAGCCTATCTATCACCCATCTATTTCGCCGGCTTGCCGGCCAGCAAGGTGAGGCGCGCCCCGGGGACTGCTCTTTTCCCAGCGCCCCAACCCCCATCAGGCCAGCCCCAACTCGGAGTACCCTGCGGTGAGCAGTTTCGGAAAAAATCTGGCTCTGTGGGTCATCATCGGCGTGCTGGTGCTGGCTCTCTTCCAGATGTTCAGCCCCGGCTCGACGCGCGGACCTGAGACAGCGCTCGCCTTCTCGGACTTCGTCCAGGAAGTGCAGAACGGCCAGGTCAACGACGTCACGATCAAGGGCAACAACATCACCGGCCATTACGCGGATGGGCGTGCGTTCAAGACCTACGCGCCGAATGACCCCACCCTCGTCGACCGCCTGGCGCAGAAGAACGTGCGCATCACGGCGCAGCCCCCGGCCGAAGGCCCCTCCATCCTGAGCGTGCTGCTCGGCTGGTTCCCGTTCCTGTTGCTGATCGGCGTGTGGATCTTCTTCATGCGCCAGATGCAGTCGGGCGGCGGCAAGGCGATGGGCTTTGGCAAGTCCAAGGCGCGCCTTTTGACCGAGAACCAGACCCGCGTCACGTTCGACGACGTCGCCGGCATCGACGAGGCCAAGGAAGAGCTCGAAGAGATCGTCGACTTCCTGAAGGACCCGCAGCGCTTCCAGCGCCTCGGCGGCAAGATCCCAAAGGGCGCCTTGCTGGTCGGTCCTCCGGGCACGGGTAAGACGCTGCTCGCACGCGCCATCGCGGGCGAAGCCAACGTGCCGTTCTTCACCATTTCCGGCTCGGACTTCGTCGAGATGTTCGTGGGCGTAGGTGCGTCCCGCGTGCGCGACATGTTCGAGCAGGGCAAGAAGAATGCCCCCTGCATCATCTTCATCGACGAGATCGACGCCGTCGGCCGTCACCGTGGCGCCGGCCTCGGCGGCGGCAACGACGAACGCGAGCAGACGCTGAACCAGCTGCTCGTCGAGATGGACGGCTTCGAGGCGAACGAGGGCGTGATCCTGATCGCCGCCACAAACCGGCCGGACGTGCTGGACCCGGCGCTGTTGCGCCCGGGCCGCTTCGACCGCCAGGTCGTTGTGCCGAATCCGGACATTCTCGGCCGCGAAAAGATCCTGCGCATTCATATGCGCAAGGTTCCGCTCGCGCCTGACGTCGAGCCGAAGATCATTGCCCGCGGCACTCCCGGATTCTCGGGCGCCGACCTCGCCAACCTCGTCAACGAGGCTGCGCTGTTGGCAGCACGTAAGGGCCGCCGCCTGGTGACGATGTCGGAGTTCGAGTCCGCCAAGGACAAGGTCATGATGGGCGCCGAGCGCCGTTCGATGGTTATGTCGGACAAGGAGAAGCGCCTGACCGCGTACCACGAGTCCGGCCACGCCCTCGTTGCGGCATTCGTCGAAGCATCCGACCCGATCCACAAGGCCACCATCATCCCGCGCGGCCGTGCGCTGGGCATGGTGATGCGCCTGCCGGAGAACGACCGCATCTCGGTCAGCCGCGAGAAGCTCGAAGGCGACATCGCGGTCGCCATGGGCGGCCGCATCGCCGAGGAGTTGATCTTCGGCCGCGAGAAGGTGACCTCGGGTGCCGCCCAGGACATCGAAATGGCGACGCGCATGGCGCGTACCATGGTGACCAAGCTCGGCATGTCCGACGCGCTCGGACCGTTGAGCTACTCCGAGAACGAGGAAGAAGTGTTCCTCGGCCACTCGGTACAGCGGACGCAGAACGTCTCGGAGAAGACCGCCGAGATGATCGACTCCGAAATTCGCCGCATCGTCGAAGAAGGCTACCAGCGCGCGCGCAACATTCTCGAATCCAAGCTCGAGAACCTGCACGTGCTGGCCAAGACGCTGCTCGAGTACGAGACGCTGACCGGCGACGAGATCAACCGTCTCCTGCGCGGCGAAGCGTTGAACCGGCCGGAGCCGGTGGCGGATGAACCCGCCGCCAGCGCCGTGCCCACCACGGGTTCGGGCTCGCGCAAGCCGCGTCCGAGCCCGGGCGGACTGGAGCCGAGGCCTCAGCCCGGCGCCTAGTTCATACCGTTCGGTGACTGACCTGAACCAAAGCCCCGCGGCACTGCCGCGGGGCTTTTCTTCGTCCGGCAAGCTGTTCCTGCGGCCGCTGGCATTGAGCGGCGGCGCGAGCGCGCGCGCGCTGGTTGCTGCCGGCGCCGCACTGCCGCTCGCCGGTGGACCAAACGCCTTCAGCGTCCTCGAGGTCATTGTCCGCAAAGGGCCGGCCGACGTAGCGCGCCAGATAGTGCCGATCGCCGCCGTGCGCGACGATCCCCGCTGCGCCCAGGCACTCGAAGAGATCACGCGCCGGCGCACGCTGTGGGCCGGCTTCGATCCCAACCTCCGTCCGCTGATCATGGGCGTCGTCAACGTGACGCCGGACAGCTTCTTCGACGGGGGCAAGACGCCCGACACGGCCTCGGCGATCGCGCACGGCCTGCAGCTGCACGCCGAGGGGGCGGACATCCTCGACGTCGGTGGCGAGTCAACCCGGCCCGGCGCAGCGCCCGTCTCGGAAGCCGAAGAGCGCACCCGCGCGATTCCCGTCGTGCGCGCGCTCAGTGCCGCGGGCATTCCCGTGTCGATCGACACGCGCCATGCCAACATCATGCGCGAAGCGGTGTTCTCCGGCGCCCGCCTCATCAACGATGTCGGCGCCCTGGCCGGTGACGGCAGCTTGGATACGGCCGCGCGCCTGAAGGCCCCCGTCGTCCTGATGCACGGCACCTCGGACGCCGGCGGCACCACCGACCCGCGCACCATGCAGAAGGACCCGCGCTACGCCGACATCGTACTCGACGTGTACGAGTACCTGGAGGCCCGCCTCGCGCGCTGCGAAGAGTTCGGCATCCGGCGCGACCAGGTGGCGATCGATCCGGGCATCGGCTTTGCCAAGACGCCCGCCCACAACGCCGCCCTCTTCGAGTCGCTGGCGATCTTCCATGGCCTTGGGGTGCCCGTTCTTTTGGGTGCCTCGCGCAAGAGCTTCATCGCCCGCTTCTCACAGGGCGAGGCAGCGGACAAGCGCCTGCCCGGCTCGGTCGCCGCGGCGCAGTGGGGAGCCGCCCAGGGGGCCCAGATCCTGCGCGTTCATGATGTTGCCGAAACGCGACAGGCTCTCGCCGTGGCACAAATTGCGGGCGATCCCCGATTGCTTCCGGCCTGAACCCGGCTTAAACGGGATTCACCTGTTCCCAACCCGAGTTCCCATGTCCCGCAAGTACTTTGGCACCGACGGCATCCGCGGCAAGGCCAACACCGAGCCCATGACCGCGGAAATCGCACTCAAGGTCGGCATGGCCGCCGGCCAGCAATTCACGCGCGGCGACCACCGCCACCGCGTCGTCATCGGCAAGGACACCCGCCTGTCCGGCTACCTGCTGGAACCCGCGCTGACGTCGGGATTCGTTTCGGTCGGCATGGACGTGGTGCTGGTGGGCCCGATGCCGACACCCGCCGTCGCCATGCTGGTGCGCAGCCTGCGCGCCGACATGGGCGTCGTCATCTCCGCATCGCACAACCCGTACGAGGACAACGGCATCAAGCTGTTCGGGCCCGACGGCTACAAGCTGTCCGATGACGTCGAGAAGCAGATCGAGGCGCGCATGGACGCCGGCACCGGGCAGACGCGGGCCGCATCCGACAAGCTCGGCCGCGCCTCGCGCCTCGAAGACGCGCCCGGCCGCTACATCGAATACGTGAAGCGCACGTTCCCCGAAGGCCTGCGCCTCGACGGTTTCAAGATCGTCGTCGACTGCGCGAACGGCGCGGCGTACGCGATCGCACCGAAAGTGTTTTACGAGCTCGGCGCCGATGTCATCGCCATCGGCGCGGAGCCCGACGGCTTCAACATCAACCAGGGTTGCGGCTCGACCGACACGGCGCGCATGTGCGAGGAAGTGGTGCGCGAGGGCGCGCACCTCGGTATCGCGCTGGATGGCGACGCCGACCGCCTCGTCATGTGCGACGAGAAAGGCCAGCTGATCGACGGCGACCAGCTGCTGTCGCTCATCGTTGAGCGCTGGTTGCGGCAGGGCCGCATCCGCCAGGGCGGCATTGTCACCACCGTGATGTCGAACCTAGGATTCGAGCGCTACATCCGCAGCCTCGGCCTCGACCTGCACCGCACGGCCGTCGGCGACCGCTATGTCGTCGAGTTGATGCGCGCCAAGGGCTACAACGTCGGCGGCGAGCAGTCGGGCCACATCATCCTCACCGACTACAGCACCACCGGCGACGGCCTGGTCGCGGCCTTGCAGGCGCTTGCCGTGCTGGTCGAACAGCAGCGCCCGGTCAGCGAGACAAGCCGCGTGTGGTCGCCGCTGCCGCAGATGCTGCGCAACGTGCGCCACAAGGGCGGCCGGCTGCACGAGCACACCGACGTGCAAAAGGCGATCGAGAACGCCAGGCAGCGTCTCGGCGATGCGGGCCGCATCCTTGTCCGCCCCTCCGGCACCGAGCCCCTGATCCGCGTGATGGTGGAGGGCGAAGACGAAGTCCTTGTCACCGCCCTGCTCGACGACATCATCCACGCCGTTGAACGCGCCGGCCGGGCCACGTAGCAACCCCGCGCACGGCCGCGCGTTGCCCTAGCGCCCGGCCCCGTTTGATGCGACACACGGAGCCATGAAGGGACGCGTGCTCATCGTCGCCGGCTCGGATTCCGGCGGCGGCGCCGGCATCCAGGCCGACATCAAGACGGTGACGGCGCTGGGCGGCTATGCCGCCACGGCCATCACGGCGCTCACGGCGCAGGATACGCACACCGTCCACTCCATCCATGATGTGCCGCCCCAGTTCGTGGCGCAGCAAATGGAAGCCGTGCTGAACGACATCGGCGCCGACGCTATCAAGACGGGCATGCTGCACTCCCCCGCCGTGGTGTGGACCGTGGTGGACGTGATCGCGCGCCTGGCGCCCGACGTGCCGCTGGTGGTGGACCCGGTGATGGCTGCCAAGGGCGGCGCGCCCCTTGTGCAGCCGGAAACCGTTGACGTCATCCGCAACAAGCTGCTGCCGCGCGCCACCGTGCTAACGCCGAACATTCCGGAAGCCGCCCTTTTGTGGGGCAAGCCCATCAATGGCCCGCGCGACGTGCAAGAGGCCGGCCGCGCCCTGGTTGAGCTTGGCGCAAAGGCCGTGCTGATGAAGGGCGGGCATTTGGAAGGCAAGACGGTGGTGGACTTGCTCGTCACGGGCGGGCGCACCTTCCGCCTAGAAAATCCGCGCATTCAAAGCACGAACACGCACGGCACCGGCTGCACGCTCGCCAGCGGCATCGCCACCGGACTGGCCCAAGGCATGGCGCTGGACGCCGCCGTGCGCCGCGCCCGCGAGTACC
>CAIVPW010000194.1 GCA_903907895.1 uncultured Alphaproteobacteria bacterium
CTCGAGGTCCGTCACCACCACGCGCGGCTCCGCAGCCGCCAGCGCCTGTGCGCCGGCAACGCGCTCGCCCAAGGGCGCCATGCCCTCCGTGGATTTCAACGGATTCTGCGGCGACACCAGCCACCAGACAGCGTCGAGGCCCAGGATATCGAGTGCCAGCTGGCTGATGTGTAAATGTCCGGAATGCGCCGGATTGAACGACCCGCCGAGCAATCCGACGCGCGCGGGTGCAGAAGCAGGTGCGTTCAAGGCCGCAACTGACCGGTGCCGTGCACCTTGTACTTGTAGGTGGTGAGCTGCTCGACGCCCACCGGCCCGCGGGCGTGCAGGCGCCCCGTCGAGATGCCGATCTCCGCGCCCATGCCGAACTCGCCGCCGTCGGCGAATTGCGTGGAGGCGTTGTGCAGCGTGATGGCCGAGTCCACCTCGGCCATGAACCGCTCCGCCGCCGCCGTATCCTCGGTGACGATGCAATCGGTGTGGTGCGAGCCGAACGTGTTGATGTGCTCGATCGCCTGGTCCAGCCCGTCCACGATGCGCACGGCCAAGATCGCGTCGAGATATTCGGTGCGCCAGTCCTGCTCGGTGGCGGCCAGCACGCGTGCATCCAAGGCGCGCGTCTCGGCATCGCCGCGCAGCTCGCAGCCGGCTTTCGCCAATTCGTCCAGGATCGGCGGCAGGTGCGTCTTCGCCACCGCGCGGTCGACCAGCAGCGTTTCCGTCGCGCCGCAGATGCCCGTGCGCCGCATCTTGGCGTTCATCACCATCTTGCGCGCCATCTGGGGCTCGGCCTTGGCATGCACGTAGGTGTGGCAGATGCCTTCGAGATGCGCGAACACCGGCACGCGGCTCTCGTTCTGCACGCGCTCGACCAGCGATCGTCCGCCGCGTGGCACCACCACGTCGATGTACTCGACCATTGTCAGCATCGCGCCCACGGCGGCGCGGTCGCGCGTCGGCACCATCTGGATGGCATCTTCGGGCAGTCCGGCTGCGCGCAATCCGTCGCGCAGGCAGGCGTACAACGCCTGACTCGAGTGCAGGCTCTCCGAGCCGCCGCGCAGGATCACCGGATTGCCGGCCTTGAGGCACAGCGCCGCTGCATCCGCCGTCACGTTCGGCCGCGATTCGTAGATCACGCCGACGACGCCGAGCGGCACGCGCACACGCGTGATCTTCATGCCGTTCGGCCGCGTCCACTCCGCCATCGTTTCGCCGACCGGATCGGGCAGGCCGGCAACGTCGCGCAGCCCCTTCACGATCGCATCGATGCGCTTGGGATCGAGCTTCAGGCGGTCGAACATGGCGTCCGACAGGTCCTTTGCTTCGGCGAGGTCGAGCGCATTGGCGCGCAGGATGGCCTGCTGCTCGGCGTTGACCCGCATGGCCGCCACCGTCAGCGCCTTGTTCTTCTGCTCGGTCGTGGCGCGTGCGAGCGGTCCGGCCGCGGCGCGCGCAGCTGCGCCCATGCGCTGCATCAGCGCCGGAATGTCGTCGTCTTTGCGCGCGGCGACCGGCGTCATCCGGCGACCTCTGTCAGGGTTTGGCTTACGACCAGATCGTCGCGGTGGACCATCTCGTCGCGGCCACGGTAACCGAGCAGTCCCTCGATTTCACCGCTTTTGTGGCCGACGATCCTGCGTGCGTCTGCCGCAGAGTACGCGCTGAGGCCGCGGCCGATCTCCTGTCCGTTCGGACTCTGCAGCACGACCGCATCGCCGCGCTGGAAATCGCCCGTGACGCCCGTGACGCCCGCCGGCAGCAGGCTCTTGCCCTTGGCCAGCGCGCCGACCGCGCCCGCATCCAGCACCAGCGCGCCCGACGGCTTCAGGCCGCTGGCGATCCAGTTCTTGCGTGCCGTGCGCGGGTTGGCCTTGGGCACAAACCACGTGCAGCGTCCGCCGCTCTCGATGCGGCTCAAGGGGCCTTCGCCGCGCCCGTCCGACAGGATCATGCGGCAACCCGCCGCCATGGCGATCTTTGCCGCGGCGAGCTTCGTGATCATGCCGCCCGTGCCCATGTCGACGCTTGCCGTCGTGCCGGCCATCGCCACGATCGCCGGCGTCACTTCGCCGACTTCCGGAATCCACTTCGCATCCGGATTGCTGCTCGGATTGGCGTCGTAGAGTCCGTCCACGTCCGACAGGAGCACCAGCACGTCCGCCGACACCATCTGCGCCACGCGCGCCGCCAGCCGGTCGTTGTCGCCATAGCGAATCTCTTCCGTCGCGACCGTATCGTTCTCGTTGATCACCGGCACGGCGCGCAGTTCCAAGAGCGTCGTCAGGGTCGTGCGCGCATTCAGGTAGCGGCGCCGTGATTCGGTGTCGTCGCCGGTCAGCAGCACCTGTGCCGCCGCGATGTCGAACTTCGCCAATTGCTCCTGGTACGCATGCGCCAGGCGGATTTGTCCGGCCGCCGCGGCGGCCTGCTTCTCTTCCAGTCGCAGCGCTCCTTTCGGCATGCGCAGGCCCCGGCGCCCAAGCGCAATCGCGCCCGACGATACCAGCACCACTTCCTGCCCGCGCTGCACGCAGCGCGCAACGTCTGCGGCCAGCGCCGCCAGCCACTGCGCGCGCAAGGTGCCGGCGTTGCCGTCCACCAGCAGCGACGAGCCGATCTTGACGACGAGACGTTTGGCGGAGCTAAGCGAACGCGTCACTTACGGCGTCCACGGCCGCGGTGTTGCCGGATCGGATTCCGCGTCCTTCGTCGGATCGGGCGGCCGGATGATGTGCAGCAGCTGGTTCAGCACTTCCTGCACGCCGCGCCCGCTTGCCGACGAAATCGTCAGCACATCGGTCTTGGCCGCACGCTTCAGCGCCGCGCGCTTCTTGGTGATCTCTTCTTCCGTCAGGGCGTCGCACTTCGACAGCGCGACGATCTCAAGCTTGTCGGTCAGCCCGCCGCCGTATGCGGCGAGTTCCTTGCGCACCGTGCGCCAGTCCTTGGCCACGGTATCGCTGGTTGCATCCACCAGATGCAGCAGCACGCGGCAGCGCTCGACGTGGCCGAGGAAGCGATCCCCAAGTCCCACGCCTTCGTGCGCGCCTTCGATCAGGCCGGGCAGATCGGCGAGCACGAATTCGCGCTCGTCCAGCCGCACGACGCCCAAGCCCGGAAACAGGGTCGTGAACGGATAGTCGGCGATCTTCGGCCGCGCGCGCGTCACCGTGGAAAGGAACGTCGATTTTCCGGCGTTGGGCAGTCCCACCAGTCCTGCGTCTGCAATCAGCTTCAGTCGCAGCAGCAGCGTGCGTTCCTCGCCCGGATAGCCGGGCGTGGTCTTGCGCGGTGCGCGGTTGGTGCTCGTCTTGAAATGCGCGTTGCCGACGCCGCCATCGCCGCCCTTGCCGATCAGCATTCGCTGGCCGGGTTGCGTGAGCTCGCCAAGCAGTTCCTCCGTCTCGAAGTCGAGGATCTCGGTGCCGGGCGGCACCTGCAGCACCACGTCCTCGCCGTCCGCGCCCGAGCGCAGCGCGCCCTCGCCGGGGCGGCCGTTCTGGGCCTTGAAGTGCTGCTGGTAGCGATAGTCGATCAGTGTGTTGAGGCCGTCGACGCACAGGATCCACGAGTCGCCGCCGCGGCCACCGTTGCCGCCGTTGGGGCCCCCGAACTCGATATTCTTTTCGCGGCGGAACGATAGGCAGCCGGGGCCACCTTTGCCCGCTTTGACGTAAACCTTGGCCTGGTCGAGGAACTTCATGGCGCTTAGATGCGGCGAAGCGAGCGGAAAGGCAATCCGCGCCGCACTGTTCCTGCAATGTTCAGGCGTTTTTGACCCAGAATCTCACGGCGGCCCGTTTGCCCCTGTCCGCAAACGACTGCGGCGTCAACGCATGGCACGGGGCGCCAGGCTGCGTACGTGGTGATCCGAATATCGCGGTGGCCGGCAGTTCCTTAGAAAGGCCCGGTGCCTAGATCGCCCCGCTTGCTGCGTCGCCGTGCTCTCGTTGCTCGCCTGCTCGCCGAGGAAACCAGCTCCCCGCTCGAGCGGGAGCACCTGTTGCGTCACGCCGAATCCCTCGAGCGCGCCGCCAACGAACCCGACGAGCAGCACGAGATCGTCTACCGCACCGTTCGCTAGAGAACGAAACAGCGCCCGCAACTATCGCTGCCGACGCTGTTCCATGGGGGTGCCTTGAGGGGCACGTACCCAGGATCACAACCAATGGTTGCGGCATTGTGAACAGCTGCGTCCGCGCTGGGCCGCTGGCCCGCCTCGCACCGTACGGGGCTCAGCCGCCGTCCAACTAGACCGCCCGGGGTAACGGGGCGATCTCCTGGCATGCCCAGGGGTGCCTCCGCAGAGCTACCATGGGTAGAACGTTTGAACATTCCAGCTAGGGGAAGTACATGGGTAACCAGCGCTAAACCCACATGAAACGCGCCGATCGGTCCCACAACCGGCGCGCCGGTTTGGGTCGCTTGGTTGAGGGTAATGCTCGGTCGGTTCGGGGAAGCGTTGTTCTGGACGAAGGCGATTGCCGGCGTCTGGATGGTTGCCGGCACCACCGTCTACGGCGGCGACATGTACGCCTGGCTGCGCGATTGGGTGTTCGGCCCACCCGTAAAGCCGCCGGTGGCGCTGGCTGCGCCTGCCGATGCCCGCTGCCCGCCGCGCGCCGTGCCGCGCCCCGGCGAGGACGACATCCTCCGCATCGCCGACTTTGAACTAGGCCCCGACGGCCAGATCGACCCCGCGCAGTACACCAATCCGGTTACGGGCACCGCCTACGTGTCGGTGGTGGTGACC
>CAIVPW010000195.1 GCA_903907895.1 uncultured Alphaproteobacteria bacterium
GGACGCCGAGCGCCCCCTGCACAACCGACAGCAGGCCGAGCCAAAAGCCGTGGCCGCGGGATAGGCCATCCCAGCCGAAGCGATCGAACTGCACGAACGCCGAATCGGTGCCCGCGGCAACGAGCAGCATGCCGAGCAACAGCACGAGCCAGCCCGAGGCCGCCTGCGCCACCGGCTGCAGGCGCGTGCCCCAGGCGTGCACCAGGATGCCGACGGCGTGCACGAGCGCCAGCGGCGCCAGCGGCAGTACGCGCAGGGCGGCCCCCATCGGCGCGACGCTGCGGCCGGTCAGGGTCACCTCGGCAAACCACAGCAGGCCGATGAAGGCGACGATGGAGGCGGTGACGCGCAAGCCGAGCGGCGGCGCGTAGCGAAGATCGAAGGCAGTCACGCCGCAGACCTTACCGCGCGCGGCGCCGGGGGGAAGGCGTTAACCATCCGTGCGACGCGCAGGCCATACCGCCCCTTTCGCAACTTTGTCATAGTCGGCCGATGCGAATCGCCAAACCAATGCCGACTATGCGTGCTCCCCGGAGCGGCGCATGAATGCCGCGACGTTTGCCCTGGTGGCGGCCGGCGGCGCGCTCGGATCGGTGGTGCGCTACCTCGCCGACTCGCTGATCCTGCGCGTTGTCCCCGGCCCGTTCCCCTGGGGAACGCTTGCGGTGAACGTCACGGGTTCCTTGGCCATCGGCGTGTTCCTGGCCTTCGTCGGGCCGGTGCGGCCGCCCGGGCCCACCGCATTGCAGGCGTTCGTGGCGGTCGGCGTCCTCGGCGGATTCACGACCTTCTCGGCCTTCAGCGGGCAGACCTTGCTGTTGGCGCAAAGCCAACCCTTCCAGGCTGCCCTTTACGTGGGCAGCAGCGTCGCCCTCTGTCTTGCGGCGGTGTGGCTGGGGTATACGTTCGCCCGCTAGACTGCGGCTGCCGGCCAAGGTTCCCTTGATCGGCGGACGCCCGTATTGTGGGCCCGGAAGCACCCAACACCCTGAAACCAAAGAGTCGCATCGTGGTAGCCGCAGCTCCGCGCCGCACCGGCGCGTCCGACGCCAGCCCAGTGACCGTCCCGTCCATGTCGGACGCGGCCAAGCTGATCGCACAGATGAAGGCGGAACTCGCCTCGCTCTCGGAGGCCAAGGACCCGTTCAGCAACCCCGTACTGATGCTGGCGCACGACCTGTCGCGCCGCATCGCAGCCGGCGAGCTGACGTACGAGACGCTGGGCGAGTCGCTGCACCTCCTGACCGTGCAGGCGTTCCTGACGCGTTCGCGCCGGCTGACCCGCTACCTTGGCGAGACCGACCCGCGCCGCAACATCGACACCCTGCGCCGTCTGGCGCGCCGCCTGGCGGCCGATGGCGAAGGCGCCACCGTGCCGTTCGAGGAATACAAGGCGCGCGTCGAGCGCGAGATCTTCGGCGCGGTGCTGACCGGCCATCCGACGTTCAATCTTTCCGCCGACCTGATGCACGCGCTCGTCGACCTGGCCACCGGCCGCGACGAGAACGGCGCACCGCTCGATGACGATGCGCGCGAGGAGCGCATCGAGCTCGCCCGCACGCGCGAGCACCGGCCGGAGCCCATGACGCTCGAGCGCGAGCACGAGCTTTCGCAGGACGCCATCGTCAACCTGCACGGCGCATTACGCCGCCTCTACGCCTCCATTCTCGAGGTGGCGGAGGAGCTGTATCCGATGGAGTGGCGGCAATTGACGCCGCGTCTCGTCACCGTCGCGTCGTGGGTCGGCTACGACCTCGACGGCCGCTCGGACATCGGCTGGACCGACACGCTGCACATGCACCTGCGCGGGCACGCCTCGCGCCTGAAGCTGACGCTGGCAGAAGTAGCCTCGATCCGTTCGGCCGCGCTCTCGCACGAGCCTGCGGGCCAGGCCCTCGCCGCGGCGCTCGACCGCATCTCGGCGCGCCTGTCGGGCGCCATCCACGAGGTGCAGGACGAGATCGCCGCGTTCGGCCGCTCGGAGGCGGAGCCGCACGAGGTGCGCGCCCGCATCGGCAAGATTTCGCGCCGCATCATCGAAGGCCTGCCGCAGCGCCTGACCGACTCCGGCAAGCTCATCGCGGTGCTGCAGGAGGCGATCGACGTCTCGCGTTCCTCAGCGCTGGCCCGCCGCCTGATCGTACTGCGCGCCGAGCTTGCCAACACGGGACTGGGCCTGAGCCACGTTCACGTGCGCATCAATGCCAGCCAGCTGCACAACTCCATCCGCCAGGCCGTCGGCATGGAGACGGACCCCGACGACCCGCGCTATCGCGCCACCTACGTTTCGCGCATCGACGACATGCTGGGCAAGGTGCAGACCGCCAGCATCAACTTCGGCTCCATGCTGATCGAGCGCGCCTCGGCGCGCCGGCTGTTCATGGTCGTCGCGCAGATGCTGAAGTTTGTGGACAGCAACACGCCGATCCGCTTCCTCATCGCCGAGTGCGAGACGGCGTTCACGGTGCTGACCGCGCTTTATTACGCGCGTCTGTTTGGCGTCGAGAACCGCGTCGACATCTCGCCGCTGTTCGAGACCGAGAAGGCGCTCGAGAACGGCCACCGCATCATTGCGCAACTCCTGTCGTTTCCCGCCTACCGCGCCTATGTGCAAAAGCGCGGGCGGCTGTGCGTGCAGACCGGCTATTCGGATGCCGGCCGCTATCTCGGCCAGATGGCGGCGGGCGCCGCCATCGAGCGCCTGAAGCTGCGCCTCGCCCGCGTGCTGAAAGAGAACGGCATGACCGGGGTCGAACTGGTGCTGTTCGACACCCACGGTGAATCGGTCGGCCGCGGCGCACACCCGACCAACCTCACCGAGGCTCTCGACTATGCCGACACGCCGGCATCGCGCGAGGCTTGGCGCCGCAACGGCATTCCGGTGAAGGAGGAAGTCAGCTTCCAGGGCGGCGACGGCTACCTGTACTTCATGAATCAGTCCTCGGCGCTGGCCGCGCTGACGCGCATCATGGAGCACGCGGTGGAGCCGCCGCCCGCCGCCGCCGATCCGTTCTACGCCGAAGGCGAGACGCTGCGCGAGCTGTTCACCGCCATCACCACGTTCCAGGTCGACCTGATGGCCGACCCGGATTTCGGCGCACTGTTGGGCGCATTCGCC
>CAIVPW010000196.1 GCA_903907895.1 uncultured Alphaproteobacteria bacterium
GGCGCTCGCTCGATTGCTCCGGCTGCGATCTCTCAAACCTGAGCCTGAAGCGGCGCAACCTGGCGGGCGCCAATCTCTCCGGCGCGAAGCTCGACCACACGTCCTTCCACCGCGCCAATTTGCGCGGCGCGAACCTGACCGGGGCCACCGGCGTGGACGTCAACTTCAACGCCGCCGACCTCACGCTCGTAAAAGCCGCCGGCGCGCAGTTCACGAGAACCTACTTCTTCATGGTCGACGCCAGCCGCGCCGACTTCACCAACGCCGACCTCAGCGGGTCGCTGCTGGGAAGCGCGCGACTGCTCCTTGCCAAGATGGACGGGGTCAATCTGGAGTCCGCGGATCTTGTGGACGCGCGCTTCAGCGATGCCAGTCTGATCGGCGCCAACCTGGGCTTTACCAGCGGCAATCGCGCCAACTTCAACCGGGCCAACCTGACCGGGATCAAGGCCGAAGAGATCGATTGGACCGATGCGAACCTGCGCGGAGCGAAGGTTGGCAACGCGGTGTTCGCCTACTGCACCTTGGTGCGGGTCGAACTGCAGGATGCGGACCTGACGGGTGCGTCGTTCACCCAATGCGACCTGCTGTCGGCGAAGCTCTCCGACGATGCAACCAAGCAGGCGAAATTCAGCCGGTCGCTGATGCCCGACAATACGATGGTGAACTAGCCGCCCGCTCCGTCAGGGACGCGACAGCGCGCGCACATTCACCACTTCCATGCTCGAGTAGCTCTCGAACGCGTTCGGGAACGGCTGCTGGGTAAAGGGGTCGATCAAGTTCTGCCCCGGCTTGAGGAACGCGCGGGATTCGATCGTGATGCGCCGGTCGTCGGTCACCTGCCGGCAGATTTCCTTGACCAGGACGCCCTCGAACGGCCGCTCACCCTCGGCCGGCGGCCGGTTGACGCAGTTCGCTTCATCGACCCGCATCATGGCCTTTAGCGTGCGCGCGACGTTGTGCGCCGTCATGCGAATGATGGGTGGCGCGCGGGTATCGCTGATGATGCGGTAGCCCTGGATGAGCCCGCTGTCGTCCACGAGCAGGGACAAGATCGCCGGCACGCTGAACAGCATGTTGGCGCGGAAGCGGTTCACTTGCGTTTCGTCGTGAAGCGCTCGCGCCAGCAGCTCCAGTTCGTCGTCGTAGGAAAACCAGATTTCGTGCAACCCCGTCTCGGGGTCTTTCGGGCAACGCGCGAAGTTCTCGAACAGCTCGATCTGTTGGCCGCGCGGGCCGCCGTTGGTGCCGCACGCCGGATCGACCCAATCGGCGACCGGCAGATCGCGGACAGGGCTGCCAAGGCGCACGTCCCAGATCTGCGGCCGGCCGCCCTCGCGCAGTGTTCCGATCTGCGCGAAGGCCGGCATCGCCACTGCGAAGGTGGCCAAGCAAATGAGGAGTGGAGCGAGGCGCATCTTACTTCGCGGGGATGTTGCCCGGAGGATTGACGGCCATCGCCTGCGTTCCGGCCGGCACGCCGTTCTCCTTCAGGATGAAGGCCGTCAGAATCGCGGCATCGCCATCCTTCAGGCTGTTCGGCTTGTCGGCGGGCATGAACTCGCGGATGAAGGCGAACAGGTCCTTTACCGGACCGCCGCGCCATACTCCGTCGAACTGGGCGCCCTTGAGCGCGGGCCCTTCGGCGCCCTGCAGCTGCGCACCGTGGCAGCGCGCGCAATCCGCCGCGTACATGGCGCCGCCCTGCGTCGCCTGCAAATCGGTATAGGAGGCATTCTGTGCCATCGCGTCGGTGGCCAGAAAAGTCGCGAACGCGGCCGCCGCTAGGGCGATGCCGTTGGACGTGAGCTTGCTCATAAATTCCTCAAGATGGGACTGCGCCGACTGCGGGAAGCCCGCATCGGACAACCGGACGTTTTGTGACCTGCGTGACGAAGAAGGTGGGCCGCTCGTCGCACAGCCTACGCGGAAGGAGAGGGGGCCCACCCACGGGCCCCCTCTCTCCCTTTTCGCGCTTAGAGGCTGAACACCGCCACGACGGCGCTGTTCACCTGGCCGCTTGCGCCGGACACGCCCGCATGTCCACCGCCGATGATGGCAATGTATTGCTTGCCATTATACGAGTAGGACATTGGAGCTGCCGACATCGGCATGCCGAGGTTGAAGCTCCACAACGGCGCCAGCGTTTCGGCGTCGCGTGCGGAGACGGTGCCATCGTTCTCGGCGTTGAACACCAGGCCGCCCGACGTCGCGAGCATTCCGCTGCGGAACGGCGAGTTGGTGGTGATCATCGCGTCGACCTTTCCGGTCACCAC
>CAIVPW010000197.1 GCA_903907895.1 uncultured Alphaproteobacteria bacterium
GCTCGCCGCCGACCATCACCTCGATGGCGCGCCCCGTCTTGATGAGTTCGGCGACCGCTGGCGCCGCGGCGCCTGCCACGCCGCGGGCGGCGACCTCGCCACGCGAGAGGTCGCCCAGGCGCAACAGTAAATCGTGCACGGCGTCGGTGGAGCGGGCGTGGCAGCGATCCGGCAGGTGCTGCAGATCGGCTTCGAGTGATTCGAGCGCGCCGCCGTCGAGCAGATCGCGCAGTTCCGTGTCGCCGATCAATTCCCGCAGCTGTGACTGGTCCACCGACAAGGCCTGTGCCCGCCGCTCGGCCAGCGGCGCATCCCCGTCGTAGATGTAGTTGGCGACGTAGCCGAACAACAGGGAAGTCGAGAACGGTGACGGCTTCGCCGATTCCACGTGCACCACGCGGATGCTGCGGCTGCGCACTCGCGTGAGGATGTCGGTGAGCGCCGGCAGGTCGAAGATATCGCGCAGGCATTCGCGATAGGTCTCGAGGATGATTGGGAACGAGCCGTAACGCGCCGCCACTGCCAACAGGTCTGACGCGCGCTTGCGCAGTTGCCACAGCGGCGTGCGGGCGCCCGGGCGGCGGCGGGGCAGCAATAGGGCGCGGCCGGCGGCTTCGCGGAAGCGCGCAGCGAACATGGCCGTCGAGCCAAGTTGGCGGACGACCAGTCGCTCGACGTCATCCGGATCGGGCAGCAGCAGTGCCGAGTGCGGCAGGCGCTCGCCGTCAGGGTAGCGGACGACGAAGCCTTCGTCCGACCACATGACCTCAGCATCGACACCGGCTTCGTCTTGGATGCGCGCGGTCACCGCCATGGCCCAGGGGGCATGCACGCGGCTGCCGAGTGGCGATAACACCGCGACGCGCCAGTCGCCAAGGTCATCGCGCGACTGCTCGATGACAATGGTTCGATCGTCCGGCACGGCACCGGCTGCCGCCTGCTGATCATCGGGGTACTGCATCAGGTTGGCGGAGGCCATGGGATCAAGCCCGTGGTCCGTTTCGAGCGAAGCGAGGGCCTCGGCGCGCGGCCGCGAGCGCAGGTCCCGCACCAATTTGCCGATCGCCATGCCGAGCTCCACGGGCCGGCCGGGTCCCTCGCCCTTCCAGAACGGCATCTTGCCTGGCTGTCCTGGCGCGGGGGATACGAGCACGCGGTCGTGGGTGATCTGATCGATTCGCCAGGTCGACGCGCCCAGCAGGAAGGTCTCGCCGGCGCGCGCCTCGAACACCATCTCTTCGTCCAACTCGCCGACCCGCGCCTTGTCTTTGTCGGCGCCCGTGAGGAACACGCCGTAGAGACCGCGGTCCGGAATGGTGCCGGCATTCGAAATGGCGACGCGCTTGGCGCCCTGCCGGCCCGTGACGACGCCGTTGACGCGGTCCCAGGTGACTCGCGGCCGCAGTTCGGCGAAGTCGTCTGACGGATAACGGCCCGACAGCATGTCGAGTACGCCGTCGAAGATCCCGCGGCTCAACTCGGCGAAGGGCGCCGCCGATCGCACCGCGCGAAACAGGTCGTCCACCGGCCACGACTCCATCGACACCATCGCGACGAGTTGCTGCGCGAGCACGTCGAGGGGATTGCGGGGATAGCGTGATGACTCGACCTTGCCGGCGCGCATGGCCGCGGTCACCGCCGCGCACGCCACCAGGTCGCCGCGGAACTTCGGGAAGATGATCCCCTCGCTGACCTCGTCGATCGAGTGCCCGGCGCGGCCGATGCGCTGCAGCCCGCTCGCAACCGAGGGTGGCGCCTCGATCTGGATCACCAGGTCGATGGCGCCCATGTCGATGCCCAACTCGAGCGACGACGTGGCGACGAGCGCGCGCAAGTGTCCACCCTTGAGCAGGTCTTCGATCTCGGTGCGTTGCGCCCGCGCCAGCGAACCGTGGTGCGCCCGCACCAGCGCTTCGCTGGCCAGTTCGTTCAACGCGCCGGCCAGGCGTTCGGCCAGGCGCCGGCTGTTGACGAACAGCAGCGTGGAGCGGTGCGAACGGATCAGCGCCAGCAGCGCGGGGTGAATGGAGCTCCAGATTGATTGCGCTACCGGCCCTCCTGACGCCGGCCCGCGGGGTTGCTCTGCTGGCTTGCCCATGGCCGCCATGTCTTCGACCGGCATCTGCACGGTGATGGCGAGCTTCTTCGGCGCGCTGGCATCGATGATGGTGACGGGCCGGTAGGCGACCGAGTGCTCGTCTTCGAACTCGCAGTGGACCGAATCGGTGTAATCGGTCTTTGAAGATTTGACCTTCGGGTTCTTCGTGGTTGCCTTCTTGGTGACCGCGCCGCCCAGGAACTTCGCCACTTCCTCGAGCGGTCGCTGCGTCGCCGACAACCCGATGCGCTGCAGCGGCTTCGGCACCAGCCGCTCCAGCCGTTCGAGCGACAACGCCAGGTGCGCGCCGCGTTTGGTCGAGACCAGCGCATGAATCTCGTCGATGATCACCGTCTCCACCGATCTCAGGCTCTCTTGCGCCTTCGACGTCAGCAGCAGGAACAGCGACTCGGGGGTCGTAATCAGGATGTCGGCAGGCGCACGCTGGAACCGGGCGCGTTCCGTGGCCGGAGTGTCGCCCGTGCGCATCGCGATGGACGGCGGGTGGAAGGGCAGGTCGTGCCTCGCCGCCACCGTGGAGATCCCGGCCAGCGGCACCCGCAGGTTACGCTCGACGTCGACGGCCAGCGCCTTCAGCGGCGAGATGTACAGGACCCGGCAGCGCCGTTTGGCGTCAGGAACCGGTTCGAACATGAGCCGGTTCAGTGACCACAGGA
>CAIVPW010000198.1 GCA_903907895.1 uncultured Alphaproteobacteria bacterium
ATCCTTGAAGCTGACGATGTCGGGATACATGAAGTCGCGGGCGACGTTGCCGCGCTCCAGAAGCAGGGCCGGCGTGATCCACGACTTGCCCTGCGCCCAACCAGCAACCGACGGCGGGTTCAGCAGATGCTGACCCAGCGCGATCGTGGTCTGGTTGAAGTCCGGCACGCCCGGTACGTCTTCCACGCCGAGCTGCTTCAGCATGGCAATGACATGCTCCACCGGGCCCTTGATGTGCGAGCCGTAGGTGGCGCCGCTGTAGAAGTCCTTCGACAGGAACATCGTCATCAGCAGCGGCTTCATCTCGTAGTTGTTTTCGCGCAGGATGTTGCCTAGCTGCTTGCGCAGTTCGGGCGAGAGGTCGTCGCGCACGAAGTAGTTGTAGACCTTGCCGCCGATGTACTCGGCGGTGACGGGCTGCTCCATGATGATCTTGAGCACGTCCACGCCGTTCAAGTTCCCGGTCTTGCCGAGGAACGTCTTCACACCGTCGTCGTGCTTGTCCTTGTCGACGACGAAGTCGAGGTTGTCGAAGTTCCAGCCGGTGAAGGCACGCGCGGCTTCACGCACGTCCTTTTCCTGGTAGTTCCCGACGCCCATGGTGAAGAGCTCCATCACCTCTCGGGCAAAGTTCTCGTTCGCGGCGCCCTTCACGTTCACGCCGGCATCGAGGAAGTAGAGCATCGCCGGGTTCTGGGCGACTGCGACGGCAAGCTGCGAGAAGTTGCCGGTGGCATACTTCTCAAACAACTCCACCTGCTGGATCATCTTGCGGTAGTCGCGGACCTTGTTCTCATGCGTGGCGAAATGGCCATGCCAGAACAGAGCCATCTTCTCCTCAAGCGGGTGCGTGGTGTCGAGCATGCGCTCGGCCCACCAGTAGCCTACGCGGCGCGTCTCGAGCATCGTGGCGCGCAGCCAGTAGAAGAAGCGGTCCGACGTCGGCTGGACTGGACGGTTGCCCTCGGGGCGATTCATCACGCCGAGGTTGCCGCCGTCCTTGATCGCCTTGTCGGTAGCGGCCGGGCGGCTATCCGGGAAGTACGTCAGCGTAGGATCCCACAGGCCCGACTCGATGAACGGCTGCATCTTCGGGTTCGGGATGGTCTCGTAGTAGACCAGCGAGCGAACGGCGCGATCGGGCGTCATGTCCGCGAGACGCTGGATTTCCTCCGGCGTGCCGCCGAAGCCGGCGCGCGACAAGAGGTGCGCGGCGCGATCGTAGTTCCAGTCCGCCGCGGTGATCGGCGACAGGTCGCCTTTCCAGTTGGCCGGGCCCGGAGCCCAACCTTTTTGATCGGCCGACAGCGCCGCGCTCGACAGGGCGAGGGCTACGGCAGCGCCCGCGAGGGCGGCAAGGCCGCGCTTGCGAATCGACATGGTGATGAACCTCCCAACGAAAGCCAGTGCGGCGAAAGTGCCGACAGGGGGCTCCGACCGCCACCTATACGAGCCATAGAGTGTGAAATGGCTCAAAAATTCCCGTTAGATCAACGGGTTATGACGCGGTCGGAGTCGGCTTCGGAGTGAGAGCTTATGCAGGGATGAGGTTGCGCCGTTGGCGGCGCCGCACGAGCGGCGGGCAGCGAGCGTCGTCGTGGTAAGCGACCTGGCAGTCCAGGCACTGCAGGCATTCGTTCATGTCGATGGCACCGGACGGGCGAATGGCGCCGACCGGGCACTCGTGTTCGCAGATTCGGCATTCGGCGCCGCATTGCGGCCGTCGCCGCAGCCAATTAAGCACGCGGAGCCGGCCTAGGACGGCAAGGGTCGCTCCGAGGGGACACAAGAAACGGCAATAGAAGCGTTCGACGAACAGTCCCACCGCCAATAGGGCCAGCGCATACGCGAGATACGGTGCGGCGCGCAGGAAGTGCGCACTGATGGCCGTCTTGAACGGCTCGATCTCCGTCACTTGCTCCGCAGCACTGGCGTCCACCAACGCCACACCGATCACGGCGACCGCGGCGATGTACTTGATGGCCGACGCACGCTCCTGCACGACCACCGGAACGCGCAGTTGGGGCAAGCCGAGGGCATGCGCAACACGGTTCGATAGCTCCTGCAGCGCGCCGAACGGGCACAGCCACCCGCAGAACACGCCGCGCCCCAGCAGCAGGACAGCGACCGCAACGTACACCGTCAGCACGAGCATCAGCGGCTCCATCAGGAACGCCGCCAGTGGCGTATGCACGAACGGCGCCTGCACAAGTGCAAGGATGTTGACGATGGAGAACTGTGCCCCCGCCCACCAGCCGAGCCACCCCAGCGTCACGCTGAGCAGAGCGAGGCGCGTGACGCGATAGAGGTGCGGACGTTCGGTCAGCGGCTGCTGCATCAGGAAAACGGCCGTCACCGCCGCGAGCAGGATTGTCAGCAGCGCCAGGTCGATGCGGTGCTGCGCCCAGGCCTCCGCCCACGGCGGCGGCTCCGCCATGGGCTCGGCGGGCCGCAGCACGTGCGCAGGCGGGAGCGCGTAGGGGATTGCGAACGTCATGGTGTGCGCCTCGCCGCCAGCAGTGCGGCCCGGAACGAGGATCTCCAGTGTCCACGGCCGCAACGGATCGAGGGCCGCCTCGGGCGGCAAGAACACCAGAGCGGCATCGCGCTCATTGAGTTCGTTGCCCCCGCCGAGCGCGCGCACCGAACGGAACATGGATGGGCGCAACGCGATGGCGCGTCCGTCCTGAGCGATGCGCACGGTGTCCTCGAAGAACCCGGTTGGCAGCTGATTGGCGCGCGTGCTGGCGTAGGGGAACTGCCCGACGCTCGATATCCAGATCGTGAGCCCCTCGTCGCCCTGGCGGTCGATTGATTCGTTGAAGCGCTGCAATCCGAGAACGTTTGCGCCAATGGCCGGCGGCGTCACTAGGGCGACGTACACATCGAGGAATGCCTCGTTCTCCGGGAACACGTGTAGCGGTGCGGAACCCGCGCGGGCGAATGCATCCGCTACCGCGCGCGCAGCAACAATTCGATGCACGATGGCGCCGCTTTGCAGCAGGGCGGTCCAATCCGTCTGTTCGAAGCGGCTGCGGTCCAGGGTAGGGTGCTGCACCGGAGGCGGCGGCAAGCGCGCGCTGGCGACTAGGCGTGCAGCCGACTGCATGCCGCTCTTCATCAGGCGCGCGCTGGTGGTGGCGCCCTTGGCCTGGTCGGCGCGTACGCTACGCCAATCGTTGAGCGTTGCGGTGGCGAAGCCCGCCAAGAAGACCTCGATGACGGCGCGACCGACGCCGCGATCGACGATCGATTCGTGCTCTTCGAGAATTGCCGCGCCGGTAATGCGACCGCTGAGGTCAATGCCACCGAGTAGGTCGATCGGCGTGCCGCCGTACCCCGTGGATCGCACGGTGTCGCGGGTCGAGAACACATAGCCGGCGAGTTTGCCACCGATCGTAACCGGTGCTGCCGGGGGCGTGCCCGCGGGTGGTCCCACCTCTTCCGCGCCCGGGAACACCTGCTGGACCAAAGCCGGCGAGACGCGGGCGCGCAGGTCCTGCGCCTGGACGGGGCCGGCCAGGATCAACGCGAACAGACACAGGAGGCGGCAGGAGTGCATGGCGTTCGCTCGAGCGTTCGCGCTAGCGTATCCCAATGATGACCGGTTTCCGCAGGATCACGGTGCTGTGTGCGGTCGCGGCTGCGCTCGCTCTGTGCGCCGCAGGGGATCAGCCTGCTCAGGCACAATACTTCGGCATGGATCCGGGCGAAGTTCTGTTCGGCGAGTGCCGCGAATGCCACACGTTTGAAGCGGGAGCTCCACACGGAAAGAAGGGCCCGAACCTGTGGGGCGTCTTCGGACGCCCAGCGGCCACCGCGGTGGGCTTCGAGTATTCGCCTGAACTCACGAGGTCCGGCATCGTGTGGACCGA
This sequence comes from uncultured Alphaproteobacteria bacterium, assembly GCA_903907895.1. GTDB lineage: Bacteria > Pseudomonadota > Alphaproteobacteria > UBA2966 > CAIVPW01 > CAIVPW01. The sequence goes on from CAIVPW010000198.1 coordinate 3,876, forward strand.
AACTACCCTGGAAAAATGGCTGCGCAATCCACGCGCTTGGATTCCCGCCACCAAAATGGACTTCCAAGTTCCGAACGACGAGCAGCGCGAGTACATCCTTGAGTACATGCGCAATGCCGACATCGCCGGCTACATGAAGGCGCTGCAGGGATTGAAGGAGTAGTAAGCAAGACGAGTGACAAACAAAAAGGCCGCCCGAAGGCGGCCTTGGTGTTCATTCTTGGACCCCGCGCAGGTGTTGCAGGCCTGCGCGGTGCGGGGTGAAAGGTCAGTTGGCGCCGCCGATGAATTCCTTGTCAGGCAGCGCGACGTTCTGCAGGGCACCAAGCGTCAGCACCATGTTCTCGACCCGCAATTCGGCCGGATCGGTGTAGCCGGCGTCGGCCTGGTTCTGTTGCAGCTGCGCCATCTGCTGCTCGTCCTGACCGCGGCGCTGCTCTTGTTCATCCATCATGTCTGCCGTACCGCCCACTTCCTGGCCGGCCGCAATCATGTCGAGCGCGTTCTCAATGCCGGTCTCAAGCGGCTGCGTGTACGGCAAGCGGTACGCGCGCGGCAGCCCGGTCGGAATGTTGTTGGCGTCGAGCGCCTCGACCCACATGTAGATCGCGCCCGGCGAGTTCAGCAGCTTGTCGGGCTCATTGACCTTCGCCCACAGCATCTGGAACTTCCCCGGCAGGCGGGCCTTCACCGGCCAGCCCATCAGATCGATCATCGAGTAGTACGAAATGACGAAGAAGGCGGACGTGATGATGATGGCGGTCGCCTTGACCCACCACGCCCACCGCGGCGCAACATTGAGGCTGAGCAGAAGCACGGCGACGATGGCGTACGCCGCGATAACTCCGACGAAACCGAGTGTCATGACAGCCTCAAGCTCCCTTTCTGGAGCGAACCAGGGTTTTCGGCCGGCGGTTTACGTCGGTGATGGCTCCCTTTTCGTCCATCGTAAATCGGACGGCGGTGAGCTCCTGGCCTTTATGGTCGAGCTGTAGCGTGGTGTAGAACACCAGCGCCACCTGCGGATTCAGCTTTTCTACCTTGACCTCGACCGGCAGCGGATCGGTGCCGTTGGCGAGGTAGTGGTGCACGTTGATGACGTACTCGCCGGGGACGATGCCGCGAATGGTCACCGTCTCCTGGTTGAGCGGGTTGTTGATGCGGCGCTCGCCCATGATGATCTGATCGCGGTAGTTGCCGCGGTCGTCACGGTCGAGGTGCATCAGACCGGCTTCTTTGGTGTGGTACCAGACCACGCCGCCGTTCGGATCTTCGACGTAGAGGTCGACATCGTCCGGGTGGTTGTCCGGCCACTTCATGGTGATCAGGACTTCCGCCTTCGGGTCGATCTTGCCCGTCTGTGCCGACGGGTTGATCAACATGAAGGCGATCAGGAACATGAAGGTGAAGCTCAACAGGGCATTAAAGAGCATGTCCTGGAACGGATAGAAGACTTCACCTTCGTAAAAGAATCCGTCCGATGACTTCATGGCTGCAGCCTCCCCAGGCCCGCGCGAACGATGTTCGTTAGCGCGTTTCGGCCTGCAGGGCCGGCACGACGTACATGTCGGTCGTCTCGGCAATGGTGGAGTGCAGCTCGATGGTGCCGATTTCCAAGAAGTAATACTGGAGCTTCAGGATGATCGAACCGATCAAGGCGGTCAGCGTCACGGACAACGCGGTCGCCATGCCGCTCGACATATCGGCCATCGCCGCGCGCAGCGTGAGCGGATCGAAGCTGTCGATGCCGCGGATCGGCGCCAGCATCAGAATGAATCCGATAACCGTGCCGACGAGACCGACCTTGGGCAGTGCGTCGACGATGAACACGCCAACCTGCAGACGGCTGCGCAACTGGTCCGCCATCGCGTGCATCAGCAGCGAGTGGTCGAGCGGCTCGCCGGTCGGGTTGCGCGCCTTGATGATCACGTTGCGGATGTGATCAGTCATTACGCCGCGCGGCAGGAGCGTGCCGTCGCTGACGGAAACGTCGCCGTTCTCGGTGATACGGAAGTTGGTGGGGCTCTTGCGGATCGTGCGGGCAACGCGGCGGGCGGCATTCAACTCGCGCGACGTGCCGACAGTCGAGATGCCACAGTGAATGGTGGCGCCGAAGAAGATCAGCGTGACCAAGCTGGACAAGTAGGTGCGATCGACCTCGATCATCGTGCGGATCAGGCCGAGCTGGAACACGGCGAAGAATGCGACGACGACCAGCGCGGCAACGATCAGCCAGCGCAGCAGCAGCATGTAGTCACGAACCTCAAACGGCGTGACAATCACGCGCGGCCCGGAACGCTCGCCGCCAGCAAGTTCAGAAGTGCTCATGATTTTTTTGCCCACCCAAGTGCTGCGCGGTGGAGTGGAAGATGACCCCGCGCCGGTACCCCGCCGAAAACTGTGGGACACCATAGTGTGGAACCTTGGACTGAATCAAGCAGCGCCGGGGCGCGCGCAAAGCGTGCAAATCCGCAGGAATCCGGCGCTCAGCGCGGGCGTTCCCGGTACTCCCAGGGCGGGATGAACGGACCCTGCCAGATGCCGATTCCGGCCCGTTCGGCAGCCTTCTCCGCCTCAAGGTAGTCCTTGGACTGAGCGGGCTGTGCCGCGGCCATGCCGCGCCGGACCATGAGGTCGGCAATATCCTTGCCGTTGATCACGCACGTCGCGAAGCGAGCGGCAGGACGCTTCGTGTCGATCGCATCGCGCAGGGTGCAGACGACCTGCCCTCCCTCCTCGAACAGAATCTTCTCCATCTCACGGTATGCAACGGCCCCGCACGTCCAGGGCCGGCCGTTCAGGAAGCAGCTCTGCTCCTGCTCCGGCGCATCGATGCCAAAGAGGTGAAAGCGCTGGCCGCCAACCTCGAGAATGTCGTTATCGACGATCCTCGCGTTGCCTACCGCAGCCTTGTCGTCTGCTGGCCCCACCCCTTGCGCCAACGCGGCCGACGATACAACGACGAGAAGGAGTGCGATTCTGACGGCGCCAATCATCGCGCGCATCCTACGGCCTTCGCCTTGGCCGGCAAGCCGCCTATTGGCCACCGAAGCCGCGTAGGACAGGACCGTCCCAGGGGTCCGCCGTGGGAGGGACTTCGCCGGGACGTTCCAGGCGCACAGCACCCATGCCGGCGCGTCGCGCCGCCGCGACCTCGCCAACATGGTCCGAGAAGAACGTGAAGCCGGAAGGCTCGTTGCCGACCTCCGTGGCGATCTGCTCGTACGACGAGGCTTCCACCTTGGGGCCTACCGCCGTGTCGAAGTAGCCGGCGCACAACGGGAGCAGATCGCCCTGGTCGGAGTAGCGGAGGAGCAGCTTTTGCGCCGCAACCGAGCCCGACGAGTAGATGTAGATGGGCACCCCGCGCGCGTTCCATTCGCGCATCTGCTGCACGGCGTCCGGGAATACAGGCGCTCGCAACTCCCCCGACTCGTAGCCGGCGCGCCAGATCAGGCCCTGCAGCGTCTTAAGCGGAGTGACCTTGCGGTCCTCGTCCGACCACTGCAATAGGACGTGCACCGCCGCCGCCGCATCCGGCCGCGCGCCGCCCGTGAGCTTTGCGATCTCGGCGATTTGCGCTGCCACGGCTGCGCTGCCCTGGTTGGCCGTGACGTAGCCAGCGATGCGCTGGCGCGCATATGGGAACAGCGTCTCCTTCACGAAGGCGATCGGTGTGATCGTACCTTCGATGTCGAGCAACGCCACGCCGCCGAGACCGACGTGGCCCGGCGCCGAGGTCACGGAATCACTCGCCAAAGGTCGGGAAGCGCTCGGCGATCGTCTCGCCGGTGAAGTTCGCTACCCAGCCTTCCGGGTTGGTGAATAAGCGGATGGCGGTAAAGCGCGGCTGGGGGCCCATGTCGAACCAATGCCGGGTGCCGTCGGGCACCGACAGCAGGTCGTCGCGTTCGCAGATCACCTGGTACACACGCTTGCCAAGGTGCAAGTAGAACGAGCCCGTGCCTTCCACGAAGAAGCGCACCTCGTCTTCCGAGTGCTGGTGCTCGTTCAAGAACTTCTTGCGCATGTCGGCGCGGTTCGGCGCATCGGGAACCATGCGCACGACATCCGCCGTGACGTAGCCGTTGGCACGCTTCAGCTTGTCGATCTGCTTGGCATAGGCGCTCAGCACCTTGGCCTGATCATCACCGGCGGCGAGATCGACGTCGGCCTTCCAGCGCTCAAACAAGATGCCTTCCTTGCCGAGTACATCCGCGATGGCGTTGCCTTCCGTCAGCACGCGTTCCGGCGCGGCCGGCTTGTCGTCGCGGAAAATCCTGAGTTCGGTCATCGCTCCACCTTTCGCCGCTCCAGCTCGCAGCTGAGCAAGAACTCCAGCGCCTCGGTATGGCGCAGTGCGTCACCCATGGTCGCGCCCCACGCGTACAGGCCGTGCCCGGCGAGAAGATAGCCAAAGCATGGCGCAGCACCCGAGAGGCGGGCGCGCACGTCTTTCGCCAGCCCGTCCATGTCCTGGGTGTTGGCGAATATAGGGACGGTGACGCCGATTTCATGGGTCTTGATGCCGGAAAGTGCCTTCACGAGCTCGTAGCCCTCGAAGCGCATCTCGCTGCCGATACCCCGCAGCATCGAGACCACCGTGGCGCTTTTGGCATGTACATGGACTACCGCGCCGATCGCGGGATCGGCGTTGTATCGCTCTACATGCAGCGCCGTTTCCGCCGACGACGGCCGCGGTCCGCGGACCCGGTTGGCGGCGAGGTCGAACGCCAGTACGTCTGCCGAGCGCAGCTGGCCTTTGTCCACTCCAGAGGCGGTAATCGCCATCGAACTGCCGTCGATCCGCGCCGAGAGATTGCCCGCAGTGGCAGGCGTCCATCCCCTGGCGGCGACGAAGGCGCCGGCGGCGATGACTTCTTCCGCCACCCGCGCTGGAATCGTGTCGTTCATGGGAAATGCCTGTACTGCAAGTTGGCCCGGGGGTCACGCTTTCCGTGCCCACCGTGCTAGGCTGCGCTGGTGATGAATTTGAAGCAGCGAGTGTACCGAGCCGCCAGCGCCCTCATCGTGGCAGCAGGGATCATTTTGACGGCGCCCGCCCTCGCCGCAGACACCGGCGGCGCCCACGGGAAGGTGGACCCTAAGTCGCCCGTGTTCGTGAAGCTGGAGCCACTGAACCTGACCGTGTTCGACCGGGGCACGGCGCGCGGGCGCTTCTCGCTGGATTTGCGGCTCGACGTCGTTCAGAAGGCCGCCACCGCCCGCATCGAAAGCCTGAAGCCGCGCCTGCAAGACGGCTATGTCTCGGCCATCAATGAGTACACGTCGCGCGCTGCGGATCGGGTCCCCGACCTCGACTACCTGGTCGAGCAGCTGCAGAAGGTGACCGACCAAGTCGTCGGTGGCCCCAACATCGCCAAGGTGCTGGTGCACTCCGCGGTACGCATACTCTAGACGGCGGCCCGCTCTAGGCCCACCCAGTCGTCCAGGAACTGCCCAAGCCACGCGGCGATCGCGCCATCGTAGCGGCGCGATCCTTCGAAGTGTGCGTCGCGATCGCGGATCGCCCCGGGCAACTCAAGGTCGCGACCGTCACGCGTCCAGCGCTCCAGGATGCTCTCCGTCACCTCCGGATGGAACTGCAGTCCGAACGCCTTGCCAAAGCGGAATGCCTGGTTGGCGAACACGTCGCCGGCGGCCAGCAGTTCGGCTCCCCGCGGCACGTCAAAGCCCTCGCCGTGCCACTGATAGAAGTGCATGGGGGAAGGGAAATGACCAAGCCCCGCCGCCGTTGGGCGAATGCGGGTGAACCCGATCTCATGCAGTCCGTGGGGGTGCCGCGCCACTCCGGCCCCCAACACGCGGGCCAGCAATTGGGCGCCGAGACAGATGCCCAGATAGGGCTTCCCCGCCGAAAGCACTGCCGGAATCCACTGAAGCTCGGCGCGGATGTAGTCGAGGTGCTCGTCGTTCGAGCTCATCCTGCCGCCGAGGACGATGACGCCGGCGTAGTCCTGCACGGCCGCCGGCAACGCTTCGCCGACGAAGGGTCGGCAGCACACCAGATCATAGCCGCCGGCGGTCAGCGCGGCGCCGACGCGGCCACAGGAGGCACCGGCCTCGTGGGTCACCACCAAAATGCGTTTCGACGCTTGGCTCGCCATTCGCATCGCTATAGGGCCTGGCGGCCTTCGGCCGCAACGGCCGATCGATCCCAGCCGTGCTTGCGGGCGGGGGCGGCGGGGAGTTTGATCTATTGATGAGCGTCTCTCAGACTGCCGCCGACCTGCATATGCAGCAGATGCTGGAGAAAGCCTTGTTCGCGGCGGGGCAATCCTGGCTGCATTGGGACGCGGTCAACGACCGGGTCGAGGTCGGTCCCCACTTCTGGCAGCAGGCGGGACTGGCGCCACGGGCGCTGTCTCGCTCCGGATTTTTGGCCTTGATCGAGGTCGGCGATCGCGCTGCGGTGCGGGATGCGCTGCACCAAGCGCGGTCGTCGGCGTTGGCGGTGTCGTTCCGCGTGCGCGCGCCATCCGATGTGCGCGTGTTTGCATTGTCGGCCGCCGGGCAGCCGGACGGCTCGGTCGTAGGCATCCTGACCGACGCCACAGACGCGCAGCGTTTGCGCCGCGAACTGGTCGAGGCGCGCAACCAGGCCGAGGCGGCCAATCGCGCCAAGTCGGAGTTCGTTGCCACCATCAGCCACGAGATCCGCACGCCGCTGAACGGCATTCTCGGCATGATCGGACTGCTGCTCGACAGCGAACTCAACGACCAGCAGCGGGACTTCGGGCAGACAGCGCAGGAATCTGCGCAAGCGTTGCTGGAGATCGTCACGGACATTCTCGACTTCTCCAAGCTCGAGGCGGGCCGGCTGGAACTTGAGCAGCTCGAATTCACGCCGGCGGCGATGGTGCAGAGCGCTCTGCGCATGACGGACGCGCGCGCGCGCGCCAAAGGCCTCGTGCTCAGGTGGGAACCCGATCCCCAGTTGCCGCCGGTCTTGGTAGGAGACCCAGGCAGGTTGCGCCAGATTCTGCTGAATCTGATCAGCAACGCCGTCAAGTTCACCGAACAGGGCGAGGTCGTAGTGCGGGCTCGGGTGCTCGAACGCAAGAACGACGTTGTCAAAGTGCGCTTCGAAGTGCGCGACACCGGCATTGGAATCGACGACGAAGCGCGGCCGAAACTGTTCCGCAAGTTCAGCCAAGTCGATTCCACGATCGCACGGCGCTACGGCGGCACCGGCCTGGGGCTGGCCGTGTGCAAGAACCTCGTTGACCTGATGGCTGGGGATATCGGCGTGGACAGCGCCGTGAACGCCGGCAGCACATTCTGGTTCGAAGTCGCGCTGCCGGAACATCCGCATCCGGAGCAGCGCAACCCCGCGGTGCGGACGGGGTTGCGGATACTGGTGGTAGACGACAATGCGGTGAACGGCAGGCTGCTGTCGGAGCACCTTGGTCGCATGGGTCACCGGTGCGACGTGGTGGAGAGCGGTGTGACGGCCATCGGGTTGGCGGCGAAGAACGACTACGGCCTGATCGTCATGGATCTGCAGCTGCCGGAGCTGGATGGCTACGAGACCTCGGCCGCCATTCGTGCGCTGCCGGGCGCCCGCGGGGAAGTTCCCATCATTGCGGTATCGGGCGATTCCGCCGACCACGATCGGGCGCGTCACTCGGCCATCAACGAGTTCCTGCTGAAGCCGGTCGATCCGGATCTGCTGCGCGACGCGGTGCTGCGCTGGCGCGGCATGTGGGTGGAGCGCGGTGCCGCAGCGGCACGCTCACCCAGCCAGGTCGACGCGGCGGCGGTCATCGATCGCTCGATCCTCGACGCGCTCACGCGCCGCTTGGGCGGCGTGAAGGCGGGCGAGCTCGTCGACCTGTACCTCAGCGACCTTCGCGAACGTGTCGAGCGCATGGGTGCCGCTCTCGCAGCGCGTGACGTGGCTGCGCTGCATCGCGAGGCGCACGATCTGCGAAGCACATCCGGCAGCCTTGGCCTCACCAGCCTGTTTGCACTGGGCGAAGGCATCCACATGGCGACCCAGTCGGGGAATGACGAGGACGCCTTCGCCATGGCCGCGCGCGTGGCCGCCGTGAGTGAACAGAACATCGCCGCGCTCGCGGCCATCCACCCTGGGAAAGTTGCGTAAGCCCACAACAAGAAAGGCACGGCCATGCCCTGCTCCCTTTGTCCAACGCCATTTCGCGCAGCGCTCGCTGCCGTCATCCTGCTGATGCCTCTGACTGTGCACGCCCAACAAGCCGAGCGGCCCGGGCAGTCGTTTCGGATCACCGCAGCCGATCTGCCCCAGCCCAATGCGACGCCCTCCGCCAACAACTCGCCACGCACCGTTCGGCGCTCGCCCGACGCCATGCCGCAGGTGCCGCCGGGGTTTCAGGTCAACGTCTTCGCTGATGGCCTCGCCAACGCGCGCTGGATGGCGGTTGCGCCGAACGGCGACGTGTTTCTTGCCGAGCCGAGTGCGGGCCGCATAACGGTGCTGCGCGATGCCGATGGAGACGGCACGGCAGAGGTGAAGAGGCCATTCATCGAAAACCAGCGCCAGGTTCACGGCATGGCGTTCCAGGGAGGGAACTTCTACTTCTCGAACCCCGCCAGCCTGTATCGCGTGCCGTACAAGGAAGGTGACCTGCAGGCGACGGCGCAGCCGCAGGTCCTCGGCGGTCAGAATTCCCTGGGCGACGGCGCGGGGCACTTTACGCGCAATCTCGCCGTCTCGCCCGATGGCCGCGGGTTGTTCGTAGCCGTCGGCAGCCGCGGCAACGAGGGCGAGGAGCCAGAGGTGCGCGCCTCGGTACAGCGCTTCAACGTCGACGGCACCGGGCAGGCCACGTTCGGCGGCGGCCTGCGCAACCCGGTGGGCATCGCCTTCCGCCCCGGTACCAGCGACCTCTATGTCGTGGTGAACGAACGAGACGGATATGGCGACGGCCTAGTGCCCGACTACCTCACGCGCGTGCAGCAGGGTGACTTCTACGGCTGGCCCTACTCGTACATTGGCAAGAATCCGGCCAAGGGTGCGCTTGGCACCCGCCGGCCCGAACTGGTCGCGCAGTCCAAGGTGCCCGACGTGCTGTTCCAGGCGCACTCGGCGCCGCTCGGTTTGGCGTTCTACGACGGCAACCAATTCCCGGCCGAAATGCGTGGCGACGCGTTCGTCGCGCTGCACGGTTCGTGGAATGCGGGCAAGCCTACCGGATACAAGGTCGTGCGCGTGCCTTTCCGCAACGACCGACCGACCGGCGAGTACATCAACTTCGCCACCGGTTTCTGGACCGCCGGCAGCAACACTGCCGAAGTGTGGGGACGGCCGGTCGGCATCGTCGTCGCCAAAGACGGCAGCCTGTTGATTGCAGACGACGTCGCCCAAGTTGTGTGGCGCGTCTCGTATCGCGGTTAACCAAGGCGCGCCGCGCGCACGGTTGCAGATACCACCCAAGAGCACGGCATGCGTGTGTGATCCATGCACGCGTGCCGCGTTCGATGCCCGCGTTCGGCGAATTGCTACAGCATTTGCGAAAGCGGCAGCGTAGGATGCGCTCCCAGATGATTCCCGTGTTGTTGGGGATCGAGTGATTCCTGCACGTCGGGAATCGGAGGGTAGTGAGCGATGGCGAGCCCAGCCGTTTACAGCAGGCGGATCGAACCTCCGCAGGGCGCTCCCGATCTCGAAATCATCCGGTATCCAGCCGGCACCGTCATCTTCTGCGAAGGCAGCCCCGGCTACCGCGCATTCATCGTCCAATCCGGCCTCGTGGAGATTTCCAAGGTTGGACCGAAGGGCGAGAAGGTCATCGGCTACGTCGGCGGCGGCGAGATTTTCGGCGAATTGGCACCTTTGGACGGCGAGCCGCGCATGGCCTCGGCCACCGCGGTCAAAGAGACCATGTGCATCGTGATGCCCGAGCACCTGCTGCGCAGCCGCCTGGCCGAAGCCGATCCGTTCCTGCGCGACCTTCTCTTCGTGATGGTGCGCGGCATGCGCCAGGTCACTCTGGACCTGCTGACCAAGCCCGGCCGCTAGCTACCAACCCCCACCGCCCCTGCCGGCTGAAAGCGCCATGAGTATCCGGGCGCGCGCACGGGCGTGTGCAGAGAACCGAGGGGCTAGACGGAGGGTCCTGGTGGAGCCGAGGGGGATCGAACCCCTGACCTCGACATTGCGAACGTCGCGCTCTCCCAGCTGAGCTACGGCCCCAAGACCCGGAAACGCCCCTCAAAGCCGGGGGCGGCTGGCGGGGCGGATAATGAGAAGCGCCCCCTCCCCTGTCAACCTTGCCACCGCCAGAGACATTGCCCGGAGCCCTGGCGCCGATTCTCGGGCGTTCGCTTGTGCCCCGCTCCGGCCATGGTTACATAAAGAACACGCCCCGCCGGGGCCCTACCGTCACAGGAGCCGCCCGTGGGAGCGTTGTTTTGGCTGATCGACACAGTGATCAATCTGTTCATCTGGGCGCTGATCATCAGCGCCGTGATGAGTTGGCTGGTCGCCTTCGGTGTGCTGAACATGCACAACCGAATCGTCTACATGATCGGCGACTTCTTCCACCGCATAACCGAGCCGGCGCTGGCGCCCATCCGGCGCATCATGCCGAACCTCGGCGGCGTCGACATCTCGGCGCTGGTGCTGATCCTGCTGCTGATCTTCGCGCGCCGACTGCTCGGCGAGTTGTTCTACGCCGCGATGATGTGAAGCCGGCCGTCACGGCCACTGCGGACGGACTGCTGCTCGCGGTGCACCTGCAACCGCGTGCCGCCAAACCCGGTCTTGGACCGCTGGCCGATGGTGCAGGCGGGCAACAAGTGTTGAAGGCGCGCGTTGCCGCGCCGCCGGCCGAGGGCGCCGCAAACGCGGCACTGTGCGAGTTGATCGCCAAGCACCTCGGTGTGCCAAAGAGCGCCGTCGCGATCGACCGCGGTGTGGCTTCCCGTCACAAGATGGTTCGTGTGCGCGGCGAAGGAGCCGCTCTCGCGCAGCGCTTGCACGCAGCACTCGGCGTTTGACCAGCTTGCCCGGCCCTGCGCCGTCTCCTATACCAGCCCACGTCCGCGCGACTGGCGAGTTTGGATGGGCAACCATCGGGAAGCGCGGGCAGGATCGCCGCTCGCCTGGGCACCGGAATTCCGGTTTCCGCTTCCTGCACTAGGAGCCGCCCGCATGGCTGAAGCACAAATTCTCGACGGCAAGTCTCTGGCAGCAGGCATTCGCGCGTCCCTCGCGAAACGCGTGGCGCGACTGAAGCGCGAGCGCGGCATCACGCCCGGCATCGCCGTACTGCTGGTGGGCGACGATCCCGCCAGCCAGATCTACGTGCGCAACAAGGCGAAGGCCGCGGCCGAAGCCGGCTTCCTTCCACGCGAAGTGAAGCTGCCGGCCAGCGCATCGGAGACCGAGGTGCTGCGCACGGTGGAAGACTTCAACAACGACGACGCCATTCACGGCTTCCTGGTGCAGCTGCCGCTGCCGCCGCAGGTGGATGCGCTCCGCGTGATCGACGCCGTCGATCCGGCCAAGGACGCCGACGGCTTCCACGTATTCAACGCCGGCCTCGTTGCCTCCGGGCGCGGCGGCGTGGTGCCGGCAACGCCGCTTGGCTGTATGGCCCTGATCCGCCTCGCGCGGCGCGAGATGGCTGGATTGGAAGCGGTGGTGATCGGCCGCTCGAATTCGGTCGGCAAACCGACCGCGCAGCTTCTGTTGCGCGAGAACTGCACGGTGACAATCGCGCATTCCCGCAGCAAGGACTTGGCGTCGATTGCCCGCCGCGCCGACATCCTGGTCGCCGCCGTCGGCAAGGGCGAGCTGGTGCGCGGCGAATGGATCAAGCCCGGCGCCACCGTGATCGACGTCGGCATCAACCGTATCGACCTCGGCGGCGGCAAATCCAAGATTGTCGGTGACGTCGCCTACGACGAAGCGGTGAAGGTGGCAGGCGCCATCACGCCCGTACCCGGGGGCGTCGGCCCCATGACCATCGCCTGCCTGCTGCAGAACACGCTGATGCTGTGCTGCAGCAGGCTCGGCATCGACCTGCCGGGGGAGTAGCTGCCTGCCTCCTCGCGAGGTTGAGCTACTTGCCGAGGCGCCGCAGGATCCG